>JAFADI010000237.1 GCA_023424965.1 Bacillota bacterium
CCGGCCTGCCTGACGGCGGCCAAGTCCATTTCCGGTGCCTTTGTTACCTTAAACGCATAGATGCAGTGTACATGTATTTTTCATACCCTTTCAGCCTTCAAATTCTTCTTTTGAAGGACGTAACGAAATTATAGCACAGTATGCCCAGAGAGTCAAAGCTTTGCTTCATCGACACACATACTTCTCACGAAAAAAACTTTTCGCGGATGGCCTCCCGTCCAAGCACGCTTTCCAGTGCCCAGATGGCCGCGCCTGTTGCCGGCGGCCTTTCCAGCAGCACAAATTCAATTTCCCTGCCGGGGTTCTGCAGCACAATGCTTTCTTTCAATTTGTCGACCAGGGCGGGATGATTCCCTTTCAGATGGATGGAGCCTGCCAGCACGATGCATATCTTTTTGCCCGCTCCGAACTTCAGCTCCTTCAAGGCGCCGTTTGCCGAGGCGGCCAGCTCCTCCCCCACTTTCTCCAGAATGGCTGTCGCTACCTCGTCCCCCATGTTTGCCGCTTCAAATACCAGCCTGTTCAAATCCGAAATTCGTATTTCACCCTTCGATATTTTCCTGTGGATACACTCCACGAGTTCATATTTGGATGTAATTCCCAGTTCCTCCAGCAGCATTCCGGCCATAAGGGTATGACCGCCGCAGCGGAAGAAATAGGTATATGCCGCCCGGATTGTCGCCTCTCCCAAACCGGCACCGCCACCCACATCCCCCGTCAGGTGTCCCAGTCCCCCCACCTGCAGCAGCCTTCCTCCGGGATCAATCCCTGCCACGCAGCAGCCTGTGCCATTGATGATTCCCACACCGTACCCCTGGGGACATCCGGCTTTCACACTCAGGAAAGCATCGTTGCACAGGATGAAATCCTTAAAGCCCAGCCGGGAAATGATTCCGGAAATCAGCTCCTGCTGCCGGCAGGTATCGATGCCTGCAAACCCGAAAACACCTCTGGCAATCTGGTGAAACCCAATGCCGTTCTTCTCCAGGACATGGTGAAAAAGTGAAGAGAGTTCACTTTCCAGTTCCTTGAAGCCGCCCTTTAAAACCTCATGGCTGGTGGGGCCCCAGTTTATCATATCAATCCCGTTTCCGGCCAGGTCAAACAAGGCGCAGTGGGTCTTGGTCCCACCGCCGTCGACGCCAAGAACATATCTCTCCATGAATCATTTCCTCCCGTTATGAAACCGGGGCAAATAATCCCTGTTTGCCTCCAGCATCTCATCCAGCACGCCTCTGGCTTTATGGTAATCCCCAACCAGAGGATGCACCATCAAAGCCGCCAGAGCCGCATCATAATTCCCTTCCAGCGCTGCTTCCACCGCAAGCCTTTCATAGGCCTTCACCGCCTGCATCAGCCCCATGATATAATGATTCCTGAAATTTCTGATTTTCACCGGAACCGCTCCGTTTTTTCCCACCAGGCACTTGACCTCCACCACATCGTCCTTGCCCATGAATTCCAGGGCTCCGTCGTTTTTGACATTCACCACGTGGAACTCCTTTTTGTCATTTTCGATGGCATCCATCAGAGAAACGGCGGCCGTGGAGTAATAGGCTCCTCCCCGTTCCTCCAGCAGGGCCGGCTTTTCACTCGCCTCCCCGTCCCTGTATATTTCAAGGATTTTCGCCTCCAGCTCCCTGCAGACCTCGCCCCGGGTCCTGGGCTCCTCCTTGCAGTGTTTGAGCTGTGCCTCCCTGAAATAGAAATAATTGAGGTAGGTGGAGGGTATGCCCCTGGTAGCCTTGAGCAAAGCACTCTCGAACTTCATTTCGTAGATGTTTTTCATGGCTGTGACTTCGATCCGGTTTTCCAGCAAATCCGGCAGGATATCCTTGCCATCCGCATAGATGGAGGTTATCCAGCTGAGATGGTTGAGCCCCACATAGTCATAATCAAAGGCCTTCTTTCCTCCCGGCAGCATTTCCCCCACATCCTTCAGCATGCTTGTGGGCACATTGCACAGGCCCATGGCCTTTATCCCCGTGTGGTTCAAAACCGCTTCCGTGATCATGCCGGCCGGATTGGCGAAGTTGATGAGCCACCCATCTGGAGCCAGCCTCTCCATGGTTCTGGCAACCTCCAGGATGACGGGAATGGTCCTCATGCCTTTCATGAAGCCGCCGGCCCCCGTTGTCTCCTGCCCCAGCAGGTCGTATTTCAAGGGGATCTTCTCATCCCGTATCCGGGCCTCCAGCCTTCCCACCCTTACCTGGGTCAGCACATAATCCGCTCCCTCAACGGCCTCCTCCAGGCTTTCGGTGAGCACCACTCGGGAGTCCATGCCATGCTTTCCGAGCAGCCTTTCGGAAAATCCCCCTACCACCTGCAGCTTCTCCCGGTCGATATCCATCAGAAAAAATTCTCCGGCATCGATGCTTTCCCTCCGGTCAATGAACCCTTCAAAAAGTTCAGGGGTGTAGGTACTGCCTGCCCCGATCACTGCAATTTTAAGCTTTTTCATCCCATTGTCCCCTTTCCGTCCTCCACTTCAATGTCCATCTTTCCGCGCTTAAGTTCTTCTTCCGGTATCCACAGCTTTTCAAGCCCCAGGATTCCGTCAAAAACACCTTTTCTCCCGGTGCCGTCAACCCGGTACAGCCTTCTTCCCCCACCGGATTTTTTGTACCGGAGGCTGATGCGGCAGCCTTTTATTTTTATCCTGAATTCGAAGCTGTCAAAGGGGCTCCAGGCTGCGGTCCGGATCCAGAGTCCTCCGAATTCCGGTTCAACGCCGAAGACGTCATTGATCAAGGTTTTCAGGATGACGTTGGAGCTGCCGGTCTGCCAGTCCAGCATGGACTCGCCGTCGATCCCCTTCTCTTCGTTGTAGCCGTAAGAATTGGGTACCACATAGGGGGAGCAGGAAACTCTCTCATGGGTGAAGGGAAGGGATTTGCAAAGCTGTCTCCAGGCTTCCTCCGGTTGTCCCATACGGAAAAGGGCCATAATTCCGAAGGCGGAAGCATGGACATAAGCAGCTCCGTTTTCCGCCGTCCCGCCGGGAAGCTTGGGAATTCTCCCCACCCCCGGCGTATCCTTTTCAAAATGGGGTTCAAAGGTTTTAAGGCCGTACTTTGAATCCAGCCGGTTGAAAGCCTCCAGGATCACGCGGCCCATGGCCGGGTCCCCATCGTAAAGCCCCGACAGCACCCAGAAGGCATTTGAGGTCAACCCGTCCCGCGGCCGTCCGTCAGGGTCCTTAAAACTGCCCACCAGGTAGGACCGCTCATCCCCCCAGCCGTGCAGAATCCTCTTTTCTCCCTTTTCATCGGAGACAATGGCATATTCCATGATTCCGGTCCTTAACTTCTCCAGCGCCTTTTCATAGCGGCGGATTGTCTCCCCATAGGCGGAAGCATCCAGTCTTTCCAGCAGTTCCAGCATCTCCCGCAGGTTTTTGCAGACCTGAAGGGAGGCCATGACCGATACACCTGTCCCGTATTCCTTTGCCGGGTCCCCGCTGACACCCAGGCCGTCCAGGGCGTCGTTCCAATCCCCGTAAAGGGCGTGGATGCAGCAGGTTTGCCCGTCCATCCGTCCCAGCAGGTAGTCCATGATTCTGAACATGTGCTGCAGCACCGAATCCCTCCGGCTGCTTTTTCTGACGGTTTTATTCCTTTCCTCCACAATTTCCATGTACCCGCAGACCTGGTCAAGAAACCCGAAATCTCCTGTCGCTTTGAGGTAGGTGTGGATGGTGGAGATGACCCACGCCCCCTGGTCGATATAGGGCCTCAAATCCATGACGGGAGAGGCCCCGTTTTTTCCCGGAAGAGAGTATTGCCTGGGGCACCGCCCGTCGGGAGTAATAAAGTCGAGGGCCTCCAGCATCTTGGCCCTGGCCGCTTCCGGCTGCCAGTAAAGCAGCCCTTCGATGGCCTGGAAGATGTCCCGGATGCCGATGAGGGAATTGGTGGTAAGCTGCACGTATCCCTTTACCAGAGAGCAAAATTCCACCTGCTTTTTCAAATGCTCGAAAAAGGGTGCGAATACCCCTGCCTTTATGTGCTTTTCCCGGGAATCCCCCGGGATGAAGGTAAGCCCTTCGCTTTTTTCGGCTTCTTCTCTCTCAAGCTCCTCCAGGATACCATCCATGGCCGCCCCATCCATTCTTTCGGGCAGCAGCCGGTCCCTGTCCCCGTCGTCAAAACCCCAGGTCAGCCACAGGTCAAGCCTCGCCTGTCCGCCATTTCCCATTTCCATGTGGATCAGATCGCCGGCAATTCCTACCTCCGTGAAAGCGCAAAGCTTTTTGGTGTCGCCGAAGGTACCTTTTCTCAATGCCGGGGGGGTGTGCAGGCTGCTGCGGCTTCCTCCCACGTATCCGTACCTGGAGGCTGTCTCTTCATGCCGGGTCAGTCTGCTGCCTTCATCCAGCTTTATGGAGCGGTGCAGCACACCGTAATTGGAGATGGACCGGGTTCTGCTGATATCCTCATTTACTTTTATCAGAAAGCCGGGCAGTTCCTCTCCGCAAACCGGTTCCAAAACCCTGACCTCCCTGAACCAGCGGTACTCCCCTGACTCCATCAG
>JAFADI010000241.1 GCA_023424965.1 Bacillota bacterium
TTGACGGGCTTTTGAACTGTTCTATCCATCCACTTCCACCCCCAGGTTTATAAATTCCACATACTCCCCTGTCTGTCCCTCAAGCCCTTCCTTCAGCCGGGTAAACATGTTCCGGATATCCTGCCTCGATACATCCCTTCCTCCAAGGCCGGCGATAAAATTCAGTGAGAAGGCTCCTGCTCTTGATTTGGCCAGGGCGGAATTCACATTGGTATAAACGGTGCCTTCATAGCCAAAGGAGATGTCCCTGTCAATCACCCCGATTGCTTTGACCCTGCCCGCCAGCTCCATGATCTCTCTTTCGGGGAAAGGCCTCATAAAACGAATTTTCAGCACGCCGGCCTTCCAGCCCTCTTCCCGCAGCTCGTCCACCACCACCCGGCAGGTGCCGGTGACGCTGCCCAGGGAGATGAGCACCAGGTCCGCGTCCTCACAGCGGTAAGCATCCACCATGCCCCCGTAGCCTCTTCCGAACCTGTCCCGGAATTTGCGGTCCACGTCTTTGATCACTTCGATGGAAGCCATGGCGGCCTTATGCTGCTGGTACTTGAATTCCATATTGTCCGAAGGTCCTGAGCTGAAACCCATGTTTTTGGGCTCATTCAAATCCATTTTGAAGGGGGTTGAAAATGGGGGCAGAAATTCATCCACCTCTTCGCTGGAAGGTACGTCCACCAGTTCATAGGTGTGGGTGAGGATAAAGCCGTCCAGATTCAGCATTACCGGTGTCAGAACCTTTGGATTTTCTGCAATGGCATAGGCCTGAATCACCATATCCAGGCTTTCCTGGGCATCCTCCACATAGACCTGGATCCAGCCCGAATCCAGCAAGGACAGGGAGTCCCTCTGGTCCCCGTAGATATTCCAGGGCAGCGCCACCGAACGGTTTGCATTCATCATCACGATGGGAAACCTGCCGCCGCTGGCATAGTGCATGCACTCAGCCATGTACAGCAGCCCCTGGGAGGAGGTGGCGGTGAAAGTCCTGGCACCGATGCTGCTGGCTCCCATACAGGCCGAAAGGGCCGAATGCTCCGACTCCACATGCATGAACTCTGATTTCAGCTCCCCTTCCTCCACCATTTCCGAAAGCCTTTCAACCACAACGGTCTGCGGCGTGATGGGATATGCGGCGATGACGTGAGGCCTGGACAGCAACGTTCCCAGGGCAACGGCTTCATTGCCCGATACGAACTTTTTTCCCTTTTGCATAACGGCTATCCCTCCCTCTCCATTTTTATCGCATTCTTTTTGCATACCCTGGCGCAAATGCCACAGCCTTTGCAATAGTCAAAATCGATATCGATTTTATTTTCCACTTTGAAAATAACCCCTTCCGGACAGCACAGATAACAGTAGAAACAGCCAATGCACCGTTCCCCGTTCACGACGGGCTTTTCGGTTCTCCAGCCGGCGTTGATGCTGACCAGATGCCCCGCATCAAAGCATGGGCCGGTAGGATATTCTGAAATATGCCCGGGCTTTTTGAATTTTCTTAAGGTTGGCCTGTTCATACCGCTCCCCCCGTCTCCGATGCGCCGGGGAGATTGTCTCCCCTGCACAATTCATAGGACCTTTGAAGCACCCGGATGTTTTTTTCAAGGATGCCCTGCTCCAGGTAGTTCTCCATCCCCTTGACCGCGGAAGCGATGTCCACAATCCCCGATACTCCGATAAACGCTCCCAGCATGGCCGTATTGGTAATGGGCCTCTTTAAAATTTCCAATGCGATGGAAGTAGCATCAAGGGTTGTAATGTCATAGCCCTGGAGGCCCTCGTAATTGCCCGGATGCTTTGAATTAATGACGATTTTTCCTCCGGGCTTTATATCCCTCAGCAGCCCTTCCTCCACCAGGGTCTCGTCCAGAAAGACCATGTAGTCGCAGGCTTTTATTTCACTACGGTCGTGGATTTTGCTTCCGGCGATCTTGGTAAAGGCCTGGACGGGGGCCCCCCTCCGTTCGGGACCGAAAGAGGGGAAAGCCAACGCGTGCTTTCCCTCATACAGTGACGCAGCAATTCCCAGCAGCTTTGCGGCCGTGAAGCTACCCTGTCCCCCCCTGCCGTGCCATCTTATCTCAATCATGGTTTCCTCCCGGCGGCCTTCTGGGGTAGGGTTGCAAGCCTCTTCAGCGCTTCTTCCAAAGTGTCCTTTTTCTTGGCAAAATGGAACCGGATCAAATGGTTGACATCTTCCTTGAAAAAGCTGGAGCCCGGCACTGCGGCCACTCCTACTTCCTTAGTCAGCCATTCGCAGAACTCCACATCATTGGTGCTGCCGTATTCAGAGATATCCACCATCACATAATAGGCTCCCTGGGGCGTCGAATATTTCAGGCCGATTTCATCCAGACCTTTGAGGAAGAAATCCTTTTTCTCCGTATAGGCCCTATTCAGTTCCTCATAGTAGCTGTCCGGAAAGTCCAGGCCGGTCACCGCCGCCTCCATGAGCGGAGCGGCAGCTCCCACCGTAAGAAAGTCATGGACCTTCCGGGCCCCGTCGATGATATGGGCGGGCGCGATCAGATACCCGAGCCTCCAACCCGTGATGGAATAGGTCTTTGATAGGGAACTGCAGGAAATGGTCCTCTCGAACATTCCCGGCAGTGCCGCAAAATACACATGTTTATGGGGGGCATATACAATATGCTCATAAACCTCGTCGGTGATCACAAATACGTCATGCTCTTCCGCCAGTCCGGCAATGTATTTCAGTTCTTCCAGGGTGAATACCTTCCCTGTCGGGTTGGAGGGATTGCACAGAATCAATGCCTTGGGTTTTTGTTCGAAGGCCCTTCGGAGCTCCTCCCGATCGAAATTGAATTCCGGCGGGTAAAGGGGTACATAAATCGGTTCCGCCCCGGACAAAATTGCGTCGGCACCGTAGTTTTCATAAAAGGGAGAAAAGACAACCACCTTGTCCCCCGGATTGCATACCGTCATCATGGCCGCCATCATGGCTTCGGTACTTCCACAGGTAACCACCAGCTGGGTATCGGGATCGATATCGATTCCCATAAAGCGGGACTGCTTTCTGGCCAGAGCCTCCCTGAAATTCTGGGCTCCCCAGGTGACCGCGTACTGGTGCGGACCCCGCCTGCCGGAACGCTCCAGTGCCTCTTGCAGCTCAAGGGGCGGATCAAAATCCGGAAACCCCTGCGAAAGATTGATGGCTCCATAGGTATTGGCTATTCTGGTCATACGCCGTATGACCGACTCCGTAAAGTTCTCCAGACGCTTGCTTAAACCGGGCATCCATATTCCCCACTTTCTTCATTCTAGTATGTTATTTTCTTTACTTGGCAAATGGCATTATTTGTGGAAAAAAGGCTTCACTCTATGAGAAATACTTCCTTTACTCCTTGCGCAGGTCCA
>JAFADI010000243.1 GCA_023424965.1 Bacillota bacterium
ACGGGGACAGTTCTCCACTTTCTTTGCAGGGGCAGATGGCATAATAGGACTTTGAAGAACCCATGGACATCGCCGTAAATGTAAACAGTTGAGGACTGTCCCCTTAGAGAGTGTTTATGGTATAATAATACCGGGAGTGTGATACCGTGGGAAACACACAGTACATAAAAAACTTTACGTTTTTTTCCGACCTTCAGGAGGAGGACCTCCAGAAGATTGCAGACATATCGCTGGAAAGAAACTATAAAAAAAACATGCTTGTATTTCTGGAGGGAGAACCCGGAGAGGCTTTTTACTATATAAAGTCGGGAAAGATAAAGGTATACAGGAGTTACGAGGACGGCAAAGAGCACATCATCCACATCCTTGGGGAGGGTGATGTCTTCGGCGAGGCCACGCTTTTCAGCGGCATTCCCTATCCGGCCTCCTCCTCCGTTTACGAGGATGCTACCGTGGGGATCGTCAAAAACAGGGACATGGAAAAGCTGGTAATGGAAAATCCCAGCCTGGCCTTAAATCTCATCAAGGTATTCTCAAAAAAACTGGTTTTCGCCCAGCAGAAAATCAGGGATCTGGCTTTCAATGATGTTTTTTCCCGTACTGCCAATCAGATCTTGAAGCTTGCGGCAGATTACGGTAGAAAATCCGAAAGAGGCACGGAATTGAACATCCAGCTCTCACGCCAGGAACTGGCCGACATGGTGGGAACCACCAGAGAAACTGTCTCCAGGGCCATAAGCAAATTCAAGAAGGAAAAATCCATCACCGAAGATAAAGACAAAATCATTGTTTTAAATGAAGGCAAACTGAAAGACTGGATATGAAATGACCCAAAACCGGATCAAAGGGTGCCTCCCGGCACCCTTTGTATAATACCCTTAACACTTCTTTGCTTTTTTACCGGATTTGCCGTCACCGCAGCCGCAGCCCTGCTGATAGGTGGCATCCTTGTTTTCTCCCAGCTGGTCGTTTGCATAACTCACGTCCGAATTGCTTTTGGTTGTCTTTTGGTTCTTGCCGTTACCCATTTCCATTCTCCTTTCACAGTACATACTATCCAAGGAAGGCGGTTAATTATCCACGAAATTCGCGAAGCAACCTTTAAGAAACAGTTATTTTAAACCCGCTCACTATAGTATGTGCAAATCCATCAAATTTATATCCTACCCGCCCCGGCTTCATATTCTTCACCTAGATTACAAGATTTTTATCGCAGTCCGGCTCAGCTGGGATCATTTTCGTCCAGAAATACTCTTGTCACTTTTGTAAAATTCCCCTTTTTTATGTCCTCTTCCGTTGCATCTTCTCCGAACTTCCTGTCATTGAAGCCCGGTGCAGCTGTGGGTTCCTTTCTTTCTTTTCTGTCTTTTTTCTTCTCAGGCATTGAATTTCCCTCCTTTCACAATTCACTTCATTATCTCGAATTCCCCTTCGTTGATGACATTTATCCACTCCAGTTCCTTCAACTGCTCTGAGAGGGCCAGAAGCGCGGAATCCTTTGCTTTCGCCTCCAGCATTACGTCAAAGTCCCTTCCCCATTTTCCCGCCGCTTTCAGAAAATTCACAAACTCCTGAAAGTCTGCGTAATCGGCATGGCTCCTGAACTCCTTTTCACTTCTGGGGCTGGAAAAATGGACCTTGGGCAGGAAATATTCATTTTTCCAGGTATCAAAGATTGCCGGAAGAAGGTCTTCAAGCCGCTCCCCCTGGTTGACACAGCTGTGGTGATGGACATCGAGAACCATGGGAGCTTTCAGGTCTTTGCATATCTTAAGTACATCCGTCGCCGTGTAGGATTTATCGTCGTTCTCCAGGATCAGCCTGTTTCTGATTCTGTCGGGAAGCTTCACGAAATTGTCCTTGAACCGGCGGATGGAGGTTTCTTTGTCCTTATACAAGCCCCCGATGTGCATTACCAGCTTGTATCTGGCCTCCTCCAGCCCCATGGCCTCAAATACCCTGACATGGTAATCCAGGTCTCTTATGGAGTCCTCCAGGACTTTATCGGAAAATGAATTTATGAGGGTGTAGTGGTCAGGGTGGGCGCTTACCCGCATCCCGTTGGCTTTGATGAAATCGCCTATTTCCCTGAATTCCCCCCTGAAATCGGACACATAATCCCAGTGCTCCGTAAGGGGGTGTGTTGCAAGGGGAACCAGCTTGGAGGTGAGTCTGTAGACATTGATGTGGTAGGCCTGGTTATAGCGGAGTATCCTGAGGGTGTTTGCAAGGTTCTCCCTGGTGACTTTTCTCAGCCTGTACAGCCTTGCCTCCTCATCAGGCAGCTTGTTAAAGGCCGTAACGGTCACCGTGCCCGACGGAGAACAGTTGACCAGATTCAAGGTCATTGCCACATATCCTAGCCTGATTTTCATAGAACCTCCATGACCCAGGTGCGCCAAGTGGCTGGTCGCATCCTTCGGATGCTGCTCGCCCATGCATCCTGGAATTGCCGCACCTGGCTCCTGGGGTTATTTGATTTTAGTGCACCCTGTGGGTGCAGGCTTTCCGGACCTGCGTCCTTCAAGCTTTCCTCCATTTAATACCGCATCGTTGAATTTCACACTCAACTTTTATTGTGGCTTTCCGCAGGTCATTTAATACTTTCAATAAAAAAACAAAAAACCAGGTGTTTATCTCCCACACCTGGTCCTGTCAACCTTCAAGTTATGTATGTTTTACCGCTTTTACAACCAGCAGGAAAGAATCTTCCCCATACTCCGAACCGTTAAAATCACCGTAAAAATGGAAATGCTCGAAGCCGGAAGCCTTCAACAGCTCTTCCATCTGCCTGCACAGAAGGGGGAAAAGCTCAATGGAGTTTTCATACCGCTCCTCGCCCTCCTGATGGCTGACTGTCAGCATGGTGTCGAAGTTGATGAGCCCGCTTTCTTTTTTGTAGTTATACCTTCTTACAAATTCAAGCCCGATTTCATCGTTTTTTATGGTTGGAAGCGCCTTTATCTCCCGGTTGATGATCCTGTCGAAATTTATTATCTGCAAAACAAGACAGCCTTTATCTGCCAGCAAATGATGCATTTGCTTTAAGGCTGCCAGAATTTCGCCGTGACTCCCCAGATGGACAATGGAGTTGCCGATGCAAAAAACGCAATGGTATTGGCCTGTGAGTCCGTTTGCAAGCTGCAGCATATCGCACTCTCTGACTTCAATGGCCAGGCCTTCCCTGCGGACCTTTTGTTCCGCCAGCTTTACCATCTCGGGATCCACATCCACCGCCGTCATCCGATAGCCTGCTTTCGCAAGCTCCAGGGAATATCCTCCGGAACCGCAGGCGATGTCCAGCAGCTCTTTTGGTGGTATACCCGCTGCCTCTTTGAGGAACTTCAGCTGCTCCTTCCCCACCGGAAAAATAAAATCGTAGTATTTGCTCAACTGTTCATAAAAACCCATGGCAGCCTCTTTTACTTTTCGATCAAAGCCACCGCTTCGATCTCAACGCCCACATCCTTTGGCAGCTTGGCTACCTGCACGCAGGACCTTGCAGGGTACGGAGCGGCAAAATATTCTCCATAGATTTTGTTTATGGCGGCAAAATCGTTCATGTCCTTTATAAAAACCGTCGCCTTCACTACATTTTTCATTCCGGTGCCTGCCGCCTCCAGAACAGCCTTAAGGTTTTCCAGAACCTGTCTGGCCTCCGCTTCGATACCGCCTGTAACGACTTCTCCCGTCGCCGGATTGATGGGAATCTGACCCGATGTAAAGACCATATCCCCCAGCTTCACTGCCTGAGAATAGGGGCCGATGGCCGCAGGTGCCTTGTCTGTCGATACTATCTCCATTTTCATGCTTGAATCCACTCCCGTAAAATTTTATTGTATTCTACCCAATGATAGTTTTACCACAGAAACGAAGGATTAACACTTCATTTCCATAACCAAGTATATAATAGATAATCCTTAAATTACAACCACCTTCAAAAGAAAAAGGCCGGGGATATGGTATCCTCAGCCGAGTCATCATTTCAATAGTTCTTTTTTGCCCATTCAGCAGCTTTTTGTATCATTTCTTGATGTTTTTCATCCACTTTGTTGGTTCCATGGGTTTTGCTCCCAAGGAAATGAATATCAAAGTGTCCGCTCATACCGTTGTTTTTTACCGTATCCAGATTGGTTCCCCTGCCGTAGCCTCCGCTTCGTGAGCTCACAGTAACGTTTGCCGCGACGCTTTCAACCCCTGCATGGGGCATGCCCGCCATCGAAGCAGCCATTTTTCTGCCGTCGACGGTAACGATGACCGCTCTCCTATCCCAACTCCAGGTGCCGCCGTATATTTTTTTTATCACAGCGGAATCGGCAGCCGTCAAAGCCTCACAATCAGCGTGGTTGGTACCATAAGTTCTTTTTACCTTGAAGCTCAAGCCTGTTCCGATGTCATAAACAGTCGCTGTTTTGCCCCTGGCAAAAATTTTCTCAGCATTGCCGAACCATGGGACAAGATAGTCCTTTACCGTTTTGGCTGTGCTGGCAGCGGCAGTTTTTGCAACTGCAGCCGTCTGGGGTTTTCCCAGCAGCTTGCTTACCATGTTCAGCGTCGACGATCCGGCGATGCCGTCCTGCTTCAGGCTGTATCTCGCCTGGAATTTCTTTACCGCAGCCTCTGTGGCTTCTCCATAATATCCCGTTGGTGTGGCGCTGAAAAATCCCAGGGTCTTCAGGTTCTTCTGAAGCTCGGATACGGCACTTCCCCTCATACCTTCCTTTAAGGTAACGGTAGCTGCAGATACGGAAACAGTATTAAAAAACAGAAAAATAAAAAGAAATGAAACAAGCACCGCTGCAAAAGCAAAGTTCTTCTTTTGCATGGTCTACTCCTCTCCTTGCGGCTTACGAGGTTAGTTGACGGGTTAGGTAGGAGACACCCTTCCTCCGTCAGAAATGAGTGCTGCGAAATTAAAAGCCGTAGCCGCATCCCGCATCAAGCTTCCGCCGTTGGATTAACCCCAAAAAATAAATCCCCCGCTTCCCCCCATTATTTGTATTTGGGAGAATTCAGCTATCTGATTATACCATTTTATGTATACCAAATTAAATGCTAAAAATTTTACTGGCCAGGTTAACATTTGTTTATCCATACTCAGGCAGCAATGGTTTATCCTGCCTCTACAGGCCGGCTTTAAATATTTTGTGGGAATTTATAGGGCAACGAATGATAACCATTTAACTGCAAAAAATATCGGTGACGGACTTTATTTCATAGCGACAGGAGAAAATGACATGACCAAGTACAGTGCAAGGTTTGACAGCATGGCTGCCGCCAGGAAAGCAGAAGCGCAGCTCAAAGCCATGGGTTTTAAAAATGTCTATTTGGATGCAACCGACGGTTTTACGTCGGAATACTCTGCAGAACTGAATTTTACGGGCTCAAAAGCTGCTCCCAGCCTGTCGGCCCTGGTGCTCAAATCCGGAAGCCATATGTACCGCACGGGCAAGGACCCCCTCATCGCCGCCCACCCCATGGTAAGCGGCATGGGAGGATACCATGACAACACCATGGGTCTGAACAGTCACCTGGTGGTAAAAACCGAAAATGAAGCCGACGGAGAAAAGCTTAAAGAAATTGTATACGGCATGGAAGGTACCCTGGAGGAAATGCATTAAGTATAAAAATATGGATAAATATTTGGATTTATAAAGGATTTTTCAAATTTATATTGAATATAAAATATATTGATATGTGTACAGTTTAAGCTTTGTTCTCGCAATTGGGGTTTGTTTTTCTGATATCTAATTTCATCTTACGCCTTTTTAAAGTAATGTGTTTTCTTTGGTAAACATAATGAATTTTTTATGCTTTTGTTTAGTATATATAATACAAAAGGTCAATCAAAGCAGTAGTCATTTTTTAGCATAGGGTTGGCATCGCCGGTCAGTTTTCCGTCGATGATTGCGGGATTTCGGCTTTCGAAATAAACCCAATGAAAGGTGGACTGCAGTATGAAAGCAATTATAATGGCCGGCGGGGAGGGCTCACGTCTCCGTCCTTTGACATGCGATCTTCCAAAGCCCATGGTTCCCATTATGAACAAGCCTATCATGGAGCACATAATACACCTCCTGAAGTCCTGCGGAATAACCGAAATAGGTGTGACCCTGGCCTATCTTCCGCAAAAGATAAGGGATTATTTCGGCAATGGTTCCAGTTTCGGAGTCAACCTGCACTATTTTATCGAAGACTCCCCCCTGGGCACCGCAGGAAGCGTCAAAAACGCCGAAGCCTTTCTTGATGACACTTTTGTGGTAATCAGCGGAGATTCCCTGACAGACATGGATCTTTGTTCCGCAGTAAAATACCATAAGGAAAAGCATTCAAGCGCCACCCTCATCCTCACAAAGGTTGATGTCCCCCTGGAATACGGCGTGGTAATAACCAATAAAGAAGGCATCGTGACAGGCTTTCTGGAAAAACCAAGCTGGGGCGAAGTCTTCAGTGACACCGTAAATACCGGTACATATATTCTTGAGCCCAAGGTATTGAAATATTTTGACAGGGGTAAAAAATTCGATTTCAGCCAGGACCTTTTCCCGCTGCTGCTGGAAAAAAAGGATCCCCTCTTTGGTTATGTCATGTCGGGCTACTGGTGCGACATCGGTGACCTGCAGGCATACCTCCAGGCCCATTACGACATTTTTGAAGGCAAAATCAGCGTAAAAACCGATGCGGTGGAAGTCCGGAAGGGCATCTGGACAGGTCCGGGCACGACAATAGAGCCCAGAGCCCAGGTCATCGCACCATGCTTTATCGGCAGCAACTGCCAGATCGGTAACGGCAGTGTCATCGACAGCTACTGCGTCCTGGGAGATAACAATCTGGTTGAGGATGAGGTTTCAATCAAGCGCAGCGTTATCTGGGACAGCAACTTTATCGAATACGGCTCCGAAATAAGAGGTGCCATCCTTTGCAATAAAGTCCATCTCAAGCACTATGTTTCGGTGTTTGAGAATTCCGTGATCGGGGACAGCTGCATCGTGGGAGAGAGGGCCATCATCAAGCCCAACATCAGGATATGGCCCCAGAAAGTGGTTGACCCTCTTGCCATCGTGGACAGGAATATCATCTGGGGCTTCAAGCATTCCAAAACCATCTTCGGAGAAAACGGCCTTTCGGGAATCATCAATGTGGACATCTCTCCGGAGTTTGCCGCCAGGCTCGGGGCGGCCTACGGCTCGATATTCAAAAAGGGATCAAAGGTGGTTGTAAGCTCCACCACCTCCAATTCCGCCAGGATGTTCAAGCATGCCTTCGTGTCAGGCATACTGTCCGTGGGCGTGGAGGTGTTTAACCTCAGCAGCCTTCTGACGCCCATTTCACGCCACGCCATAAGCTTCCTGGCGGTGGAGGGCGGCATTCATATAAAGCTGGACGAGGGCAGACCCAATAAAATCCATGTGGATTTTATGGACTCGAAAGGGGCCAGCATCAGCAGAGTTGTGGAGCGTAAAATTGAAAATGCCTTTCTCAAAGAGGACTTCAAGCGCTGTTCGGGGGAAGAGATCAGCAGGCTGAACAACATTACCGACTTTAAAAACTACTATACCCGGTCGGTGCTGAATGATGTGGACCTTCAGTCCATCAAAAACCATGCTCCGAAGGTTTGCCTCTTCTCTCCCTCTGATTTTGTAATTTCTCTGATGGTACCCATGCTGACTGACATCGGCTGCAAGGTTGTAAGCCATTCCACCCCCGATTTCAACGATATCGAACTGGTGCTGGAGCAATTGAAGCTGTCGGGCTCCGATTTCGCCGCCTTCATCGACAGCAACGGTGAAACCCTTGTGCTGGTGGATAAGCTGGGAAATGTGATAAAGGACGACCTGTTCCTCCTGCTCACTTCCCTGATCATTTTTAAAAGTGCAAAAAATTCAAAGGTGGTTGTTCCCATTACGGTTCCCACGGCACTGGAAACCCTGGCCCAAAAGTACGGCGGCAAGGTGGTGAGAACCAAAACCTCCGCACAGGCCGTCATGGAACAGATGTTAATCCATAACCTCCTCAAGAGTAAGGATAACATGAACCAGTTTCTCTTAAATTTTGACGCCCTGGCCGGGCTGGTTAAGATCATTGAATTCCTAAGCGTGAACAACACCACCCTCGATGAGGCAGTAAAAGAAATACCGGGTTTTTACATAAGCAAAAAAATGGTTTTCTGTCCCTGGGAGCTAAAAGGCAGAGTCATGCGAAGCCTCATCACAGAACAGACCGGTGAAAAAATCGAATTGCTGGATGGAGTAAAATTCATTCTTGAAAACGGTTGGGCCCTGGTCCTGCCGGATGCAGACAAACCTCTCTGCCGGATATATTCCGAAGGCGATTCACCTATCGTTGCAGAAAATATCTCCGATCGATATCTGGAGAAAATCAAGGGCATCATAAATACAGGGTCGGCCGTCAAACAGCAGGCCTATTGAACATGCGGCCTGCAGAAGGTACAATGGAAGAAAACTCTGGATGAAGGTATCGGGTTGAACAATGCGAACAATTGAAGTATCGGGCAAATACAGCGGTAAGAGAGTGGACAGGATTCTATGGGACAGCTTCCCCCATATGCCTTCGGGGGCATTGTTTAAAGCTTTCCGCAAAAAAGACGTGAAAGTCAACGGCTTGAGGGTAAA
>JAFADI010000009.1 GCA_023424965.1 Bacillota bacterium
ATCAGGAAGGCGATATTTGAATAGATCGATGAGAACCCCACCCGCTAACGCAATCAAAGCTTGCGAGCGGGTCCCGGGAACCTTGTTGTTGCACAATAAAAAGGAGATCTCACAGATCTCCTTTTTCAATGTATAGGAAATTATGGTTTTGGATTTCCTATACATGGGGTTTGGAAAGGGGATTCACCTTTCCTGGTGTAAGGAGGGTGCTCAGGATGCTTGCATCCGTCGAAGGGAACCATAAGGATCGGGGACATTCCTCCATAGAGGTGTGTCCCCATACCTTGCACGCGAAGAACATAAATGCGAAGCATTTTGTTCCTGGCCGCAGGATTATACCTTGGTTTCCATAAACCTTTTTATCTTTTTGGAGGTTGTTTTGGCAAACTCCTCTTCTTTAAGGCGGAGATACTTGATGTGCTTGTAATTCACAAGCGTTTTATTGATGGCTTTGATTTCATCCAGGATGAGTTTATAGGTGGCCTCTGAGCTGATTTCAAGCTCAGGGTGCTGCTCCTGGATTTTCTCCATGTCGGGGACCACAATACAGGACACCACCACATCGCCCGACTCCTCGTCGCTGGCGCCGTAAACCAGGGATTCCTTGACGTAAGGGATTCTGCCCACCAGGGTTTCTATTTCTTCAGGATAAATGTTTTTGCCGTTTTTGGTCACGATGACGTCTTTTATCCGGCCGGTGATGTGAATGAACTTATCTTCGTCCATGTAGCCGGCGTCCCCGGTGTAAAACCATCCATCCTTCAATACCTTGTCTGTGGCTTCGGGATTCTGATAATACCCCAGCATGACACTGGGACCTTTTACGGCAATTTCACCGATGCCGTCGGCGCCGGGATTGTCGATACGTACCTCCAGGTTGGGAAGGGGTATGCCGGCAGCGTCGTCCTTAAAATCCACATCGCGGTTGAGAGCCACGATGGGAGAACACTCCGTAAGCCCGTAACCCTGTACAAAATGAATGCCCAGGTCCCTGAAGCCTTTTGCTACCACGGGGTCGATACCGGCCGCCCCGCTGATGAAGAGCCTCACTTTGCTTCCAAAATTTGAATACACCGGCGCGAAAAGTTTCCGGGTGATGTCTATTCCGAACTTCCTCAGGAAATTGCTCAGGGTAATTCCCAGCTTGAGCTTTTTTGTCATTCCGCTTTTGGCAGCCTGGTCCCAGATACGTTTGTACATTGCCTCAAAGATGAGGGGAACGCCTAGAACGACGGTGGCGGAGGATTCCTGCATATTCTTGGGAATATGCCTCAAACCCTCGAAGTAAGCCACGGCGGCACCCCTGTAAATAGGGCAGAGAAATCCGCAGGTGCATTCATAGGTATGGTGTATGGGCAATATGGACAGGAACACGTCGGAAGGGTTGATACACAGCATGCTGCTCATGGACATCAGGTTTGTACAAAGGTTCCTGTGGGAAAGCATTACCGCCTTTGAGGTGTCGGTGGTGCCGGAAGTAAAAAGCAGGACATTTACCGCTTCCGCATCGATTTCCGCATTGATGAAGCCGGTATTTCCGGACTTCAGCAATTCATGCCCGCCGGCAAGCAGCTGGTTGAAGGAAATAAATTTACCTGCCGCTTCGATGTCGTCCATATTTACAAAGTGCTCTATAAAATCCAGCTTGTCTGCAAATTCCGCTATTTGGCCCTTGCTGCTTCCCGAGTATATCACCGCACTGGCCTTCGACCTTGTGAGCAGGCTCTCGATTTCATTCAAGGGAAGCTCCTTATCCAGGGGAACAATGGTTCCCACCCCGCAAAGGGTGGCAAGGTAAGATACGGACCACTCATACCTGTTTTCTCCAATCAGTGCAATGGCCTTATTCCCAAGCCCCAGCTCCATCAAAGCCGTTCCAAAAGCATCCACATCGCTTCTAAACTGCTTGTATGTAATCGGTGAGTATTTTTCGCTTCCTTTTTTCTTTGCAAGAAAAGCCGTCCTGGCCGAATACAGTTCTGCACTGGAATACAGCATATCTTTTATACTGCTGATGGGCCTCACTTCATAAAGCGGAATATCCTTCACTCAAAACACCTCGCTTGTCATATTTGTATTTTATTATATAGTAAATCCCACGAGAGGTTAAGTATCAACCCAAGTATTTATTAAAAATATATTGACGGAGCCGGGGCTTTATTTCATTTCCTGAAAAAACACAGGGGAGGGAAAGGATACACGTCAATGCTTGACATAATGACATCAGGTTTGTAACCGATATATGGAGAAAACAGGATATAGATTTAAAAACATGGAGAAATAGGGAGATAATAAAAAATTATGCGGAGAAACCGGGTCCTGTGGTTGAAATCTGAACATCCGGAGTGTATACTTTAGATAGAAGCAATGATTGAAATAACATTTTAAATAGAAGCTTTTAACGACATATTTGCGTAAAAGGAAGTGAAATTGAGTGGGTACAGACCCTTACCCTAATTATTTGTTCAAATTTGTAAATAATAATCACTGCAGGGGGAGTTTTGTGCTGCTCAATCCATAGCCGGCATTTTCCTCCTGTTCATCCAAAGGAGGCTGTATGATGCTTGCTATACCTTTTTTCAATGAAAAGAAACGGCTGATCGAAGTAAAGCGTAATTCTACCGAAGTCAGGGAAATCGAATTCAACGGTTTAAAATGGATAGATATTGTCAAACCAACGCAAGCCGAGATGGATATGCTCAAGGAGAAGTTCGATTTTCACGAGCTGCTGCTGGAGGACTGTATGACCGAGCACCAGCGGTCCAAGGTTGACGATTATGACGATTACTGTTTTATCGTGCTGCACCTTCCACGGTACAGAAAAGAGCCCATGAGGCTGGATTCCGAAGAAATAGACATTTTTATCGGGCAAAATTACCTCATTACCATTCACGAGGGGGAATTAAAGCCCCTGGTCTCCTTGTCCAGGATGTGCCAGTTGAAGGAAGAGGCAAAGGCGGATTTCATGGGAGAGGGTTCTGCGCTGCTGCTTTATGAAATCGTCAAACGCCTTTTTGATTACTGCTTCCCCATGCTGGACAAAATCGGCCGTATGATTGACAACATAAATAAAGACATTTTCCGGAGCGGATCCAGAGCCATGCTGGAGGCCATATCCCGTACAAAGATGCAGATCATCAATTACCGCAGGATCATGAAGCCTTTAAGGCCGGTTATATTGACCCTGGAAAAGGATATAAAGAGGTATCTGCCGGAGGACATGGAAATCTATTTTGACGATATCACCGACAAAGCCGAGAAGATATGGGATATGCTTGAAAACTACAAAGAAGTCATCGAATCCATCGACAGCACCTTCGGATCCCTCACCAACCAGCGGATCAACAACCTGATGAAGACCTTTACCATCATCCAGGTCATCATCCTTCCCATGGTGCTGGTGAGCGGGCTGTTTTCAATGAACGTCCAGGGAATACCCCTGCACGAGTATCAAAGAGCTTTCTGGATCGTATTCGGGATGATTTTCATACCTACGGCGCTGATTGCCTGTCTGATGGTGTGGAAGAGAAACAAATGGTTTTGAGGGCTTCACCGATGTGCGAGGAATGGAGCAGTCTGGGAAATATTTGCAGGCTGCTTTTTTGTATAAAAACGTTAAGTGAAAAAGTAAATTCTTGATACTATTAAAGTGTTGAAAATGCAAGATTTACATCACCAATCTGTGACTTTACGAAACCAAAAACAAGCTGTATAATGACTATAAAGGTGTTTGCTTACCG
>JAFADI010000088.1 GCA_023424965.1 Bacillota bacterium
CAGGCAAACGCATGTATTCTTCATCCTGGGCTGTTCCCGGCAGTCCTTCCTCAAATGTCCCCCTGACATGCATATAGCCGTTGCCCTGGGTAAACAGGCCCTCAAAATGCTTGTTGGTGTCTATGGAGAATTTTTCTTCCGTAATACACCATAAGCGGTCTATTTCAAATAATTGGTTTTTCTTCTTCATGGAATTCATCCCTTTTCAAAGACTTTACGTTTCATCAACCTTTCACAGCCCCGGCCGCAAGTCCGGACACCACCTGCTCTTGAAGCAGGACATACACGATGATGCTCGGGATAATGACAATCACGGTAGCTGCAAACATGACCCCATAATCGCTGGCAAACTGGCTTTTAAAGTAGTAAAGCGCCAGAGGCAGCGTGCGGCTCTTGTTGCCTGTCGTAAGCGTAATTGCAAACTGGAACTCATTCCAGCAAAGCAGGAATTGAAGTACTGCCGCCGTCCCAAAGCCGGGTTTTGAAATGGGGAGAATAATATTTAAAAATGTCCGGAAAAAGCTTGCGCCGTCCAGATAGGCAGATTCCTCCATTTCCTTCGGGATGGTGAGAAAATAGCTGGAAAGTATATAAAGTGATGCAGGCAATCCAAAACCGGCATATACGATAATCAACCCGATGAGCCTGTCATAAAGTCCCAAGGTATTCACTGTCAGATAGAGCGGCTGAAGCATTGCTGCTCCGGGTATGAGCAGTGAAAGAGAAAATATGGCCACCAGTATTTTTTTACCTTTAAAATCAAACCGTGACAATACGTATGCCGACATTCCAAGAATGATCAGGTTTAATAAAGTGCCGAATACTCCCACGATGACGCTGTTCAGGTAAAACCGGGCTAAAGGTGCGATTTTAAACGCCATAAGGTAATTTGAAATTCTGAAGCTTTCAGGCCATCCGATGGAATAGGTCAGTATCTCCGCATTGGTCTTGAAGGATGACAGCAGTACCCACAAAAAGGGACCGATTGAAAGCACTATGATTGTTAATACAAATGCATATTTTAAACCTGTCAGTAAAAGTTTTATTCCTTTCATCCCATTCACTCCATTCATACGTGAGAATTGCCTATTTTGAACAACTTCTGGAAGAACAGCACCAATACGATCCCAAACAATACAAGAAAGACACCGATGCTGTTGGAGTACCCAAAGTTGTTATCAATCAGCGCAGTTCTGTAAATGTAGTACGGGAGATTCATCGTCAGATTTCCCGGGCCTCCGCTGGTTGTCATCAAAATGATGTCCAGCTTCTGCAGCATACTTGTCGCAGCCAAGATTACACTGGTTCCGATGATGTTCCTGAGCATTGGAATTACGATATGAAGATTTATCTGCAGTTCATTTGCGCCGTCCATTTTTGCAGATTCATAAAGACTTTCAGGAATTGCCGCGATCTCAGCCAGAACCAGAATCGACACAACCGCTGCGTAAGGAAGCCATGTCATGGTGACAGAAAAAAAAGACGTTGAGTAATCCATAAACCAGTTCTGTGCAAAATCCTCATTGCCCATTAACCGGACAATGCTGTTGACGGCTCCGAAATCCGGGTTTAATATGCATAGGAAAAGCATTCCCACCGCCGCGCCCGAAATGATGTTCGGTATCATGTATACCGTCCTCGCAAACTTCCAGTAAAACTCCTTCATGCTCAAAATCAAGGCAAACACCACCCCGATAAAAACATGAACCGTAGACTGAATCACTATCCATAATAATGTATTGATCAAACCCTGCTTGAAATCCGAATCATCCGTAAACATTTTTATGTAATTCCCCAGCCCGATAAAAACAGGCCTGGTACCGGTGGCCCATTCGGTAAAAGACGTACCGAAAAGAATAACCAGCGAAACGGTGTAAACCACCAAAAACAAAATAATCGTCGGTAACAAGAACAGAGCAATATAACTTTTATTTTTTGTCATCCTATCATCTCCTAAAACTGCAATTCTCCCCGGAACCTTCCGGGGAGAATCACAGCTTAAAAAGTATCTTTCTTCAGCGGCATTATTTGTTCCTTGCTGCAATTTCAGTCAGTTTCTTCGCTATCTGCCCGGCGGTCGCCTTATTGAAGGAAAGCTCCGGATATAAAGACTTCCAGGCATCCGTAATGTTGGGGAATACAATGGCGTCGAAGAACTGGTAATTTACCTTGGATTTGTTTCCAACCTCAATGGTCTCAACAAACAAAGGATACTTCTGCTTGAAGGCATCCGACGGCTGAACCTTGTCCGAAACCGGCATTACATTGCCGAGTTCAAGTGCGATTGTCTGACCTTCAACTCCGGTCTTAAACTTGATGAATTGGGCTGCGGCATCCTTTGCTTCCTGTGACTTTGAGCCAATCATGTACCCAACTTCATAAGAGCAGAAAGTTCCGTTCCCCGGGTAGGCAGCAACACCTACTTTTTGGTCAAAACCTTCAGGAGACTTGGTTTTGTCACTGAAATCCCCGATCATCCAGGGGCCGTTGCAAATGATCGCTGCCTTGCCCTGGCAGAAGTTGTTTGCGGCATTGGCATAAACAGCACCCAAAGCATCTTTTGTCGTATACTTCTGCAACATAACCTGTACTTTCTCAAGTGCCGCAATCATTTCAGGAGTTTCGAAATTTGAAGGATGCAAGGTATTCATGAACTTGTTTCCGGCATCGCCGCTTGTGCCTACGATCGAGGCAAGAATAAGGTTGGTTGTCCATGCATTTTCACCCGTCATCATCGCCAAGGGCGTAAGGCCGGCTGCTTTCAATTTATCGCAGTTGGCAATGAAGTCGTCCCAGGTTTCCGCCGGCTTAATGCCTGCCTTATTAAACATTTCCTTGTTGTAGAAATATCCGACAACCTGTTTCTGGTCGCTGATGGACCAGATCTTACCGTCACGGGTATTTGCCGCAAGCGCAGCATCACCGATTTCGGATTTCCACTGGGAATCCTTGTCCAGATACTCATTAAAAGGTGTGGCGAGATTCCCTTTGATCAGTATTTCATTGATACCGTTTTTGCCCATTACTACATCGGGAAGGTCTCCTGAGGCTGCCAAAATCTTCAGCTTGTCATTATAGGCCGTGTCGCTTGGAATTTCTTCAACTTCTACGATGACTTCCTTGGCGAATTTTTCGTTAAATTTTGCAAGCTGCTCTTTCTCCAACGCTGCGGATGAATGGGTACCCACTCTGTAGGTAGGATATTTAATCTTCACGGGTGCCTTTGCCTCTTCCTTCGTTTCAGCCTTCGATTCGCCTGCTTTGGTTTCTGTCGTCTTTGTTTCGGTCGTTGCCTTTGGACCGCAGGCAGCGAAAGATACCAGCATCGTCACAGCAATAACCAAAGAGAGACCAACTTTAACGATTGACCTTTTCACATCAAGTCCTCCTTTATGTTTTTCAAATTCACCGTAGCGCTACATTTTTATTATAGGATCTGAAATCCAATAAGTTAATTCATTATCCGTACTCGTTCTTGTGATTTTTCTATCGAATGGCCTGGCCTGAGAAAAAAGAGTGACCCCAAAAGTATTTTCTTGTAATATCTTTACTATCATATCATTTTTTTGACCTCCGGGAGTAGAGGTGAAGGATTATGGCAATCTACATCGAATTATTAAAGTAACGCGTTGTATTCGTTGAATAGGAATCGCTTGGTGAAGGGAATTAGCGCTTGTAGGCAAAATGGAGGATAAGGCAAAACACCTGAGCGAAGCGAATTGGTTTTCCCTGCAATGAGCCTTACAAGCGCTTTGACCGTAACCCGCGATGGATATCAACGAACATAACAAGTTAAATTATGAAAGTTAGCAGTTTCAACATATTTTAAGGAGCAGTGCAAATTTTAATGTTTCAGGTCAAAAGCATTTTCAAGCCCTTCCGTTTATCAATCGAATACTTTCAGCAAATACCCGTACGACACAAAATCGTATGGGCGGTGGTGGTTTTAATCCTGCTTCCCATGGCCCTTGCCGGCTTTTATTTTTATTGGAGCATCGCTTCCGTTTTGACCAGGGATGCCAATGACAACCTGACACAGCTTATCAACCAGACCAATGACAATATTGAAAATTCCTTTAAAATCATTGATACCACCTCCCTTCATTTTCTTTCGAATAAAACGGTCAGGTCTTTGTCTACCGGAGATATGTCTCTGGATGGCGATTTCTATAAGCTTTTCATCAATAAGAGCGAAATCGAGGAAGATCTCAAGTACAGCCTTATGTTTAATAATGCCTGGGATATGAAGCTTATTTCCACCGCATACGTTTTCCTTAATGAAGACACCTTTTGCTATATTCTGAGATCACAGCCCAACATCCAGGCTGTAACCGATAACAATATCACGGTTTATAAAAAAATAAACGGCAGTAAAATAAGAGGAAAAGAGTTGGTACCCCCTTCAAACGCAGACCGGACGATTTATTTTACGCGTATTGTTTCCAATGTCAACACTCCTCAACAGCGCCTGGTTATGCTCTTTGGCACCGATGAAGGCGAGCTCTTCAAAAAATATTCGGAACTTTTGACCTTCCCCGGCTCCATGGTTTACATTACCGATGACCGCGGAGTCATCTATTCCAGTTCTGATAGAAACCGGCTTGGGGGTGCGGTTGAGCCGTCAATCCTCTCCTTAAAAGACAAATCAGGCGTTTCGGAGGTCACCCTTGGCGGAATCACTTACTTTGTGGAATTTAAAAAGGTAGGTGAAACCGGTCTTAATTTCATTGCAGGAATTCCCAAAAATCAGGTTCTTTCAAAGCTGTCCCAGAGCATGAAAAATTACATTGTCATTCTCCTGTTAATCGTGCTTATTTCCATTATCGCCGGAATTATTCTATCCCTGAGGTTCACGCGGTTTATCAGGGATTTGCTGCAGATTATCAACAAAGTCAAGGTCGGCAATTATGAAGCCAAAATGCCCTATTACAAGGACCTGGAGCTCAACCTGCTGAGCAATACCTTTAACAATATGACCGATGAGATAAAGTATCTTATCAACCAGGTTTATGAGAAACAGCTATTGTTAAAGGAAACGGAATTCAAATTCCTCCAGTCTCAAATGAATCCGCATTTCCTTTTTAACACCCTGATAACCATCGGATATAAGGCACGGCTGTCGAAAGATGAAAGCGTCTATCAAATGGTGACATCCCTGACGGAACTTCTCCGGGCAGGAATTTATACAACCAGCCAGGCAAAGATTCCAATAAGGCAGGAGCTGGAATTCATAAAATTCTATCTCTACCTGCAGAAAATGAGGTTTGAAGACAAGCTTGAATACGCCATTCATGTATCGGATGACAGTATTCTGGATTTTCTCATCCCCAAGCTCAGCATTGAACCCCTTGTTGAGAACGCAGTCGTTCACGGTCTGGAGAAGAAGATGGAAAAAGGCACCGTCCGATTGAGCATCTGCAGGAAAAATGACTCCGTCTGCTTTGAAGTAATTGATGATGGCGCCGGATTTGAAATCGGCAATATCGACCTTGATGACAATGAGACCATCCTCAGGCGCAAGAAGGGCCACAACAGCATCGGACTTATGAATACCCATAAAAGGATCCGGCTGATATACGGGGAACCCTACGGCATCCGTATTGAAAGCAGGCTCAATCAGGGTTCAACGGTAATGGTCAATATTCCGGTAGATAGGGGCGAAGTCACAAATGTATAACGTAATGATTGTGGATGATGAACAGGTCATTAAAAAAGGTCTTTTATGCTTTGTCAATTGGGAAACCCTTGATTGTGAGGTTGTATGCGATGCCAGTAACGGTATTGAAGCCAAGGAAAAACTGGCTGCCCATAGGGTGGATATTGTGGTAACGGATATAAAAATGCCCGGAATGGACGGCCTTGAGCTGTCAAGATACATCCATGAGAATTACCCCTCTGTCAAAGTTATTATCCTGACGGCCTTTGCCGATTTCTCCTACGCACAGGCAGCAATAAAATATAACGTCGTGGATTTTGTCATAAAAACGAATCCTTCGGAAAAAATCCCGGATGCCGTGATGAAAGCCCAGGCTCTCATTACCCAGGAAAAGGAGAAAGAACAAAAGCTAAAGCTTCTGGAAGAAAAAATAAACAACAACTTGTCAGAAATATGTGAAAAGTTTTTTAAAGATGTGTTCAGCAGTATTCTCACAAATGAAGAACATATTCAACTCAGGATGAATGAGCTTGGAATCAAACTGAACAATTATTTTGTAGTTATTTTTGATATTAACGGGTCCCCCAATGAAAGCTCTTCGATAAGCTCTGAAGATTACAATAGCTTTATGCAATCCGTAAAGAATTTTCTTTCTCTGGCACTTAAGAATTATTCCCACTATACGGTTGTCGCGGACAGGACTTTGCTTGTCGCCGTGATTTCCTTCAATAACTATAATGTCAGTCTGAGTACTCAAACCGTACTCATGACCTGCAATGAAATCCTGTCCATCGCCGACAGCTTCATGCGTTTCACCATCAGCATCGGAGTAAGCCAGATGAAGCAAAAGGCCAATGCCCTGTCCCGGGCTTATCTTGAAGCAAAGGACGCCCTTCAGGGCAGCTTTTATAACAACAACCACGTATCGGTATTTATCCCTCATACAGCTCCAGTCACAGCCTCTGCAGGCCAGCCCCATGATATTGCTGAAAAAATAGTCGGCAGCCTTCAGTTAGCCAGTCCTGCCGAAGCATTCAAAAGCCTCGAAAGCCTTCTGGAGGAATATCGGCAGAATAAAGAGCCCATCGAAAGCATCAAGGTATCCTGCATGCTCATCGCCTCTTACTGCTTCAGGCTTCTGGCCGGCTACAAGCTGTTCGCCCCCGAGCTTGCAGACGGGGAGCCCGAAGTTTACAGGCAGATACAGGCAAGTAAAAATATTCAGAACTTATCCGCGATTTTAAGAGAACTGATCGAAAGTATTGCCACCGTTATGGCCAGCCAAGACAAACAGTACAGCTATATCGTGAAAGAGACGCAAAAATATATCCGGGACAATTTCAGTAAAAATATCAACCTCCAGACCATTGCAGACCACATTCATGTCAACAGCAGCTATCTTAGCCGTTTGTATAAAAAGGAAACAGGAGATTCCATTGTAGACGCATTAAATAAGTATCG
>JAFADI010000109.1 GCA_023424965.1 Bacillota bacterium
GGAGAATCCTTCCTTTCTTTATTCCTGAACCGTTTTGGAGGTAAAGGCCTCTATATCCTTGACGAGCCGGAAGCCGCACTGTCTCCTTCCCGTCAGATGTCCATGCTCAGCCGCATGCACCAGCTGATAAAGTCGGATTCGCAATTCATCATCGCCACCCATTCCCCCATCATCATGGCCTATCCCGATTCAATCATCTATCAAATAAAAGATGGAGGCTTTGAAGCGGTGAAGTATGAGGACACCGACCACTACAAGGATACCAGAGCTTTTATTTCCAATCCCCAAAAGATGCTGGACATCCTTATGGAATGAAATGTGCAATAGTCTCTTGCGTTGTTTGTAACATTTGCCGGATTGATTTTGATTGGAACTGTACTTTTGGAGACAATAAAAAGCAGGTGATTACTATGTGGAATCTTGCTTTCTGGACTTTTTTCGTGACGGCGCTGACAATGGCAGGGGTATCGGTAGCGCTTCGCAAACTGCGCTTTGCCGACATTCAGGTAATGATAATGATTGCTGCTGTTTCAATGGCTTGTGACATGATTTTTTGCAAGCAACTGGAACTGTATCATTATGTCAGCATGGAATACAGGGGCTGGTACAGCTTCTGGGCGAATCTTTTTATCTGCCCGGCCTTTGGATTGGTTTTTATTAAGTTTATCCCAAAAGGTTTAAAAAGAATTGCGGTGTACATTGCCGTGTGGACGGCAGTGTTTACGCTGTTTGAGCTTTTTATTGCAAAGCCTTCCGGCATACTGTTTTATCCCCGTTGGAAGATCATCCCTTACTCGCCTATTGGTTACGTCCTGGTTCTTACCTGGGAATACATTTATTTTATCCTCGTGGAGAAGCGTGTAAAACACTAAACATAAGTCTACTTTAAATAGGCTAAAAGCAAAGGTATCTTCCCATTTTAAATCCACATAATGAAATATCCTCCAGACAGCCCCGGTTTAAAAAATCCAAAATGTAAAAATTCCGTAATAAAAAGTAAAAATATTTAAGTATGTGTCGCCGGGTTCGTCCTATACAATAATGAGGTACACTATATGACGCGTCATGATTGACCTGAACAGCATTGATTCACAGACATGTATTGGGTATCTCTAGAGATCTGCAAAATGGCACCTCCCGCGCAAAGCATTTCAAACGTCCGGAATGAGTGCACCATGATGGTACGTATTGCATGCGGCGGGCTGGGTGGAAACAGGTTAATAATTGAAAGGAGCTAAAAGTATGGAAAATGTAGGACGAAAGAGTGTAAAAAACTTATTGCCCCTATTGCTTGTTCTGTCAGTATTGTTGACAATGGTGGTTCTCCCGGGTTCGGCAGGAGCCTATGGTCCGTCAACACTGTATACGCCTCCATCCAGCGATCCAAATCCCGGATGCCTGTATGCACGTGCAATGCAGCTCCAGTACCAGAGCACCTCCTCCAACAACGGAAAGATGTATGCCACCTTTGAGCAGTACAAGAGTGGCACGCCGGTGTTCCCGATTTATGAAAGCACCAACAATGGACAGTCCTGGACACAGGTGGGAAGTGTTTCCGATACGGTAAACGGATGGGGTATGCGTTACCAGCCCTTCCTTTATGAACTTCCCCAGGCAATCGGAAATCTGGCCAAGGGAACTCTGCTCTGTGCAGGAAACTCTATTCCGAATGACCTTTCAAAAACCAAGATCGATATTTACTACAGCACCAACCTGGGCAGGTCGTGGACTTTCCTCAGTTCTGTGGCAAGCGGCGGCAGGGCTGACCCCAACGGCTCCAATGATCCCGTATGGGAACCCTTCCTTTTGGTTTCCAACAACAAGCTTATCTGCTTCTACTCCGATGAGCGTGATGCCAGCCATAATCAGAAAATAGTCCATCAGACTTCCACCAACGGCACCACCTGGGGAAGTGTTGTGAATGACGTGGCTCTGGGCTCATTGCGCCCCGGAATGCCGGTTATCGCAAGAATGGCCAACGGGAATTACATCATGACCTATGAGATCGTGGGTTTGAGCGGAAATCCCTGCCACTACCAGACCTCATCAAATCCTGAGTCATGGAATGCTTCCAGCCAGGGAACGAAGTTTGGTTCCGGCGGTTCGCCTTATGTAACCGTAATGCCTAACGGAAAGATCGTTCTCGGCACATACGGCACCGGAAATGTCTATGTAAACGCGAATAACATGAGCGGAGGTATCGCCAATATTTCCACAGGCCTTGGCTCCAGCTACACCCGTTGCCTCCTGGGCCTTGCCAACGGAAGACTGTTCATCATCGGCGGCGGTGCCATCGGTGGTAGCAGCAGCAGCAACAGGGTAACCTACCGTGACCTGGATGTAGGCACCAGCATGGTGACTCCGAACAGATTTGAATCCTACAACTATCCCAATTATTTTTGGAGACACTATAATTTTGAAGGCCTGCTTCAAAACAATGTCTCCCCTATTGAAGATTCCCAGTTCAGGGTTGTGCCCGGCCTCGCTGATTCTTCCTCTGGAAATGTTTCTTTCGAGTCCCTCAACTTCCCGGGCTATTACCTGAGGCATTCCAATTATGTCCTGAGTGTGAAACAGAATGATGATTCCGCAACCTTCAAGGCAGATGCAACCTTTAAGCAGGTGGCGGGGCTTGCGAATTCAAGCGCATTCTCCTACCAGTCATACAACAATCCCACCAGGTACATAAGGCATTACGACTATAAGCTGAGGATTGATCCCATCAGCACCGATACGGAAAAGGCGGATGCGACCTTCTATAAACGGTAATATGCCGAGGTGCACACAGTGCACCAACAGATATTGAAGAAAAGGGCCTCCTGCTATGGGCTAAGCCATGGCAGGGGGCCTTGTCATGGGAGGAACTATATAAGGCTTTCAAAGCTATTCTCCTGGAATCTTATTGTTCCGTAAATCAAAGCCAGCTTCTGGCTCATTTTTAAGTGGTCAAACATTTTCATTACAGCATCATAATCATATTTTTCACGGTTCAGTTCCTCAGTATTTACCACAAAGGGCTCCGTTTCCTCAAGGTCCTCTTGCGCTGTTTCTTTTTTAAACTTGTTATGGATTTTATCGAGCATGCTTCTTCGCGCTTGTATTGTATGCAACACATTTTCCAGCAATGTGCCTTGCTCTTCGAGCGTTGCCGGCACATTCCCGTCGATGCCCAGACTTTCACTCGTAAAAAACACCAGCTGGTCCGCAGAAAAATTCATGCCGGGCCTTTCTTCCTCCGCTATTTGCGGGGTAAATTTGTTTAGCACATCGGACAAACTGCCTCCCAGGGCTTTATCTGTTGTAATATAAACCCCCTTTATGAATCTTGCTGCGAAATTAAGCATCTTCCTGAGGTCTTGCTTAATATAGTCTTCAACCCATTTTTTACGATTTTCGTATGTGTCCCTGGAAAGCGCATCCCGCACTTCGGGATCTTGTACCGCTATGCCCTGGGATTCAAAAAGCTCCAGACTGCTGTTTTCTCTTCGATCCGCACTCTCTGCACAAAGCTCCTGTATTCTATGCAAACCAACGGACACACATCTTTCCATAAAGTCATACATTTGATCCGCAAAACCAAAAAAAGAAGAAACTTCTTTATCGCTTGATGCTTCCACTGGTGATAATTTGTTGAGCTCACGAAGCTTTATTTTCATATCCTCTTCCAGGTTCATTTTCGAAAAAGCATTCTTTTTGTCTGCCATACGGTTAATATTCTTTGATGTTTTTTCTTCCAGCCCGCCAACAGCCACGTTACTACCATTCCCTATTTTCAGGCTGCCATTTCCGGCAAATTTACTTTTAAAAGCATGATTGTCATACAGTTGAAACGATTTGTGGGCATTATTCCGGTTGATGTACATTCTGTCTGCCTCCTGCTAAAAATATACAATTCTACACAATAATATCGGTGTTTGGGTTGCTGAATATTACATGTATTCCAGGATATATATTTAGGCAAATCATACAAAAAAGAGTCTATAAGGTTATTCTTATAGGCTCCAATTTTTCTTCCGGCCTCCTGTCGAGATGGAATCCACAAGCTTTTGACCCGCGGGAGGGAATGATAAGAATATTCCCCGATCGTCCCTTATGCTCCTTTTTCTTTATTTAAGTGGCTTACACTCAGAAATATAAAATATCCGACAATGCCGAATAGAATTAACACGATACACCAACTCGTATTTAGCTCTCCAAGTTTATTGACGTTAACGATTGACCCTATAATCCAAAGTACCCAGCAAATCGCGAAAAAAAATATGGCCATACCCCTGTAATTACTGCTGTAATCGGTGTTGGAAGCAGGTTTAATTCCTGTCTCAATAAAGTATTTAGCATTATTCACTATTAGGTCATGGCCAACCCTGTTACTATAATATTCACTCTTGATTTTTTCTGGATAGACATATTTTATTTCTCCGGGAAAAGGCTCATTATTCTTACTGTTGTCAAAGCTGGGGGGCAATTCTTTAATTGCGACATAAGTAAGTTGATTATTGTTCTCATCGATAAAAATATCCTTTAAATACTTATCTAAGCCGGATATTCCTTCGTTTACAAATTTGTTTTCTGCCAATTTGATTTGTGCGTCCATAACATTATATCGTTTGTTAAATTCCCACTGCACAAAATATGAGGTCGTAAGCAAAATGGCCGACACAAATAGAACTACTAAGGAAGATATAAACACATTTTTAGCAAAAAACTTTTGAAATTTCATAACTTGGGATAACTCGTTTCTTATCTGGAACTCTTCCCCAAATCTTTCTATTGCAATTCTGATACTCTCTTCTTCATTAATTCCATTATCCTGCAATTCTTTTACAGTTTCTTTTAAATGAAGTGTCATTTCTTGTTTTAAATCTTGAGCCCCTTTAGACTTATCATTCGTATCCCTATATATTGAATTTATGTATTTCTCTATTTTATCCATTATTCACCCTCCCCAAGAAACTTATCCACTATACTTTTAAAAAATTGCCACTCCATTTTCGTATTTTGTAAGTATTCCTTGCCCTTATCTGTGATATGGTGATATCTTCGTCTACCCCCACCGCTTAATGTGTCATCCCAGTACGAATTAACTAACCCGTTATTTTCAAGTCTTTTTAGTACAACATACATCGTTCCTTCCTTTATCTCAAAGGTTTTCCCACTGACATCCCTTATTCTTTTCGAGATGTCATACCCATATAGATCTTCATTTAGCAGTAGACTTAATAGAATACTTTCTATGTACCCCTTTATCATTTCTTTATTAATTTCCAAATCTTATCACCTCTCAAAACAACTATAGCATAAATTACTCTATAGTGTAAAGTACTTTATATAATATAATTAAATGGCATATAGATATTTTATAGGCGCCTTCTATCCTTCCCCCATGGTCTGTCTTAAAAAAGACGGTAATTTTGTCCACCGTCCTTGTAAAAGCTTGCGTGTTCCGGAATACAAACCTGCAATCAAGTAAAAAATAGAAAGTGATATATAGTTAAGGTTGGAAGGTATCTTCATGTGCAAACTCCGTTTATTTTAATCATTACAGACTATCAAATACTTGTAACAGCGATTATTGTTTTCTGTGCATGGAAATGGGGAGACTGGAAAAATTGGAGAACCTATTATCCGACAATGCTATTCTTCGCACTGGGTGATTTTGCATATGGGCTATTAACTTATAACTACCAGCTATGGTCCTTTGAGTCGCCCTTGCTAAAGAAAACATTGAGTGATTTTTTAATTTCTCTTGTTTTCTTTCCTGCAACACTTATGCTTTTTTTGCCACACTTCCCCAAAGGATTAAAAAAGCAAGTTCCTTACGTCCTTTTATGGGTAATAATTTATACTCTCATCGAGAGAGCCTCCCATTTATTGGGGTTCTTTTCCTATGCCAACGGGTGGACGATATGGTGGTCCGCCTTGTTCAATCTGTTTATGTTCCCCCTATTGCAGCTACATCATAAAAAGCCCCAATGGGCTTTAGTAATGTCCGCAATTGTTGCATTATCCGTATTGATTTATTTTAAGGTGCCCATAAGCTCTATGAAATAGAGCAAAATATATGAATAAAGCATCGGCTTTTATGTATTGAATGATTTTCATATTAATCGGAGAATCATCGATAATGTTTCATATGCACCATTTTAATTGAATCAGAAATAAAAGAAGCGTGGCTTGCTTGAAAACCCCTCCACTCTCGCTTTTTACTAATTTTTGTATCTCTCCAGGATTTTCGCCAAGTACTCTTTAAAATTTTGTCTCACCTTCAGAGGTTCAATAATTTCACACTTTCCGCCAAATTTAAGTAGTACATTATACCCCTCTTCATTGTCTGCAATTTGGTATTTTGCAATATAGTCATTTCCGTTACGAGCAATGATATATTCTTCGCCAAATCGCTCAATCACTTTATCTTTTAAAGATTTATCTATTCTAAGCGTTACCTCAACTACTGCTTTTGTCATCCAATTGGATCCATCCATTGGCAGCGGTACAAAATCCCTTGGAATGAAAGTCTCTTCTGAAAGCCGGATGTCACTCATTCTGGCTAGCTTGAATATTCTATAATCATTTCGTTCGATACTGAAGGCTTGTAAATACCAGCTGCTTTCTTTAAAAACTACTTTGTAGGGTTCCACTTTGCGAAAAGTCCCATGACCATTCTTATCCATATAATCGAATAATAGGTATCGCTTATCATTCATCGCTGTTTCTATAACTTTTAGCAATGTTCGCAAAGAGCGATTCCCCTGGTTAAGTTCCAGGTCTACCGAAAAATTTTGGTAGCCAATATTTTGTTTTAATAAATTATTTTCCTCCGTCATACTCTGTAATTTGGTCAAAGTACTTGCAATCTCTTTATTTTCTAACAGCTGATTATAGCTTTGCAAACTGGTTAATAAGCTTTGAACATCTTTGGGAGTAAATAGCTTTTTGTCAACTTTATATGTTTTCATCAAGCTTACTCCCCCTGTAGGACCCCTGGTTACCATAATAGGCAACCCTGCTGTATTTAGCGTATCTATATCCCTGAATATGGTTCTCCTGCTTACCTCTAACTTTTCAGCCAGTTCACTGGTGGGTACCACTTCTCTTTCCAAAAGAAGCATGATGATCGCAATAAGACGGTCAATTTTCATAGAAAAATTTCACCTCAAGTTTAATTATGACAGACTTATGTCATAATAGCTATGATAAAGTAGAGATATATTTAAAGTAAAAATTCTTTGGAGGTCTTTGATATGAGTAATTTCAAAATTGAGGAAAAAGGGGCTTTCCGCCTGGTAGGTTTTAAAACTAAATTAGAAGGATCAGAAAAGATTCAGTCAGAGCTATTTTCTAAACAAAAAACCGAGTTTTTCAAGGGTATCATTCAAGGCGGAAAGATGGCTTCACTCAAGCCGATTTCTGAATGTAATTACGGTTATGGAGCAATAACAACGGATGGAAGCAATACTTTCTATTATGCAGGCGTCAAAACAGCACAGCCGGTAATTAATGAAACGGAGGAAGTCCTGTTCCCGGAAGGAAAATATCTGGTTCTCGAAGGGAAAGGCGGACTGTCTCGTTTAGCCTTTGACAG
>JAFADI010000131.1 GCA_023424965.1 Bacillota bacterium
TTTCATTTTGTTACAGTTCGTCGAACAGGGCTGTGCGTAAAATAGAACACATGAAAATATTGTATTGTTTTGTAGAAAAATATAAAATAACATTAACAACAAATAATTTGACTCCCCTCCTGACCGGATAGCTCGCTTGATGGTTGGGATTTTTTTATGCCGCGGAAAGTGGTGCAAGATATGTCCAAAATCCCTGTTAGCTTTTTTGCGCCCGGGGGTATGAAACATATATGCACGAAACGATGAGAATTGTGAATAATTGGACAGGCTTCCAGGAATATAGTATTATATCGATAACAACTTTAAAAATAAATAAATTAAGGTAATTATCGATGAAGCTCGCGGAGTAAAATATGAAGAAGTGTTTATTTATGAAGTTTGCTCGCTATAGTGAGCGAAGTTTAAAAACAAATATTTCTTTAATAAAAAATCAATTTTAATATGACTTTATGGGGGAAGAACATGAAAAAATTGCTTGTTTTCTTGCTGGCGGCATTCACTGCTGCAGTCCTGTTTCCGGCATGGTCTCTGGCCTATGGGCAGGAAATAGAAAACCCGGATATAAAGATTGTCATTGATGGCAAAAAGGAGAATTATTCAAATCCTCCGATTGTAATAAATGGGCGGACCCTCTTGCCTTTACGGGAAATGCTCATAAAACTGGGCGTGCAAAATGACGGGGAACATATTCTCTGGGACGGCAGTGAAAAAAGTGTGACCGTGGTAAAGGACCCCGGCAGGCTCTTCCTCAAGATCAACGATACGGCGGCAAAGATAAACGATAAGACCGTCACGCTGGAGGCAGCTCCGGTAATTTATAAGGATATGACCTACATTCCTGCCAGGTTTGTCGCAGAAAGCTTCGGCAGGAAGGTGGCATGGGACGGCGGTACCCAAACGGTCATCATAGGCGCTGAAGCGGATTATGACCAGGTGAAGGGGATCATGGAAAACGCCGATAAAAAAATGATTTCCCTGAACAAATACAAATTATCCCAGCAGATCGAAATTGACGCTGCTTATCTGGGGCAAAAGCTGTCCATGGAAATAAACAATGTGTTCAGTATAGACCAGGTCAGAAAGGCCTGTTCGGGAAGCTGGAGTTCCACGGATTTTTTCAGCACTCCGGAGAATAAATTGGAACTGGACATGTGGATGGACTCTTCCGGCGTGTATTACAAGGATAAGAAGTCGGGGAGCTGGAGACAGCAGGATATTACGGAAGAAGAGCTGGAACTGGAGCGGAAAAAGACTTTTGACGCCTATTATTTCCTCCGCCAGGATGAGGCACTGCTGGCGGGAATAAGAGAGGTAGCATCCGGTGAAGCCGGCGAAATTCTTCTAAAAGGCGAAGTTATTCCCCGGGAATTTTTAAATAGCGTGAAAGGTTCAGGGGATATGAAAAGTATCTGGGCCGATGTGAAGCTCAGCAGTTATGCCACTGAGATAAGAATTGACAGGAGTTCGGGGGCAATTAAAAATGTCAGGATTGAAATTTCGGCAGCAGGAGGTTCAAAGGACCCGGTAGGCTTTGATATGGTCTGCCTGTGGTCCAACAGCGATCTGAACGGAAGCTTTCAGGTTTCCACCCCAAAGGATCTGGACATCGTAGGTAAGGCAGCGGCGGAGGTAACCGCCGGGAACAACCGGATGAAGCTGGGAGATTACGAAGAAGCCGTGGCGAGCTACGACAGGGCAATAAGCATCAACCCCAGGTATGCCGACGCCTACGCGGGAAAAGCTGCCGCCCTTTATTACCTGGGAGAATTCGAGGAGAGCCTTAATGTGCTGGGCAGGTATATGGAACTGGAGCCGAAGGACGAAAACGGCCTGGTGCTGGAGGCGAAGATACGGGTCGAATTTGGGGAATATGCCGAGGCGGTGGAATTGTGCGACAAAGCGGTGCAGATCAATCCCAAAAACGATATGGCTTATAACACCAAGGCACTTGCCTTAAAATATGACGACAGGTACAAGGAGGCTCTTGCTGCCGTTAACATGGCGGTAATACTGAACCTCCAGAATGAGGAAGCCTGTCTCAACAAGGTTTCCATTCTGTATCACATGGGGAATTACACCGAGTGTATAAATTTCGCCCAAAAGGCAAAGGCGTTATTTCCCAAAAATGAAGAACTTCCATGGTTCCAGGGGGATTGCTACACTGCCCTGGCACAGTATGAAGATGCCATCCGATGCTATGAAGAGGTGGCAAGGATAAACCCCGGCAACGATTCTGCCATGGCATCCATCGGATGGGAATATTATAACCTTCAGAATTATCAGAAGGCGGAGGAATATGCGGATAAGGCCCTGAAGATAAATGCGGTGAACGGGTCGGCGGAGGATCTGAAGGAGTATATTAAAGAAGCCAGGCTCCCGGACAGCACCAGAATCTTCAACTTTATAAAAGGGAACTACCTGTATCTGGACAAGGTCAGTGATTTCGACGGAAAATCAAAGCAGTTCCTGACAAAGGAAAATGTCTCCGTCCAGGATGTTGCGGATTATTTAAACGATATAAAGCTGAAGGACGATATTTACAGCTTTATCATAAGCGGTGAGGAGTACGACCGGTATATGGACGTGGAAGGAAGCAGCAGTATTGCGTCAAAAATACTGGATGCCAATAACTGCTACATAAGGCTGTACAGCTTCACTCCCGCAGTGGGGGATGAGTTTAAAGGCTTTGTGGATACAATCAAGGACACGGAAAGCAAAAACCTCATCATCGACTTGAGGGACAATGGGGGCGGCCTGACGGGACCTTCCAACCAGATTCTGGACTATTTGCTCCCCGAGTGCTCTACAAGCTTCACCGTGGATAGAAACGGATACATCTATTCCTATTACTCGGACGAAGCCCAGGTGAAATTCAAAAGGATTTTTGTCCTCGTAAACGGGAACACCGCCAGCAGCTCGGAGCTTTTGGCCCTGGGGCTTAAAAAGTACCTTAACAATGTGACCATCGTGGGCCGGCCCACGGTGGGAAAAGGCGTGTGCCAGTATGCCTATGAAGATAGAAGTAAAAAATATATCCTGTTCCTTGTGAGCAGCTACTGGAATGTAAAGGAACAGAATATCAGCGGTTCCAGAATCATGCCCGACATCGAAGTGACGGGAACGGACGATAAGGCTTATTTCGACGCAGTTTACAAGCTGCAATAGAGTAGTCCGATTCCTTGGTACCACGTATTGATTTATGTGGCTCCTGCACGCTGCAGGAGCCTTTATGTTTGAACCGTAATTTTCCATGTTAAATTGGTGTTAAATTTGCCAAACTACCAGTTTATAAGGGGTTTTCCAATTTACTAGAGCAATGCCCGGTGGTATAATTGACTCAGAGTTTGTAGCATTATCTGGCAATTTGTCGAAAGGGTGTAAAAACCAATGGTAAAGGATAAGGCCGGAGTGATGGCCACCATCGATGTGGGCTCCAATTCCATAAGAATGCTGATTGCACAGCTTTCACCGGCAGGTGAAATCATTACCCTCGAAGATTTACACAAGTCCACCCATATAGGCAGGGATTCCTTTGTCAATGGCAGGATCCAGGTGGAGACCATCCATGAGACCTGTGATGTACTTCGAGGCTTCAACAGGCTGATGCAGGATTATAAGGTAAAATACTACCGGGCTGTGAGCACCAGCGGGATCAGAGAAGCCCAGAACAGGGAATATGTGCTGGAGCAAATCCGAATAAGGTCGGACCTGAAGGTTGAGGTGATCAACAGCGCCCAGGAACGTTTCCTCATGCTTAAAGCCATGCGCAACTATTTGAGCGAGCTTCAGCCCATGAATAAAAGTGTGCTCATCGTTCACATCGGTTCCGGTGGAGTGGAATTGTCGGTATACAGCGAAGGAAACCTGAAATTTACCGAATATATAAAGATCGGTTCGCTAAGGCTGAGAGAGGTACTGGCAGAGCTTGAAAAGAAGACGCTGGATTTTCCCAGCCTCATGGAAGAGTTTATCAAGAGCAGGCTGGACTTCCTGGAGCCCCTTATTTCAAGCATGAATATAGAGAGCTTTATCGGCCTGGGTGGAGAGCTGAGGACGATAACTGGGCTTTGTAAGGGCCATGAGGCGGGATATGAGGATAAATTCATAGAGAAAAAATCCTTTAAAAAGCTGTATGAAAAGCTTCATACCCTGACGTCCCTGCAGATTGGCGATGAGTTTGGCCTGTCCCGCAGCCAGGCGGGGGTCTTGCTGCCCTCGGTGCTGCTTTTCAACATCTTCCTGGAGATGACCCATGCCTCCAACATATATGCACCGCTGGTATCCTTAAGGCACGGCCTGATCACCGATATGGCGGACGAACTGCTGGATACCGACAGCAGAAGGGACGCACTGGAGGATATCATCGGCTCGGTGTGGCATCTGGGAAAAAAATATTCCATTGACGAGGTCCACTGTGCCTTTCTTGAAAAGATCAGCTTATCGATCTTTGACCAGATGGGCAAAATACACAGGCTGGGAGACAGAGAGAGGCTTTACCTGCGGGTTGCGTCGATCCTCCATGATATAGGGAAATATGTAAATCACAGCACCCACGACATCCATTCCTATAACATCGTAAAATTCCTGGATATCATGGGCTTTTCCGACAGGGAACTGGAGCTGGTTGCAAATATCGTAAGATACCACAGCATCGACATACCCGACCAGTGGGACGAAAATTATTCCGCTCTGTCTCCGGAAGACCAGATCATTGTTTCGAAGCTAGCGGCCATCCTGAGGATTACAGAGGCACTGGACATAACCCACAAACAGAAAATCCAGAGGGTGGAGGTTCATAATTCGGGGAAGGAGCTCCATTTTGACCTGTGGGCTTCCGAGGATATGCTTTTGGAAGAATGGAGCTTTTCAAGCCATACAACATTTTTTGAAGAAGTAATGGGCTACAGGCCTGTTTTAAAAAGCAGGAGGGTTTAAGCCTGAAATAGACGGAGGTTAGCCGTGAAAACCAACAGCAGTAAAAAAATCAAGAAATTCTTTAACCGGGAGTTGAGCTGGCTCGAATTCAACCGGAGGGTGCTGGACGAGGCTTCTAACGGGGCCAATCCCATATTGGAGCGTTTGAAGTTTTTGGCCATCGTGAGCTCCAATCTGGATGAATTCTTTATGGTCAGAGTTGCCTCCCTTTTTAACCAGAAGCTGGCGGACTACAATCAACTGGACCTGGCGGGACTCACTCCGGCAGAGCAGATCGGACGGATCTCCACCGTGGTACACGATATGGTCACCGACCAGTACAATTGCTATAACCGTTCGTTGATGCCCAATCTAAAAAAAGAAAAAATTGTACTTCTCAAAATGAATGATCTCAATGACAGGCAGAAGAGTTTTTTAAAGGACTATTACAACAAAACCGTCTATCCGGTGCTGACGCCGATGGTGGTGGACAAAAGCAGGCCTTTTCCCCTGATACTCAATAAAAGCCTCAATGTGGCCCTGCTGCTGGAAAGCAACGATGATTCCGGAGACGTGGTTTTTGGCATGGTTCAGGTCCCGGCGGTTCTAGACCGGCTGGTGGAGGTGCCTTCGGCCACCGGAGCCAGAAGCTTTGTATTCCTGGAGGATGTGATCAAAAGGTTCATCGACACCCTGTTTACAGGACACCGGATTATAAAACAGGCTTGCTTCCGTATTACCAGGGATACCGACCAGGGACTTGAGGAAGAAGAAGCGGAAGACCTGCTGGAGGCCATACAGGAATTTATCAAAAAAAGAAAATGGGGAATGGTTATCAGGCTTGAGGTGGAGCATGGCGCCGACCCCAGGCTCCTGGAGCTGCTGGAGGAAGAAATTGAAGTTCCCTCGGAGTGTACTTTTGGTATAAAAGGACCGCTGGACCTGACATTTCTTATGAAATTGAGTTCCTTTCCGGGATTTGACCACCTGCGCTTTCCTGCCTATTATTCGCAGCCGGTGCCGGAGCTTATGGATTGTGAGGATATTTTCCGGGCTGTTTCCCAGAGGGATATCCTGCTTCACCATCCCTTCAATTCCTTTGACCCTGTCGTACAGTTTGTCAGGCAGGCTGCCAATGACCCGGGAGTGCTCGCCATAAAACAGACCCTTTACAGGGTGAGCGGCAATTCCCCCATCGTTGAAGCCCTGGCCCAGGCTGCAGAAAACGGGAAGCAGGTAACGGTGCTGGTAGAATTAAAGGCCCGCTTTGACGAGCAGAACAATATAAACTGGGCGAAGCGGTTGGAAATGGCGGGCTGCCACGTGATCTACGGGCTGGTTGGACTTAAAACCCACTGCAAGGTGCTGCTGGTGGTGAGAATGGAAGAGGATGGCATAAAACGCTATGTACACATGAGCACCGGAAACTACAACGACATCACCGCAAGATTTTATACCGACATCGGCATCTTCACCGCCAACCCCTATTTCGGGGCCGATGCATCGGCCATATTCAACATGCTTTCGGGTTATTCCCAGCTGACAAAGATGTATAAGGTGGATGTGGCGCCAATTACCCTCCGGTCCCGGTTCATAAGCCTTATCCGGCAGGAGACGGAAAATGCCAGGGAGGGTAAAACGGCGGTAATAACGGCAAAAATGAATTCTCTTGTGGATGAGGGCATCATCGAAGCGCTCTACGAGGCCTCCTGCGCCGGAGTCCAGATTAACCTCATCATAAGGGGCATATGCTGCCTCCGGCCGGGGATAAAGGGCCTCAGCGAGAGGATAAGCGTAAGGAGCATTGTGGGCAGGTATCTTGAGCACAGCAGGATATATTACTTCCATAACGACGGTGATGAGGTCATCTATCTGTCCAGCTCCGACTGGATGACCAGGAATCTTGACAGGAGGGTGGAATTGCTTTTTCCTGTGGAAGATCGGGAAATATTTGCACATATTAAAAGAATACTCAGTGTCAGTTTGAAAGATACTACCAATGCAAGAATCCTTGACAGTGACGGTAATTATTCAAGGATTGACAAAAGAGGAAAGGAAATCGTCAACAGCCAGGAGATGTTTTCAAAGCTGGCTGTAAAGACGGCTCAAAAGGCGTCCAGAGAAAAGCTTGAGGAGGGCTTCAAGCCTGTTGAATAAGAGAATTGTACAAACCACTGGATTTATTCCGCTGCAGATGGTACTATATTCTATATTATTCACACACTGTTTTGAACAGAGAAAAATATGCAGCATTTGAGGATGATACGTATGATGGACAATGCAGGGGCTTTGTATATTTTAAATGGAAAGCTTGAGGAATCTCATAATTTCGCAAAGCTGATTATGCCGGCGGAAGGCATGGTATATGAAGTGATCCGGGTTATTGAAGGGGTTCCGCTGTTTTTTGAAGACCATTATGCCAGAATGAAGGATTCTCTGGGAGGCCTGAGAGAGGAGCTAGACTGCTCGCAGCAGGAGCTGAAGAGACAGATCAGGCAGCTGGTGGAACAAAACAAGCTCGTAAACTGCAACGCCAAGCTGGTCGTATACAGGGCGGAGGAAGGACGGAACCTGCTGCTGTATATCAGTAAGAGCTACTATCCGGATAAGGAAGAGGCAGACAGGGGAGTGCGGGTTTGTCTCATGCAGCTTGAAAGGGACAATCCCAATATGAAGCTGCTAAAAGACGACTACAGGAAAAAAGTGAGCGACAAGCTGGAAAGCAGCAAAGCTTTTGAAGTGCTTCTCGTAAACAAGGATTCGAAAATAACGGAGGGGAGCAAGTCCAACGTATTCTTCGTCAAAGGAAACAAGGTTTATACGGCTCCGGGAGAATATGTGCTGAGGGGCATCACAAGGCAGTATGTGATCGATACCTGTGAGCGCCTGGGCTTTGAAGTCATACGGACGCTCATCGGAGTTGACTCCCTCAAGGACATGGACGGGCTCTTTATCTCGGGGACCTCCATCAAGGTTTTACCGGTGGGGCAGGTGGACGACATCCTGTTCAATTCCGGCAGCGACCCTACCATCAGTGCCGTAAGGGAACTGTACGACGGATTGCTCAATGAATATATAAGGAATAATAAATAGATTTTGTAATCAGGATAAATGCTGTGTTTTGAATGAGAAGGTATGAAAATGATTGGTAAGGCGAGAAAAATTATTATATTTACCATGATTTTAATGATGAGCCTGTCAGGCTGCAATGCCAGGCAGGCAGAAAAGGTTCCCGGACAGGATAAGGTACTGCCGGAACAGGGCAAAACCCTTCCCGATAACGACTGGGCCGAGGGAAAGCCGGATGAGTACGGGATGGACGGGAAGATTCTGGACCAAGCGGATGCCTATATAAAGGACAATTACCCCAATATTTACAGTCTCGTGGTGATTAAGGACGGGGTTCTTGTCTATGAAAAATATTATAAGGATAAGGGCAGAGATGACCATGTCCACGTTTTTTCGGTTACCAAAAGCGTCATTTCTTCTCTGGTAGGCATTGCACTCAGAGAAAAGTACCTTTCGGGGCTTGACCAGAAGCTGGCGGATTTTTATCCCGAATACTATGCCGATATAAAAGAGGCGGAAAAAAAGGAGATCAGCCTAAAAAACGCCCTCACCATGACGGCGGGCTTTGAGCCGGCAGACAAAGATATCGTCAAATGGATCACAAGCGAGGATTGGTTTGCCTATACGCTCAACGAGCCGATGATCGGCAGTCCCGGAAAAGAGTTCAATTATGATACCGGCCTCAGCCACTTGCTTTCTGGAGTTTTAACGAAAGCCACAAAGATGAGCACACTGGATTTTGCGAAAAAATTTCTGTTTGAGCCCATGGGTATCAAAAACCTCCGGTGGGGTACGGACAATAAGGGATATTACGGAGGAGGCCACCTGCTTGAGCTCACTCCCAGGGATATGGCCAAATTCGGCTATTTGTACCTGAAGGAAGGAAACTGGAAGGGAAGCCAGCTTGTACCGGCAGACTGGGTTAAGGAATCCACCAGTACCCAGATAAGCTTTGATGAGAACTCCGGTTACGGATATCTCTGGTGGCTGAATGAAAAAGAAGACGCCAAGAGCAAAAAGAAACTATCCATATACTCGGCCGTGGGGCACGGGGGTCAGAGGATCGATGTGGTACCCGAGCTGGATATGGTGGCGGTAATTACGGCGGACGACCGGGTTGCCGCAAAGAACAACCTGGATACGGGAGAAATCCTTGGGAGATTTATCATCCCCGCGGTCAAGTGAGCATTGCAGGAATTATTTCCTGCTTTCATCATTTTGGGCGTTCATCAGCAGTACCTTGATTTCCTTTAAAAGTTCGGAGTTGTTTACCGCCGACTTCACCACAAGGTACATGACAAAGAAGAAAATAAAAAGTACGAAAATTCCGATGATAAAAGGCATAATATAACCTCCAGTTCGCAACAGGTTCATTTAGAGTTTATCATAGATGAATTGCCAGGACAATACCTCATATGACATGAAGGGCCGGAAGTAAAGCACTCCCGGCCCTTTTCTATACTGAAACAGCGTCAATCCTGTCTGAGGGCATCGATAGGATTCAAGCGCGATGCCCTGTATGCCGGAAATATACCGAAGATTAGTCCCACCATCACGGCAACTCCGAAGGATATGAGCACTATATTGATTGAATTGGTAAAGGTAAAACCAAAAAGCTCTGCGGAATTTCCTATACCCATTCCGGCAAGAATTCCCGTTATTCCTCCCAGAAGGCTCAGCACGAGAGCTTCAATCAGGAACTGGAACAGGATGTTCCCCCGGGTGGCTCCCAGGGATTTCCGGATGCCGATTTCCTTTGTCCTCTCGGTTACGGAGACCAGCATGACATTCATTACGCCGATGCCTCCCACGATCAGTGAAATACCCGCGATTCCCCCGATAAACAATGCCAGGGTCAGCTGGATGGATTCCATCGTCTCAAGCATGGATTGCTGGGTGGAGACATTGATGTCGTCACTGGATGCATCCAGGCTGGTTTTGAGATAGTTTTCCGCAGACAGCTTTGCAAATTCAACGCTGTCCTCGCTGGCCGCTTTTATATAAAGGGAAGATATGTCGGAGCTTCCCGAAACGCTTTTAGCCGTAGTAATGGGGATCAGAACCGTACTGTCGGTATTGGTGCCCATGGAGCTTCCCTGTGCCTGGAGCAGGCCCACCACCGTATAATTATCTCCCGCAATCCGGATGGTTTTTCCAATGGGGTCCGAATACCCCAGCAAATCTTCACTGATATCGGAGCCGATCACACAGGTTTTGTTCTTGTTTGTCACATCAATGAAGGATATTCCCCTGCCGCTGGAAAGAGAATAATTTCTCATATCCAGGTATTTTTCGTCAATTCCCAGTACCGATGCCGAACCGGCGGCAGTGCCGTCCTTGGAGACCGTAGCGCTTACATTGGTATAGGGTGCGACACTTTCTACCCCTGCCAGTCCGCGCATTTCATCGACACCGTTAAGCTTGAGCTTGGTGTCCGAGTCGATTCTTACCGTCAGGATATCCGCTCCCAGGGAGGATACCTGGGATGTGACATCGCTGGTGGTCCCGGTTCCAAGGCCCACAAGAACGATGACGGAGGAGATGCCGATAATCAATCCCAGCATGGTAAGCGCCGACCTGAGTTTGTTGCTTTTAATGTTGTTAAGAGCCATTTTGATGGTTCTCGCAAATTTCATTTCCTGTCACCTCGTTTCATCCGAAAGGCGCCCGTCAATAATACGTACGCTTCTTTTTGCCTGGGCGGCAATATTGGCGTCATGGGTTATGAGTACGATTGTCTGGCCTTTCTCATTCATATCCTTCAGCATTTCCATGATTTCCATGCCTGTTTTCTGGTCCAGGGCACCGGTAGGCTCATCCGCCAGAATGATCTGTGGCTCGCAGGCAAGGGCCCGGGCGATGGCCACACGCTGCTGCTGTCCTCCCGAAAGCTCCCTGGGAGTGTGTTTCTCCCTGCCCTTCAGGCCAACCTTTTCAAGGTAAGCCTGGGCCAGTTCTTTCGACTGTTTTGCGGACAGCCCTTTGTAAATCAACGGCATCTCCACATTTTCAACCGCATTCAGCTTGGACAGCAAATTGAAATTCTGAAACACGAATCCGATCTTTTTATTTCTTATGTGGGCAAGCTCCTTGTCGCTGGAGCTGTTAATGTCTATTCCGTCCAGGATATAATCTCCTTCGTCGGGCACGTCAAGACAGCCCAGCATATTCATCAATGTGGATTTTCCGGACCCGGAAGGTCCCAGGATACAGACAAATTCACCATTTTCCACATGGAAGCTCACCCTGTCCAGGGCTTTTACCTCCGTGTCACCCATGATATATTTTTTCGATACATCCCTCATCTGGATCAACGAATCCTCACTCCTTTCATTCTGGTTTTCATTCCTTGCCGGACTGGGACTTGCTGCCGGAAGGCATGTTTCCGCCGCTGCCGTTTCTCTCCGGCATATTTCCTCCTGTGCCGAACATGTTTCTGCCCTGCATGCCTCCGAAGTTCATGCCTGTGTTGCTGGAGGACGCTACGGTGTACTGGATGGTATCACCTTCCGAAAGTCCGCTGGTGATCTGAACGTAGGCGTCGTTGGCAAGCCCTAACTGGACGGAAACCGCCGAAGCTGTGCCGTCACTGTTTACCCGCATGACGGAGGCGTTTTCTCCGGAGCCTTTTACGGCTTCGATGGGCACTGCAACGACTCCCTGTACACTTTTGATGACGATTTTCACGTCGGCGGACATGCCGATTTTCACCTTGTCACTCTGGTCAAGTTTTATGACGATCTTGAAGGTTGAATTCCCATCGGCATATTCTCCCGTTTCGCTGATTTTGGTCAGGGTTCCCGTAAATTTGGTGTCCGGTAGGGCATTGACCGTAACTTCCGCCTTCTGGCCCACCTTTATATTTTCCAGGTCTGTCTCATCCACAGACAACTCCGTCACAAAGGTTTCGGTGCTCATAATGGTAATACTCTGGCTGGCCGCTGCGTTCATGGAACTGCTGCTGTCGCCGGCGGAAGCGGTAACGGCTCCGATGACGCCCTTAAACGGAGCCTTCATTTTTGTGCCGTCGGTATATTTGAGCAGCACATCGCCTTTATTTACGGCCTGACCTTCTTCTACCAGCACTTCATCCACTTCCTCGTCCTCATCCACTTCCAATATTTCCTCATCTCCGGTGACGATCTGTCCGGAACCTGAAACAGCCTGCTGTATGTCCTGGGTGCCCACCGTCACTGTTTTGGTATTTACGGAGGTGGTTTCCGAATTTTTGCCGCTTTTGGCGTTTACAAGATTGGGAATTATCAATGAACAAGCGATTACAACAGCCAGTAAAACAGTCACTATGGTCACAGTTCTCCCGGTTTTACTGTTTTTTGTTTTGGTGCTCATGATCTACCTCTTTCTACCGCTTCAATTGCGGAATGGATTTTTAAGCGTTGCTTCTTTGAATTTTCAACCACGAGAGCAATTATAGAGGTCAAATCTTAAATTAACCTTAAATCAATTTTCGAATAATAACCTTATAAAAACAAATAATAGTTTTTGTGAACGGGAGGTGCTTTATGGAAAACAAAAGCTCTGGGTTATCTGCCCTGGGCCTTACAATGATGGCTTTGGGAACGGTTATCGGAGGATCATTCTTCTTGGGCTCCTCCATCGCTATCCGGAACGCCGGTCCGGCAATATTGATTTCTTATGTGCTGGGTGGTGCACTGGTATATTTTATTTTGTTCGCTCTATCTGAAATGACGGTTGCCGACGCGGCACCGGGATCCTTCCGGACCTATGCGGAACGGGCCTTCGGGCCGGGAGTGGGATTCGTCACCGGCTGGGTATACTGGATGGGCCTTATACTGGCCATGTCCAGTGAAGCCACCGCGGCCGCAGTTTTTCTTCAAACCTGGTTTCCGGGGATTTCGATACCCTTTACGGGTGTACTCATTATTATCGCCATCACCGCCGCAAACCTGCTGGGAGCGGAAAGGCTGAGCAAACTGGAAAGCTCCCTGGCAGCGGTAAAATTGTTTGCCATTGCCGGCTTCATCGTTTTGGGGCTTATCTTGATTTCCGGCCTGTATCCCGGAAAACCGGCGGTGGGATGGGGGGCCCTGGGAACAGAGAGGATATTTCCCTCCGGTATTGCCGGTATTGCAGGAAGCATGCTCATTGTGATGTTTGCCTATGCAGGCTTCGAGATCATAGGGCTGGCTTCCTCGGAGACCAAGGATCCCCACAAAACCGTACCCAGGGCTATTTCCTATACCGTTACAGGTCTGGTATGTTTTTATGTAGTTGCCGTGGCGGTACTGCTTCCACTGGTTCCCACCTCCCAGGTGTCGGAAAAGGTAAGTCCCATGGTGGCCGCACTTTCCGGCAGCGGTATCGGATGGGCTGCGGGAGCCATCAATTTTGTCCTACTTACCGCCATTCTTTCCACCATGCTTGCTGCCACCTTCGGGCTTGGAAGGATGGTCAGGTCCCTGGCCGACGAAGGACATGCCCCAAAGCTTTTAAAGGATGCGTCGGATGTGCCCTACAGGGGGATATTGTTTTCCGGGGCGGCGATGCTGGCGGCTTTTGGCGTTGCCTTCCTTTTGCCGGAGCAGGTGTACGTTTTTCTTGTCAGCTCCGGGGGATTTTCCCTGCTTTTTACCTATTTCATCATCGTTTCCACCCATTACAAATTCAGAAGGCAGTATGGGTGCCCTCCTCAGGGCAACTGCCAGCTGCCGGGGTATCCTGCCACCTCCTGGATTTCCATGACGGCATTGATTGCCATCATAGCCAGTATGCCGCTCATACGGGGACAGGGGACCGGTCTTGTAGCGGGCATCCTGTTGCTGGCCTTTTTCAGTATTTGCTATCAGGTGAAGAAATACAGGAAAAAATCTCGGATCGTGTTTAATAAACTCTAATTCGACATTTTATTTTGCTTTAGGATATGGTAAAATATATAAAAGGCTGCGGCCTTAAAGGGGGGATATTTTGATGTTCAAATGGAGGGAGAACTTTTCCACTAACGTGGAAGAAATCGACAACCAGCACAAAAAGCTTTTTGAAATCGGAGCCAGGTTGTATGAGGTTGCATCCATCAATGACGAGTGCGACCGCTATGATGAAATCATGGCGATATTGGATGAGCTTACGGACTATACGGTATACCATTTCAGTTATGAGGAAAAACTGCTGCAGGATCAAAATTATCCTGGTTACGATGTGCACAAAATAGAGCATGACTTTTTTATCAAAAAGCTGAGAAGACTGGAAGCGGGGGACCACGAAAACAATCAAAGCGAGTCGCTGATGAAGATGGTGACGTTTGTTGCCGACTGGATATCCTCCCATATTTTGAAAACGGACCTGCAGTACAGTCCTTATCTGAACGGGAAAGGCGTGTACTGAATCCTGTGAAAATCCCGACGGATTTGTCCGGTTTTTTTGTATCGTTTCATGAAAGCAGGAATAATAACAGCGCCGGACGGCGTTGTCCGGCATTGGGTAGGAACATGCTGTTGTTACAACCCCATTGTAATAACAACTGTAAATAGTGTTGACAACTGCGGGGCGGTTTTATACGCCGGGCCTCACAATATTAACATAAGGGAGTCGGGAGTGTGACAAACGTGGCGATGGGATCGATTTTATTCATACCTTTAATTTTGCTGTGGCTGGCTGCGGCAGGACTGGGCATTTATGTGATAATTCTTGTTATAAAGCTTGCCCACCGGGGTATAAAAGCCCTTGATATCTATATTTACAACAATGAAAAAGGGCATAAGGACAACGGATGAGTTGAAAAGCAGTTTTTATTGAAGTAAAATGGATATAATTCTAGTAACTCTAAGGATGTAGGAAATGGCGAAAGAAATAAATGCCGGCAATATATTGAAAAAGCAAGGCTGCAAGAATACCAAGTCCAGGAGGGCTGTGATTGAAATCCTGGAAAAGAGTCCTCTGCCCCTATCGGCGGAAGAGATTTTTATCAACATAAAAGAAAGCGGTATAAGCATTAACCTCTCTACGGTATACAGGGTGCTTGAGCTTATAGAAAGCAAGGGGCTGGCCTCAAAGACGCTGCTCGGCGACGGCAAGGCCAGGTATGAACTCACCGTTGACGGTCACCGGCACCACCTCATCTGTACCGGCTGCCGCAAGATGATCCCCATTGATGACTGTCCCCTGTTCCAGCTTGAAAAGGAGGTGGGAGCCAGAACCAATTTCGACATTACCGGCCACCGGCTTGAGCTGTATGGCCTGTGTCCCGAATGCAGGAACGGGGAGCAGTAAAATAAAACATAACTAGCATACATGGAGTCTGATTATTAATGAATAATCAGGCTTTTTCTTTTTCAATCCATCCTATAGGTTTCCATCTGACAATTATGAACTTTTTATTAACTATTCCAATAGTCATTGACGGAAGGTGACTATTGCGGTAGTATCTATTTATGGATTGACTATCCAAGTAGTCAAAAAAGAGGAGGACAGAGGATGCGGGTATTATTTTTTCTTGCACCCAGCCTTGTGGGGTTTTTGATCTTCTTTTTCCTGCCCTTTGCAGGAGGACTCTATTATTCTGTGGTAGACAGCCCCATCGGCGGCAGGTTTGTAGGCGTGGCAAATTATATTGCCCTTCTTGGAAATCCTGTTTTTCTTAAAGCGGGATACAATACCCTGATTTTCACGGCGGTGGGCGTTCCCCTCAACATGCTGCTTTCCCTCGGCCTTGCCCTGCTGCTTGACAGGAGCTTTTACGGACGGAATATGGTACGGATGGCCTTTATCGTACCTCTGGTGGTTCCGGTAGCCTCCGTGGTCCTGGTGTGGCAGATATTGTTTGACATTAACGGCTCCCTCAACGCTTTTATTTCATCTCTGGGCCTGCTGCCGGTAGACTGGATGAAGACCGGGTTTGCCAGGCTTGTGGTTGTAACCGTCTATCTGTGGAAGAACATCGGCTACAATATGGTGCTGTTTTTGGCAGGGCTTCAGAGCATACCCCGTGAATACTACGAAGCGGCCGATATTGACGGAGGAGGTGCCTGGCGCAAGTTTACCCACATTACCTTGGTTTATCTGACGCCCACAACGTTCTTTGTAGTTGTGATGTCCATCATCAATTCTTTTAAGGTGTTCAGGGAGACCTACCTGATTTCCGGCGCCTATCCCCACGACAGCATCTATCTGCTGCAGCACTATATGAACAACAAGTTTGCATCTCTGGATTACCAGATGCTTACTTCTGCCGCTTTTATCATGGCTGTTTTTATTTACATTCTTGTGCTGTTTTTATTCAAGATCCAGGCCAAAGTGGGCAGTGCGATGGGAGGGTGACAAGGTGATGGACATTGACGCAAATATCCGGCGAAGGTCCGGGAAACTGGTATTGCCTGCCGCTCTGCTTGTCATAGCCCTGCTGTTCCTGTTTCCCCTTCTGCTGACAATTGCCGATTCCTTCATGAGCGAACAGGAGATTAAGAACAGCTACGGCATGGTAACTTCAAGGGATTCAAGCAGGGAGGACAACGCCTTTTCCGGGAAGTATGCCGATGTAAGGTTCATACCCGCCATGGCTACGGTGGAGCAGTACTATACCGCCCTTATCCAGAGGACGCAGTTTCTCATCAAGTTCTGGAATTCGGTGATCATCACGGTTCCCATCATCCTTGGGCAGGTTGTTGTGGCATCCATGGCGGCCTATGCCTTTGCAAAGCTGGACTTCGCTTTCCGTGACCCGTTGTTCTTTACATATATCATCGTGATGATGATGCCCTTCCAGGTAACCCTGGTGCCCAATTATATCATCGCCGGCAAGCTGGGTCTGACGGGAAGCTACTTATCCATCATACTGCCGGGTGTATTCGGCACCTTCGGAGTCTTTCTGCTGAGGCAGTTCATGGTGTACCTTCCCGATGCCTATATAGAAGCTGCGAAGGTGGATGGAGCCAGTGATTTCGGGATTTTTTCAAGGGTCGTCCTCCCCATGTCGAAGACGGGACTTGCCGCCCTCTCCATTTTGGTTTTCATCGACAACTGGAATATGGTGGAACAGCCTTTGATTTTCCTGCAGGATGTGAACAAGCATCCCCTGTCCATTTACCTGTCCAGCATCAACCAGGGGGAGCTGGGGATCGCCTTCGCCGCATCCACCATCTATATGCTGCCCATGCTGCTGGTGTTCGTTTACGGGGAGAATTACCTGGTGCAGGGCATTCAGCTCTCGGGACTCAAAGGCTGACCCAGGAGGGCGGGAGAATTATTGGAAGGGCACTTTGAACCGGCGGCTTCCCGGAGGGAAGCGTTGAACGAAAGTATGGAAAATTGAAACCGGAGGTAGGACAAAGGATATGAACATAGTGGATGAGGCGGCAGATACCAGGAGGAAGACAACGGGAAAGGCGGCGGCAGTATTTCTTGTGGTCATGCTTCTTTTAACCTTCTTTTCAAGCACCATCAACAATTTTACCATGCCCAAGGTGACCTATGAGGCTCCTGCCAGCGGGGCACTGCTCAAGGAGGCCGCAGGCACCGGAAATGTGGAGGCAAAAACGGTACATGACCTGTATGTCCGCAGCAATCTACGGGTGACGGGCGTGATGGTAAAGGCGGGGGATGAGGTAAAGCAGGGTCAAACCCTGCTGACCCTTGACACCACCGATATAGAGAAGCAATTGAAGGATGAGCAGGACAGGTGTGCCCAGAAAAGGCTGCAGCTCGAAAGACTCCTGGAAGCGGGATCCCCGGATTCTTTGCTGGGCCTGGATAAGGCAGTTCAAACGGCCCTTCAGAATGCAGAAAAAGCCCGTAGAAATTATGACAGCAGCAAAAGCCTTTATGAGGCGGGGGCCATACCGGCCAATGACCTGGAGGATGCGAGGATAAACCTTGAGAATGCCGGGACGGACTATGAGATCGCCAAAAAGAACAGGGATAAAGCGGCAAAGGACAACGGAAGGGACATTGAAAGCATCCGGCTGGACATCGCCATGGCAGAGCGGGAGATCGCCTGGCTTTCCCAAGAGGGAGGCATGGGTACGGTGACGGCACCCTGCGACGGAATTGTTACGGGACTGTATTATTCCCAGGGGATGACGGCAAATTCTTCCCAGCCCCTGTATGAGATTTCCGATACTAAAGGAGGCTTCCAGTTCGTGGCCGCCGTCGATGTAACCGCCGCCCAATACCTGGAGCCGGGGGATGGCGCGGAGGTATCCATAAGCTCCTTAAACGGCAGGGTTATCCAGGGAAAGGTAAGCCGGATCAGGGACAATCAACAGCAGCCCGGTGTAAAAAAGGATGTGACCATCGATATTTCCTCCCAAGAGTTGATTGGCGGTGAGAGCGGTACGGCGTACCTTAAAAAGAGCATGGGGGCTTTCAAAGTGCTGGTGCCCAATTCGGCGCTGGGACAGGACAATGACGGATACTTCGTCTATGTACTTAAGGACAAAAAAGGCCCCCTTGGCAATGAATTCTATGCGGAAAAGGTGTCTGTAAATACCGGTGACTCGGATAACATAAAAACTGCGGTTCTAAGCGGTATAAGCGCCGGGGACAGGGTCATTTCAAGCAGTGACAAGCCTTTGTCCGACGGCATGCGGGTTATGCCCGCCAAGTGAGGGGGAGGGAACATGAAAAGAAGAAAATTGCCCGGGGCCCTGGTGTTTTCAGGGATTCTGCTCATCCTTTCCTGTGTTGTGCTGGGAAAAGGGCTGGTTGCGGCATGCTCCCGCTGGAACGGCGATTATGCCATGCAAAAGGTGGTGGCTACGGTTAAAAACCCCGGGGATTCCCGGGCTGCCAATGCTTTCTCCGTGGAAGACCTTGAAAGGCTTAAAAAAGAACTTGCAACCGGGGATATTAGTTGCACCGCCCGGCCCGGGGCCGGCCATACCTCCGTTTCC
>JAFADI010000209.1 GCA_023424965.1 Bacillota bacterium
GTGCAACCAGGGAACATGCTTTCATCGTTGCTGAGAAAATCCGGTCCGCGGTTGAGCAAAGCGAGATCCTGCACAAATTCAACACCTTAAAGGTTACCGTAAGCGCAGGCGTATCCTCCTCCGACGAAGCCGGCGGCCTGAACGAGCTGATGGAAATCGCGGACAAACGGCTGTACGAATCCAAGAACAAGGGACGGAATTGCGTAACTTAATTTATCATACAAAGGCAGGAACGGAATGAAATATACTTCAGTCAGGAAGGGCCTCTTTCTCAGGAGGCCCAACCGCTTTACGGCACATATATTGCTAGACGGACAAGAGGAAACGGTTCATGTAAAAAATACCGGGAGATGCAGGGAAATCCTCCGGGAGAATACGCCGGTGATCCTTGAGACAGGCACCAACCCGCTCCGGAAAACGCGTTACTCCCTGGTGGGAGCCTATAAGGGACAAATGCTCATCAATATTGATTCCCTATCCCCCAACGCCGTTGTCTACGAAGCCATAAAATCCGGCAGGCTCAAGGAATTCCTCCCTCCCCTCCTTCTGAGGAAAGAGGTTCCCTTTGGAAACTCAAGATTTGACATCTACCTTGAAACCCCTTCGCGAAAGGTTTTTATCGAGGTAAAAGGCGTGACCCTGGAAGAAAACGGGATAGCCATGTTCCCCGATGCTCCCACGGAAAGGGGCGCAAAGCACTTGTATGAGCTTATCAAAGCCGTGGAAGCTGGCTACAGCTCCTATGTGTTCTTTCTTGTACAGTTAAAGGGGGCAAAGCTTTTTACCCCCAACAGCAAAACAGACCCCGCCTTCTGCGAAGCCTTAAGAGCTGCGCATAAAAACGGGGTCGGCATCCTTGCCTATGATTCCATTGTCACCGAGGATTCAATCCTGCTGGGAGACCCGGTGGAAGTGGTGCTTTAACCCCACCATTTTCATTATGGTATTTTTTCCAGAGGTGCGGTATTTCGGCCGGTGATTTCCGTAACTGTCTTGACCGGTCTTGCCCATCTGACGGCATTCCTTAAGACCTTTTGTACCTCGCTGTTGTAATAGGTTGGATACGTCTCGTGGCCTGGTTGAAAATAAAACACCTTTCCATATCCGCGGTTATAGCAGCATCCGCTTCTGAAAACCTCTCCGCCCTGGAACCAACCGGCAAACACAAGCGTGTCGGGTGCGGGAATATCAAATCTCTCTCCATACATCTCCTCGTGTTCCAATTCAAAGTATTCTCCGACACCTTCTGCAATCGGATGGGTCGGTTCAATCACCCATAAGCGCTCTTTCTCTGCCATTTCACGCCATCTCAACGTGCAGCTCGTTCCCATCAGCTTTATAAAGATTTTTGACATGTGTGCAGAGTGCAGTGCAATAAAGCCCATGCCGCAAAGTACCCGTTTGTGTATTTTTTCAACAATCTCATCCTGCACTTCGTGATGCGCTATATGTCCCCACCATATAAGCACATCCGTACTGTTTAACACCTCATCATTCAGGCCATGCTCCGGTTCATCAAGCGTTGCTACCCTGGCTTTAATTTCCGGATCTGCTTTCAAGGCTTTTATAATAGCTCCGTGAATACCTTCAGGATATACTTCTGTAACCTCTTTACTTTGCTTTTCATGACGGAATTCATTCCAAACTGTAACATTTATTGCCATAAACCCTTCCTCTTCTTTCTCTAAATTTTTATACTTGTGAATGGCTTTTACTATTTTAGCAAGTTTTTTATTGCCCAGTTCTTACCTGATTTGAATACATCGTCTCACCCCTTGCATATAAATCCACAAGTTCGGTCCGTTGAGCGGCAAATAACACATCATCATCCCTTTATACCGGTTGAAGCCACCCCCTCAATATAGTATTTCTGGAACAGCAGGAACACGATGATCACCGGAATTGTTGTGAGCACCACGCCGGCCATGGTGACATTGACCCTCTCAAAGAATTGGTCCTTGGCGGCATTCAGTCCTTGAACCAGCGTGTACATGCTTTCCCGGTTGATAAATGTCGAAGGGATAAGATAGCTGTTCCACGTACCGGTAAAGGATATGATAACAATGGTGGCAAGTGCGGGCTTGGACAGGGGAAGCACTATCTTGAAGAATGCTGCGGTCATATTCATTCCGTCGATTTTTGCGGCTTCCAGCAGTTCATTGGGAATCGTGCTTATGAATTGCCTCATTAAGAAGATATAGAGGCACTGGTATAAGTAGGGCACCGTTAATGCCGCATAGGTGTTGAGCCAATGGATTTTTGCCATCATGATATAAACCGGAATCAATATCATATGATAGGGAATCATCATCGTCGCCAGAACGATAAGGAAAATTACGTTTTTACCCGGAAACTTCAGCTTGGAAAGTGCAAATCCGGCCATTGACGAAATTATGCAGCAGCCCGCCACCACGACCAGCGTCACCACAATGGTATTGAAGTACCATTTCGCGATTCCCCCGCCGGCATATTGAAAATGCGTAATAATTCTGACATAGCTCTCGAAAGTGAGTTGATTAATACCAACGATCAGCGTTTCAACATCTTTCAATTCTTTTAAAGAGGTGTAGGCCGCATAGAGCAAAGGCAAAATGAAGAACACCGCAAAGGTCGTGAGTACAATGTACAGCAAAAGGTTTTTCCCTGAATTTTTCATCATGATTACTCCTTCTCTTCAAGCAGCTTTTTCTGGACGAAGGTTATCGCCAGAATAATGAACAAAAATAGAATAATCGAAGCGCAGCCGAGTCCCATCTCATCCGGATACCGTATCCCGTGCGTAAAAAAGTATGTGATCAGGGTGGTGGTGGAGTCAGCCGGAGATCCCAGCTTCCCATACCTGGAAATGGCCGCGATCTGATCGAATATTTGAAAGGCTTGAATGGTGCCCACAGACACGATGAGGAAAGTAACGGGTTTGAGCATTGGCACCGTAACATTTAAAAACTTGTGATACCAATTGGCTCCGTCAACCACTGCCGCTTCATAGAGTTCCTTTGGTATCGTCTGCAGGCCCGCCAAATATATGATCATATGAAAGCCCACCTGCTGCCAGACGTACAGCAGAATAATAAACAACAAAGCCATATCCGGTCTTGCAGTCCATGTGTCATTGGGGAAACCGAAAAACGAAAACAGTCTGGCAAAAAACATATCCTCCCTGAACAGCACCATAAATATGGTGGCTGCGGCAATACCGGACGTAACATTCGGAATGATATAGATTGTCCTGAATATGGCCTTACCATGCAGGTCCTGGTTCAATGCAAGTGCAAGCAGCAATGCGAGCAGCGTTTGAAGAGGCACTGCGGCAGCTACAATGATTACCGTATGCAGTATTGCCGAATAAAATTCAGGATTATTGACAAGCAGCTTTTTATAGTTATCCAGCCCGATATACGTAGCCTTATCCATTTGGGAGAAGTCAAAATTCTGAAAGCTTATAAGAAATGACTGTACAAACGGATAAAAAAACCATATGGCCCATAGGATCAGAAATGGAGCTATGAAGAAAAATCCTGTATATAAATCCGGATAATTCTTTTTCAACGAATTTCTGGGGCCTGTTCCTGATATCGTAATGTTTCCCATAGAGATCCCTTCCAATATTCATTAAGGGGAGTATCGTACTCCCCTTATATCAATTTTAAATTACGCCGTACCAGATGAAAAGCAGCGGATACAGCAGGTTAAATCAATTCTTTGTACTATTTGTTGAACTGCTTCTGGATTTCATCCAGCATTTCTTTTACACTCCTGCTATCGTTGGCTAAAATCTTTGCCTCCATGGCTCCGACAATGGCATCGGTAAACTTTTTCGTTTCTGGAGGATATCCGAAGTCCTTGCTTAACGACATCATCGGCTCCATGGCATCCTTGTATTCCGGATTGACTTCATAATATTGGGGTGCCAGCGCTTTTAGGGAAGTCCTTACGCCGGTGTTCGCCGAAAGCTTCAAAAGTCCTTCTTCGTTTGTCATATGATAAGCTGCTTTGACCGCAGCCTGTTTATCCTTTGAATCTTTGAGCACCACAATTCCTATGGAATGCATTGTGCAAGATGATTCTGTCCCTTTAGGTATCGGTACGGCTACATACTTTATGTCAGGTGCCGCATTTTTCAAAAAGCCTTTATACCAGAAGCCGCTCACCGCCATGGCCCCTTTCTTTTGAGCAAACACCTCTCCGTCCCAGCCAAGCCCAACCTGCTTAGGGGCCACTGCCAATTTTTCTTTAAACATCTCGACGATAAATTCCATCGCCTTTACATTGGCCTCGGAATTTATGGTTTTGCCATAGCCCCATCCGCCGCCGTAAGTCAGGGCAAAGTTTGTGAAAGTATATTCATGAAGGTTGACGATCAAGCCTGCTGCGCCACCTTTGGTCAATGCCTTTGCCGCAGCTTTTACATCCTCCCATGTCTTTGGATAGTCCTTCAAGCCCGCTGCATCCCACATGTCCTTGTTTATTGTGAAAACGGCCGGAGAAGCGCCCAGGGGAATGCCATATAGTTTGCCGTCGTAAGTCCATATGCCTTTTGCGGTGTCGTCGTATCTTCCCATATCAAGCCCTGCTGTTTTAATTTCATCGTCCAAAGGGACAAATGCACCTTTTACAATGTATTCCATATGGCCCTCATTCGTCAGCTGAATCAAATCGGGAGCCGTATTTGCCGCAACCTGTGCAGGAAGTTGCTGCCAGAAGGTTACACTGTCCGGATATGGAGTGACTTCAATCTTAAGTCCCGGAAAAGTCTTTTCAGAGCCTGCGGCATTTTCTTTCGCTATTTTTTGTTCTTCTTCTCCTCCCCACATGCCGTATCTCACTGTGACTTCTTTCACTCCTTGCTTCGGAGCATCATTGGAGGCTGATTTCTGCCCGTCTGGTTTTGGAGCATCCTCCCCAGACTTTCCTCCTCCGCAGCCTGCAAAACCGGTACTGAGAAGCATGACCAGGGTTGTCAAAACAGCAATTGCCTTCATCCTTTTTTTCATAATGATTCCCCTTTCTTTTTGTTTAGCTATGTGAATGACAGCGAAAAGGCTGTCATTAAAGCTTACATAACACCAGTAAAGTGTTTATAGCATAAACTGCTTTAAAAATCTCAGTCCCAATATCAGCCCTTCATCCGTTCTATCATCCCCAAAAACAGGGTCCTCATGCTCAATGACCATAGGCCCCTTGAATCCTATATCGTTCAGAGCCCTGAACACATCGGTCCAATCCACCATGCCCCAGCCGGGGATGCGGTATCTCCACCAGCCTAAATCCCAATCAGATTTCTTCCCGAATTGCTTGCCGAATATTCCTACTTTCCCAAGGATATCCTTTCTTATTTCCGTATCTTTTGCGTGGAATGCGTAGATTCTTTCGCCAAAATCCCGGATCGCCTTTATATAGTCCACACCCAGCCAGAAAAGATGGGACGGATCAAATTCAAGGCCAATGGCTTTTGACGGAACTGCTTCAAACATGGCTTCCCACATTTCCGGACTGTAGCCGATATTGCCGATAGGTATGGGATATCCCACCGAATGGGGACAATTCTCAATGGCGATCTTCACGCCTTCCGCCTCAGCAACCCTGGCATATTCCGAAAATACATCCTTATAATCCTTCATATTTTCTTCGGGACTTTTACTGCTGTCCGCCCATGCGTTTGTCGCCACAATATCCGCCCCCAGCTTTTTGCATATCTTTATGGCTTTGATAAAATATTCATTGTTTTCTTTTCTTTTCGCCTTGTCTCCATGCAAATGATTTATGCTGCAGGCCAGGGTTGCCAGTTTTACTCCATTGACACTCATAAAATCCACGAATTCCTGAACATCCTTTTCCGAAAGCTTTTCAATATCCAATGGGGCACCTTTTTCGGTGAATATCTCCAGGCTGTCAAAGCCGGCTTTACCCGCAAATTCAATTCTTTCCTTGCTGTATTGAGTGACAAAGCCTAATTTCATATCCAATTCCTCCCGTTGAACCTTTGTTTTCACAAGCAGCTAATTTTGAGCTTTTTTAAAGCAATAGACAATGATATGGGTAATGACCAAATGAAGGTCTTCAATCTGTTCATAGCAGAATGCAGGGATGTTGATGCTTACATCGGACAGCTTTGCAAGTTCTCCCCCGTCACAGCCCGAGAGGCCGATAACAACTCCGTTTTTCTTTTTTGCATACTGGATGGCCCTGACGATGTTGGGCGATTTTCCGCTGGCGGAAATCGCCAGTACGATGTCTCCCTCCTGCATGAGGTTTTTTAATTGTTCGATAAAGACACTGTCATACCCGCAGTCATTTCCGTAAGCCGTTATGCACGAGGAATTATCGCACAATGAAATGACTCTGAACCTGTTTTCATCGCCTTTTACTGCGTTTTTACCGAAGTCGCAGACAAAATGGTTTGCCGTTGCCGCACTTCCGCCGTTGCCTATCAAAAAAATAGTTTTATTTTTCTTTCTTGCGTCATTTAATATTTCAATGATTTTTAATAAATCCTCCGGATTTAGTTTATCAAGCAAACCTTTTAAATCTCCCAAATAATCCTTAACCGTTGAATAGGTCATATACTGTTCCCCCTCTCCTGGGCCATTGCCGCGGCCCCTATCAAAGCTGCATCATAAAGAAGTGCGGTACGCTCAATTTTCAAATTTCTGTTTGCCTCCATGAAAGCTTCCCGCTTCACTGTACTTTTCAGTGAATCAATGAAGAGGTCCATATCCATTGATACACCGCCTCCTAAAATTACTTTTGAAGGATTGACGACGTTTGCGACACTTGCGATCGCTTTTCCTAGAAAATGTCCTGTCTCATGATAAATTTTCGAAGCCAGTTTATCTCCTGCCCTTGCCATATCTGCAATTTCTTTGGCACTCACGGCAAATCGGGCATCTTCTGAATCCATCGCGGTCTCCTTTCGATATCTTCTTGCAATTGCCACCCCGGATGCGTAGGCTTCAAGGCATCCTTGGTTGCCGCAAGGACAGAGCTCCCCATTTTCAACAACGTTGATATGGCCTATCTCCCCTGCATTTTTAAAAGCCCCGTTGTAAATTCTGCCGTTAAGGACCAGACCCCCGCCCACCCCATTGCTCACGGTAATCCAGACAAAATCCTCGTCATCTCTGCAAGCGCCAAAAATCTTTTCTCCCATGGCACATACGTTGACATCATTTCCAATGAAAACAGGTAATTTCAACTCCTCCGACAGAATGCCTGAAATATTGAAGTCTCTGATTCCGGAGAAGCAGGAATATATCCATACCCCCGTATCTGCATCTGCAAGTCCCGGGATTGCAACCCCCACACCGTCAAAGACCCCGCCTTGAAATTGCGCCTTCATTGCATAAACATTGCTTAAAATGATGTCAATGACCTGTTCTGCAGTAATCCCGCAGCTTATGGGAACCTTCACCTTGTGTATCACTTCCCCTTCACGGCTTACCATTCCGAGCATCAGCTTTGAGCCGCCAATATCGACGGCAATTGTGAGCTTGTTATTTCGCAGCATAATTTGACTCCTCCGTTGAATTCAAGCGGACCTGCTAATTGATGCGCACCGTCCTTTTCTCTTGTGCCGACTGCAGGCAGCCAAGGATGATTTTTAGCGCCTCATAGCCTTCTTCTCCTGAAATGGCAGGCTTTTGACCCTTTACTATGCTTTCGATAAATGCGTCTGCCACCCCGGATTTACTCTGGCTGGCGTTGGTCTGGATTGGCGCAATCTGATAAAACTCGGCGGTCCCGTCCTGCAGTTGGAGGACAAGATCATATTGCGGGCTGTCATAGATCCTCATTAACCCTTTTTCAAAATACAGGGTTGTGCTGTTTTCCTCCCTGGCATAGGTCCAGCTGGAGACCAGCGTCCCAATCACTCCACTTTCGCTTTTCAACAGGCAAACGGCATTGTCGTCCACGGATATCAACTGGCCCTTCTGGTTTTTCTTATCCCGGACCTCCGCAAAGGCGGACACCTCAACAATATTCTCACCGATCAGCCACCGGACAAGGTCGGCTTTATGTATTCCCAGATCTGCGCTGCTTCCAAAAGCCGAATGCTCTTTTTTGAAAAACCAGGTTTCCTGCTTGTCGGCGGCCCAGTATTCACATCCTTGATGTCCGAATACCGTTCTAAAGGTTAGAATCCTTCCCAGCCTGTTGCTCTGAATGATTTCCTTTGCTCTTTCGTGGGCAGGAGTCAGTCTTTGATTATGGCCGATCATAAGAAATTTTTCTGTCTCCTGGGCGGCTCTTATCATTTGATTTGCGTCTTCCAGCGTAGTCGCCATAGGTTTTTCACATAAAACGTGTTTTCCCGCCTTCAAGGCTTCCACCGTCATTTGGGCATGAAGTACATTGGTAGTGCAAACACAGACGGCATCCAATTCCTTAAGGGCCAATAGCTCCTTATAGTCGGTAAAAGCTTTTACTCCCAACTCTTGCGCTTTTTTCCAAACACGCTCCTTGACATTATCGCAGATTGCTATCAATTCCGCGTCAGGATTTGCCATGAACTCGGGAATATGCCTGTTTAAAGCAATTGATCCGCATCCGATTACTCCGACTTTAATTTTCATGCATTCGTCCCCCCTGATTTTATATACTTTGTGTATTAAGCTAGATCGAAATCATCGAATCGATTCGATTAATATGAAAAAAAATTAATCCGGTCTCCAGATCTTCAATGTTGCTTCCAGTAATTTCTGTTCTACACCGGCCCGCTTGTCTTCAATACATTTCACCACTGAAGCTGCAGCATCAAAGCCCAGTTTATAGGCGTTTGATTCGATATAGGCAATCTCTCCATCAAGACAAAAATTGTATTTGCTGAGAATATCGTATGCAAAAATAACGGGTCTGATTTTCCTGGACAAATCTTCACTTTTAAACAGCCTGTTTATAATAGGCATAAAGAGGCCTGCCACAATAAGTCCTTCGATTTCATAGGCCTCAAACAGCTCGAAAGCCTTTTCGACACTGCCTTCACTGCCCTCATCAATTCTGAAGATCAAGCGGTCATCATAGGGAACCTGATAATCACTATGTGCTATTACGTAGCCTGCAACAGCGTCCAGATTCAATGTGGCACTTTGGGATTGGTTTATAACTATCCCAATCCTCTTGATTTTTTGCTTGAATAGATACTCGACTGAATTGTAAAATGCTTTAACATTATCGTTATCTATATAGTTTACGTCAACATTTTTAGGAGGCTTTCCAATAAGCAGAAAAGGAATATTTTCCTTCTGGAGCTCCTCCAGATAGATTTGTGAATTCCGGGTATGGGTTATTATAGCGCCATCGATAGGAAAGGACCAGTCTATTGGAAGACTGAAATTTTCATCACTTTCTATATCGTTGACCAACAGTATTTTATATCCTGTATGGGACAGAGAGTCCATGATGCCGTTCAGCATCCTCAGAAAAAAAAGGTCGTTATCTTTGCTGTATTTAGAACAATACAGGCCTATGGTATTGGTTTTCCTGCTTGCCAGATTTCTTGCCACGGCATTTGGCTTATACCCGAGAAGCTCTATTTTCTCCAATACCTTTTTTTTCATTTCTTCAGATACCGGCCGTTTTCCGGTTAACACATACGATACGGTACTTGGAGAAACCCCAACCAGCTTGGCAACATCTTTGATTTTAATACTTTTGTTTTTATTTGCATCTTTGTCCTTCATAATATC
>JAFADI010000042.1 GCA_023424965.1 Bacillota bacterium
TCCGCTCACGTTCCACCGTATTGAAGGCGCGGATGACCCTGATGCCGGTGAGCTTTTCACGCAGGACAAGATTGATTTTGTCAATTTTCACCTGTACCAGTTTGAAAAGGGGGATCATTTTGCCGGCGATCAACCCGATGACGATGCCGAGCACGGGTACCGCCACCGCCAGCACCCAGGTGAGGGCTCTGTCCTCATGAAAGGCAAGAAAAATTCCCCCGACGGACATAATGGGGGCGCTGATCATCATGCGCATGATCATAATGGTGACCGTTTGAACCTGGACGATGTCGTTGGTGGTCCTGGTAATGAGCGTGGAGGTGCCTATTTTGTCAAACTCATGCAATGAGAAGCTCTCCACCTTTCTGAAGAGCTTGCTGCGGAGGATGGCTCCAAAGCCCACGGCTACGCGGGAGGACAAAAAACTGGCAACGATTGCACACAGGGCGCCTCCCCCGGCAACCAGAAGCATGATTCCTCCGATTTGCATGATTTTCTGCGTATCGCCGTGCAATACTCCGTCATTGATGATGTCCGACATCAGGGTGGGGAGGTAAAGGTCTCCCAGGGTCTGCAAAAAGACAAACAGCAGCACGCCTGCCACCATAAGGCTATAGGGCTTTAAAAATCTATACAGCTTCAGCATATTCAATATCCATTCCTTTTTTCATTATTTTTCTCGGAATGGAAGCGTTTATACGGAGATTTGCAGTAAGAAATATTCATTGACAGCATTTATATGTTGGCCAATAATGGAAATATACCCTTACCGTGAGGAGGACCGCCTTTATGAAACTCCGCATGAAAATTTTGTTTGCCTTTATAATCGTCTGGACTTGCCTGTTCCCGTCCCTGGCGGGAGCCTGCACCATATTTGCCGCCCATAAGGACGGCGTCGCACTTGCAGGAAACAATGAGGACTGGATGTATTCCTCCAGGACCTCTGTGGCCATCACGGCCCCTTCCGGGGATGGGTACGGCTGGGTGGGTTTCTGCATTTCCGGATATCTGCAGGGAGGCATGAACGAGCGGGGACTATTTTACGATGGTGCCATATGTCCTCAGTCTGAGGCGACCCCTGACCCGGATAAGCCCACACTCTCCTCCATAAACCTTGGGGAAAAAGTACTCTCGCAGTGTTCCAGCGTAGACGAGGTAGTGGAGATGGCCAAAGGCTACAATCTTTCCCAGAGTTCGGCCTTCCATTTGCTGTTTGCAGATGCTTCCGGGAATTCCGCCGTACTGGAATGGGTGGAGGGCGAATTCCATGCCATCAAAGGGGAAGGCAATTACCAGGCGGTCACCAATTTCTGGCTGTCCAAGCCGGACCTGGGCAACTACCCCTGCACCCGCTACAAAAATGCGGAGGAACAGCTGGCAAAAGGTCTTTACTCGGTGGGCTCCTTCAGGGATATTCTCAAACTGACGGCCCAGGATTGGGGAAACGGCGGCACGCTGTATTCCAATGTCTATGATCTGACAAACCGGGTGGTTTACATATACGACCGGGGGAAATTTGAATCCTCCGCCAGGGTGGAACTGGTAAAGCAGATAAAAGAAATGAAGCCCGGTGAAAAGACCAATATGGCCATATCAGAGCTATCCTTCAGCAGCACGGGGGATGTGAGCCCTGTAACAAAAACCCCTGCTTCTCCTGCCACAGTTTTTTATCCTGCTCCTAGGCGTACCTCTCCGACGGACGCTTCACCGGAAACGGGTATCTCCGAAGCACGGATCATAGGTGTGGCTGCTGGAATTATAACGGCGGTATTCATCCTTTGGAGGATATTTAAAAAGTTTAAAATAAGGAAAAAAATTACATAAAATAAAAAATCAAGAAATCAAAAAAATTATCATTCACTTAAAAATTGAATAGAGATAAAATGGCCCCAAATAAAATAAACAGGAGGTAGAACCTTATGTTAAAGAGAAAAGTAGTTGAAAAGTGTACACGGGGCTTAAGGTTTGTGACGGTAGCCATCCTGCTGGCAGCTTTGTTTACCACTGCCGTAAGCGCTGCATCGGTGACCGTAACCAACGCAACACAGTTTAAGGACACAGCGGGGAATGCACTGCATGCACACGGGGGAGGCGTCATCAAAGTCGGGTCCTACTATTATTGGTTCGGGGAAAACAGAAACGCCGACAACACTTTTTATGCCGTTTCCTGTTACCGCTCCACCGATTTGAAAAACTGGGAATTCAGGAACCACGTATTAAGGCAGACCTCTGCCACCGAGCTGAACAAAGCCTATATTGAACGGCCGAAGGTCATCTATAACGCCGCCACAAAAAAATATGTCATGTGGATGCACAAGGAAAACGGGGCGAACTACAGTGAAGCCAGGGCTGCCGTTGCCGTGTGCGACACCGTTGACGGCAACTATACCTGGCAGGGGAGCTTCAGGCCTTTGAACGCACACATGTCAAGGGACTGCACCGCCTATGTGGACGATGACGGCACGGGCTATTTTATTTCTGCCGCCAATGAAAACAGGGATTTGCATGTATACAGGCTCAATTCCGACTACCTGACCATCAATTCCCTGGTTGTAAAATTGTTTGTGGGAGTTTCAAGGGAAGCGCCAGCCATGTTTAAAAGAAACGGCTACTATTACCTGCTGACCTCCGGCTGTACGGGCTGGAACCCCAACCAGCAGCAGTACTCCTATTCAAGAAGCATTTCGAGCGGGTGGTCCTCCCTTACCAACATAGGGAATTCAAACTGCTACAGGTCTCAAACCACCTATGTGCTCCCCATACAGGGCACTCAGGGTACCACTTTCCTTTATATGGGCGACCGGTGGGGGAATTCCTTCGGTAAAACCGCAAATGATTCCCTGTATGTGTGGGCACCAATAAAATTCAATTCCGATACCAGCCTGTCCCTGTACTACGGAGATATCCTTACGGTTGATGCGGCGGCCGGTACGGCAACCATCCCCACGTATTACAAAATACAGAACCAGAAAAGCGGCAAGCTCATGGAAGTCAGCGGACAGTCCACCGCCGACGGCGGAGATATCGTCCAGTATACCGATAACGGAGGACTCAACCAGCACTGGCGGGTTGCCGATGTCAGCGGGTATAAAAAGCTGGTAAACCGCTGGAGCGGGAAAGTGGCCGATGTGGACGGCGGGTCCACGGCCGACGGCGGTGATGTGATCCAGTGGACCGACAACAGCGGGACCAACCAGCAGTGGACCATTACCGACATGGGCAGCGGCTGGAACAAAATCACAAACAGGAAGAGCGGAAAAGTGATGGATGTCAGCGGCGGGTCGACGGCCGACAGCGGCGACATCGTCCAGTGGACCGACAATGGCGGGACCAACCAGCGCTGGAAGCTCACCCAGGTGCAGTAATTGATTTTTACAGATAAAACAAAGTAAACGGGCGGCTCTTAAGGTGGAAAAACTTTTGGGGCCGCCCGCTTTTTTCCTTGTCCGGTCTATTCCGCAGGAAATTGCAGTGTCATGTTTTTCGAGGCAAAGGCCTCCGCCGTGTCGCAGAAAGTAAGCTTGCCGTACTCCTTACGGTTGTCCAGATACTGCTGGATGCCGGCTTGCCTTAAGTGGTCGCTGAAGATGACATATTCAAAACGGTTGCTGCCGTCGTCGTAGGTAACGAAGTCCAAAAATTCATTCCGTATTAAATAAGTACAGTGGATGACGTTCACCTGAATCAATCCCTTGATTCCCTGGTAGAATACATCGTAATAATACTTTGAAGACTGGAAGTAGCCGTTTTCGTCGACATCGTAGTGATAGTTGGAATAGCAGCTGGCAGGATCATCTGCGTTCCGGAGCAGGGGCCCAACCACCGGCAGTCCTGTTTTGAAAAGAGTTTCGAGCGTTTCGGGGATAATAAAGTTATCACAGTCGGCGATAAAATAATGAGTTCCCCTGGCACGGGCCCACTCCACCGACTCCTTGCGCAGGCGCCCCAGGGCCTTAAGCCGCAGTATGCTCCACTCATGGGGCTTATAGTCCTGTACGGGCTCCGGGATATCACTGGGATCGTAATAAACCTCCGAATACCGGTCCTTCACCTTTTCAATCCACTTCTCCAGAATTTCCGCCGTGTTGTCCTTGTTATTATTTGTGCGGATGTACAATTTGATTTTGGAAGCAGGATAGGTTTGATTTTCAATGAGTTCCAAATATAAAGGCAAAAGATGTGCCTTGTCCTTTGCCAGGATTGCAACAGTCACTTCCTCCACAGGCTTCAACGTGATCAACACCCTCTAACTCTTTGTTTTACTGTTCTCCCTCATACTATGTGGCGGATGTGAAAAATGTTCAGATGCATGCAGGAGGAGAATATATATAATTGACAGTTAATGGTTCGTGTTATATGCTTAATAGTATTAATTCTTAATTGTCAAATTTGAGCAATAAGAAAATAAGGCTGGCCAAAACTATGAAGAGAAGAAATAGTGCGCAAAAGCAAATGATCTTGGACGCACTTAAAAAATTGAAGCATCCGACGGTACAGGAGGTTTTGGACGAGGTAATAAAGCAATACCCTCATATGAGCCGTGCCACTGTCTACCGGAATTTGCATCTGCTCGCGGAGTACGGGGTCATAAAGTCTCTCACGTTTCCGGATTCTCCCGAGCGCTTTGACTTGCAAATGAGTATGCATTACCATATGACCTGCACCAGGTGCGGAGAAATCTTCAATATCGAGCAGGAATATTTTAAGGACATTGACGAAAAAATTGCGGAGGACACCGGGTTTTCCATTGAGAGCCACACAATATATTTCAAGGGAGTTTGCCACCTTTGTAAAATGAACGGACCGTAAATTAAAAAGTGAAGGGGGAATACGAAATGGATGGGAAGAAAAATCTTACCACCGCATATGGCAGGCCTGTGGAAAATGACCAGGCTTCCATTACAACAGGAAAAAAGACAGGATATGGGCTGCTCAACGACACCTATCTGGTAGAGAAACTGGCGCATTTCACAAGAGAAAGAATTCCTGAAAGAGTGGTACATGCAAAAGGGGCCGGAGCTTACGGGTATTTCGAAGTAACAGACGACATTTCGAAATACACCCGGGCCAAATTTCTTTCGGAAGTTGGCAAAAAGACGGAGCTGTTTGTGCGGTTTTCTACCGTTGGAGGCGAGAAGGGATCGGCGGATTCCGAGCGCGATCCCCGTGGGTTTGCGGTAAAATTGTATACGGAAGAAGGAAACTACGATATTGTCGGCAACAATACACCGGTTTTTTTCATTCGGGATGCCATTAAATTTCCTGATTTTGTACATACGCAGAAGAGAGATCCGCGCACAAACTTAAAGGATGCCACCATGTTCTGGGATTTTCTGTCTCTGACGCCGGAATCCACCCATCAGGTAACCTTCTTGTTCTCAGATCGGGGGACACCAGCCGATTACAGGCATATGGACGGTTTTGGCGCGAATACATGGATGTTCTATAACGAAAAAGGCGAGCATTACTGGTTCAAATGGCATTTCAAAACCGATCAGGGAATCAGGAACTTATCGGCAGCCGAAGCCGGGGAGCTTGCGGGGCGTGATCCGGATCATGCCACGCGCGACCTTTTTGAAGCAATTGAGCGGAAAGAATGTCCCTCCTGGACGGTCTACGTGCAGGTCATGACGCCGGAACAGGCCGCAGAATACCGATTTGACCCCTTTGACGTAACAAAAGTGTGGTTCCATAGTGACTTCCCGCTGTTACGGGTCGGGAAAATGGTTTTGGACCGGAATCCGGAAAACTTCTATGCAGAAGTGGAGCAGGCGGCGTTTGCGCCAAGCACACTGATTCCCGGCATCTATCCGTCGCCGGATAAGCTGCTTCAGGGCAGGCTGTTCGCCTATGAGGATGCCCACCGCTACCGCCTGGGGAAAAACCACGACCTGATCCCGGTCAACTCGCCGAAGTTCGCCTCCGCTTATACAAATGAGCGTGACGGTATGATGGTCACAGATTCTAATTATGGCAGTACTGCGAACTATTATCCCAACTCCGTCAACGGATATTCGGAAGCGAAGCACATCGCGGATGTCCCTGCTCTTGCCCTGGAAGAAGCAAAAATTGCACGGTATACGCTGGACGTGGTTGAGAACGATTATTTTCAGACAGGAGAGCTTTACCGCCGGGTGCTGAGCGAAACCGACCGCGAACATCTGATTTCCAACCTTGCGGGGCACCTCGGAGGCGCGCTGAAGCGTATACAATACCGTCAGACGGCGCTGTTCTATAAGGCCGACCCGGATTATGGAACCCGAGTGGCCGAAGCTCTTGCGCTGGATGTATCAAAAGTATCCGAATTGGCGGCGCTCTCAGACGAGGAGCGCGCGGCTGCAACCATGCAGGAGCTGTGAGTTTTTCCAGAACTGTCACCGGAATGGCATGCCTTGCCCCGGGCGGGATACGCCGTCCGGGCAAGGCGGATTAAAATGTGGAAAGAACGGAGAGAAAGCATGATCGTATCGTGGATGACAACGAACCAGTGCAACTTGACATGCGGGCATTGTTACCAAGATGCCGGCGATAAAAAAACGGAAGAATTGAGCACCGCCGAGGCAAAAAAACTGATTGATGAAATTGCCCGGGCAGGCTTTAAAATCATGATATTCAGCGGCGGGGAACCGCTGATGCGCTCCGATATTTTCCAACTGGTGGCCTATGCTGCCAGGGCAGGGCTTCGCCCGGTATTCGGGACCAATGGGATGCTGATTACAAAAGATGTGGCCATGCGCCTGAAAGATTCCGGCGCCGCCGCCATGGGGATCAGCCTGGACAGTTTGGACGAACAAAAGCACAACCGTTTTCGTGGAAACAGCCAGGCTTTCCGTTTAACGATGGAAGGAATACGAAATTGCAGAGAAGTGGGGCTGCCCTTTCAAATCCATACCACCGTTATGGACTGGAATCAGAATGAAGTTTGCGACCTGGCGGATTTTGCAGTCCAGGTGGGCGGGGCCGCCTACTACGTCTTTTTTTTAATCCCTGTGGGCAGGGGCAAGTTCATCGAAGAGACCTCTCTGAAGGCAGCTGAATATGAGGCTCTTCTGCATGCTATTATGCAAAAGCAAAAAGAAGTTCCGATCGATATCAAACCCACCTGCGCCCCCCAGTTTACGAGGGTCGCCAAACAAATGGGAATCAGGACGAGGTTTTCCCGGGGATGTCTGGCGGGATTGTCCTACTGTATTGTCAGCCCCGTTGGAATTGTGCGCCCTTGTGCCTACATGACGGAAGAAGCGGGGAACATTCGAGAGAGACCCTTTGATGAAATCTGGAAAAACAGCCCGCTATTTGAAAATTTGCGCACCCAGAATTACAAAGGAGCTTGCAGCGCGTGCGAGTACAAAATGGAGTGCAGCGGCTGCCGTGCGCGGGCCGGATATTATTACGACGGAGATTATATGGCGGAAGACCGCTACTGCGCCTATGACAAACAGGCAGAAGTAAAGGTGCTGATATGATGGGCCGGAGGATGGTTGCTTTTCTGGTATCAATACTTCTAGCAGCGGGGCTGTTTGCCGGATGTGGTGCAAGACCTGCGGTTAAGCGGGACGTGGGTAAAGATGTTGTTTTTACCGACGCCCTTGGGAAGGAAATATCCGTTCGCAATCCCCAAAGAGTGGTTGCGCTGATGGGCAGCTTTGCGGAGACCTGGCTGCTGGCAGGGGGCGAGCTGGCAGGCGTCACCGACGATGCCTTCGAGGAAAGGGGGCTGGCTCTGCCGGAGTCGGTGCCTTCGGTGGGGAAGTACAACAGTCCAAATGTTGAGAAGACGATGGCTCTAAACCCCGACATGGTGATTCTATCCGCGCAAACACAGGCGCATGTCGCGCTTCAAAAAGTATTTGCAAACGCAGGCATACCCACCGCCTATTTTAGCGTTACCGACTTTGACGATTATCTGCAGATGTTGCGGATTTGTACACGGATAACGGGACAGGAAGAGCTTTATCAGAAAAACGGCGTGGAGGTCGGAAAGCAGATTGAGCAGACCGTTTCGGCGGTTCAGGGTAGAAAGCATCCTTCAGCGCTTTTCCTGATCACCTATTCCGGCGGTGCGGTGGCGATGGATTCCAAAAGCATGACCGGAAAAATGCTCAGCGACCTGGGATGTGAGAACCTTGCCGACCAAAATCCGAGCCTGCTTAAAGAATTCAGTGTGGAAAGCATCCTTGTGTCCGATCCGGATTTTATTTTTGTCGTACCGATGGGAAATGACAGTGAGATTGCAAAAAAGAATCTGCGTGAAGTTATAGAAACAAATCCTGCGTGGAGTGGATTGTCCGCCGTCAAAAACGACCGTTATATTCTCCTGCCGAAGGAACAGTTCCTGTATAAGCCCAACGCAAAGTGGGGAGAAAGCTATGCGTATCTTTCAAAGGTTCTCTATGGCGGGAAATAGAAAAAGATGGCTGCTTTTACTTTTGTCAGCCTTTGGCCTGCTGTTTTTCGCGGTGTTGGGAATCTGTCTGGGGGCAAATCCCGTTTCCTTTTCCAGGATGTTGTCCGTGCTGATTAACGGAGCGGCGGATGACCCCTTGTACCGTATTGTGATGTATGTGCGCCTGCCCAGGGTATTGGGGGGAATACTGGCGGGAAGCGGTCTTGCCGTGTCCGGTATGATAATTCAGGCGGTGCTGAACAATCCTTTGGCCAGTCCCAACATTATCGGCGTAAATACCGGAGCGGGGGTGCTGGTTTTGCTGACCTCCGCGTTTTTGCCGGCGTACCCTTTTTTGCTGCCCTTATCCGCATTTGTTGGGGCGCTTTTTGCCGCCCTGCTGGTTCTGGTGATTGCACTGAAAAGCGGATTATCTCAACTGACGCTGGTTCTGACCGGCTTTGCCGTCAGCAGCCTGTTTGGAGCAGGGATGAATACCATTCTGATCCTTTATCCCGACGCCTATGTTGGTGCCGGTAATTTTTTAGTGGGTGGACTTTCTTCGCTGACGGTGGATGATCTGGCCTATCCCTGTATCTATATAGCGGTTGGACTGATTTTTGCCGTGCTTTGCGCCGGGGGGCTGAATCTTCTTTTACTTGGCTCTGACATGGCAAAATCCCTGGGAATGAATGTAGCATTGTGCAGATTTCTCTTCCTCTCCGTTGCAGCTTTGCTTGCGGGCGCAGCGGTCAGCTTTGCCGGCCTGATCGGATTTGTGGGGCTTGTGGTCCCCCATTCGGTAAAATTTTTGATTGGGAATGATCACCGCTTTGCAATTCCGGTAAGTGCGTTTTGGGGAGGAATATTTGTAATTGTGTGCGACTTGCTGGCAAGAACCTTGTTTGTTCCATATGAGCTGCCCGTTGGAATATTGATGGCGTATATTGGAGCTCCGTTTTTTGTCTGGCTCATTTTGAAAAACAGGCGGAAAAGCTATGATTGAATTGGACAATGTTTCATTTTCCTATGACAGAGAGCCATTCATACAAAACATGTCTCTCGGTTTTGAAAAAGGAAAAATCACAACGATTATCGGTCTCAACGGGTGTGGAAAGAGCACGGTGCTCAAACTGGGCTCCCGGCTGTTGACACCCAAAAGCGGCAGGGTTTTTTTAAAAGGGCGGGACATCCGGTCGATGAAATACAAGGAATTTGCGAGAGAGGTTGCAGTGCTTCTGCAAAGCAATTTCCCGTCTCAGATGACCGTTGAAAATGCAGTTCTGTGTGGCAGGTATCCCTATCGCTCCTTTGGACAGCCGGCCTCAAAAGAGGACCTGGCCATGGTCCGACAGGCGATGAAGTGGACCTGCTGTGAATCCTTTGGAGAGAAGGAAATCAGCCGGTTGTCGGGAGGAGAGCGACAGCGGGCATTCCTGGCCATTGTATTGGCACAGGATACCGATATTATTTTTTTAGACGAGCCGATGACTTACCTGGACATCCATGTTTGCTATGAAATGATGGAGCAGCTCTCGGTTTTGAATAAGCAGTTGGGCAAAACCATTGTTTTGGTGCTGCATGACTTGAATTTGGCACTGAAATATTCACATAAGATTGTATTAATGGACAAAGGAAGGATTTTTGCAAGCGGTACGGCGCAAGATATGATCGAAAACAGCTGGATTCAGACAATTTTTAAAGTAAACGCCAAATGCCTCTCCCATCAAAACAATTCGTATTTTTGTTTTGATAAAGCTTTTGAAGAGGGTGTCTATATCTAAGGCAACAACCGTATTTTTCATGCGTTTTCACCAAATTTTCCCCATATGATTTATTGTCTGGGGCTCTGTCTTTTCCATGGCACGATTCTACTTTTTTCGGATACCCTTGTAGTCACAAAAAATGCTCCATATTAATATAACGTTTGTAGGGGGTCATAAAAGCTCCCTGTTAAAACGGTTTGATTTTCGGATGTGAATATGGAGGGTTATCATGAAAAGTGCACTTGTTACGGGGATTACCGGACAGGATGGGTCATATCTGGCAGAACTTCTTCTGGAAAAAGGCTATGAGGTATATGGTACGGTAAGGAGAAAAAGTACGGTAGACTATGGAAATGCGGAACATTTGATCGGCAAGGTCGACTTTATCTATGCGGACATGACGGACCAGGTGTCACTGATCGCTGCCATGAAGCTGTCAAAGGCGGATGAAGTATATAATCTTGCGGCTCAGTCCTTTGTCGGAACCTCCTGGGACCAGCCTCTGGCCACCACCGACATTAATGCGACCGGCGTGGCCAATATGCTGGAGGCCATCAAAGTTGTAAAACCGGAAGCAAAATTTTATCAGGCTTCCACCAGCGAGATGTTCGGGCTGGTCCAGGAAATCCCCCAGCGGGAGACCACCCCTTTCTATCCGAGAAGTCCCTATGGCGTCGCAAAACTATACGGGTATTGGATTACCACCAATTACAGGGAGAGCTATGACATGTTTGCCTGCTCCGGGATTCTGTTCAATCATGAGTCGGAAAGACGGGGAAAGGAATTTGTTACAAGGAAGATAACGGATTCCGTGGCGAGGATAAAATTCGGTCTGCTGGATAAGCTGGAACTGGGCAACCTGTCGGCCAAAAGGGATTGGGGACATGCGGCGGATTACGTGAACGCCATGTGGCTGATGCTGCAGCAGGATACGCCGGACGATTACGTGGTGGCCTCCGGTGAGACCCATGAAGTAAGGGAGTTTGTGACCCTTGCCTTCAAATCGGCAGGTTTTGGCCTGGAATGGCAGGGGGCGGAAGAAAAAGAAAAAGCCCTGGATAAAAAGACCGGCAAAGTGCTGGTGGAGGTCAATCCCAAGTTCTTCCGGCCGGCGGAGGTGGAATTGCTGCTGGGCTGTCCTCAAAAAGCGGAGACGGTGCTGGGCTGGAAGCGAAAGATTTCCTTCCATGAGCTGGTGGAACGAATGGTTGAAAATGATTTGAACCTGATTGGGAAAGGGAGGGCATGATTTCCATCGACTCAAGTTTTCTTGTAAAACAAATTTCGATGTAATAAAATAGACTTAAAACGGATAGGCCATTTTGAAAGGTAGAAAAATTTAACAAAACGGAGCTGTTTGGATTTGGGGTGATTGTTTATAATTCCGTCATTTCGCAGTATGTACCGGAGGGTATTTTCAAATAAGCACAGCATCAGGGACAGGCTCCGTTTTTATTTTGTCATGCTCTCGCTGGTTCCTCTTCTGATCCTGGGAGGGGTTTCTTACAAGATTTCAAAATCAACCATTGATAATACCGTGCTGGACTATTCAAAGCAATTGATACGCCAAACCGCTGAAAATATGGATATCCGGCTGGAGTACTACAAGGACAACATGATGCAGATCATTTCGAATCCGGAAATCGTATCCTACCTGATGAGTGTTTTGAAGGATGCCGAAAAAGAGCCTCCTTCGGATGGACGGATTTCCGATTCCATTCTTGCCACAAAGCTTGCAGCCTATATCTCAACCTTGCAGGAATCCAAGTCCATTTCCTTTATATCCGACAGGTATTACATCAAGGGAACTTATTACTGCAATGATGATGTGTTGGAAGGCAATGCGTCCTTTTATAAAAAGATTATGGCGGGGGAAAACAGCTTTTCGTGGTTTTCTACCCGTCAAGGCCATTACGGCTATGATAACGACAGCCACAGCGTCAATGTTTTCTCCCTAGGGAAACAGGTCTACAACATCAACAACATGGGACAGATCAACCTGGGGGCAGTCATTGATATCCGGGAAGAAGTGCTTGCCGACATCTGCAGCAAGGCGGGGAAAGAAAACCTCCCGGTACAGTGCTTTCTCATTGACGGAAGCGGAAGGGTCATCGTCAATGCGGATCAGGAGATGCTTTTTAAAAATGTCTCCGACCTGTTCTCAAACAGTGATATTCATAAATTGCTGAATTCCGGGGCGGATGTTTCCAGCTTTGAGACAAAGTACTTAAATGAAAATGTGATTGCCAATGTAATCAAATTGAAGACAAATGACTGGAGAGTCATCAATGTCGTAAAGAGTGAATATTTGTACAAGGAGTCCGGCCAGGTGGTCAAGACAATTTTCCTTATGGCGCTGATATGCATTGTTTTGTCAATCATTGCCGCGTATTTGGTTTCATGGGGGATTTCAAAGCCCATCAAGAATATGGTGGGAACCATGCGCAGAGTGGTGGCCGGGGACCTGGATGCCAGAATCGAAGGGACAAGCCGTAAAAGCACCTCGGATGAGATCGCCGTACTGCAGGAAAGTTTTAATTATATGATTTCCAAGATCAAGGAGCTCATCGACAATGTCTATGAAGAGCAGAATAAAAAACGGATTTCGGAGATTAAAGCGTTGGAAGCCCAGATCAACCCTCATTTTCTCTACAACACCCTGGATACCATCAAATGGACGGCGCTTTTCCAAAAGGCGAACAATACGGCAGAAATGGCAAACCTCCTGTCCAGGCTGCTCCATATAAGCCTTGGCAAAGGCAGGGAGACGGTCATGGTAAAGGAAGAAATGGAGCATGTACAATGTTATGTGGGCATACAGAAATTCCGCTTCAACTTCAATATTGAAGTCAATTACAATATTGATGAAAATGTGAAGGAGCTCAAGATACCGAAACTCATTTTGCAGCCCATTGTTGAGAACAGCATTCTCCATGGGCTGGAAGGAAAACATGAGGGCGGCAGGATAACCATCAACGGCGGGAGAAACGGAGAAATTCTGAAAATTGAGGTTGTGGACAACGGCTGTGGTATGGACGCGGATATGTCGGAGGTTTTCAAGGAGTCCAAGAGAAAATCGGGAGAAGCCTTCTCCGGAATCGGCATTGCAAATGTGGATGAAAGAATCAAGCTGATATGCGGAACTGATTATGGACTCAGCATTTCAAGCCAGGTCGGAATGGGAACAACGGTAGAGATTAAATTACCGATCATAGAAGGATGAGGTGCGGTGTATGTTTGGAGTATTGATTGTCGATGACGAAATGATTATCCGGTATGGGATCAAATCCATGATCGACTGGGAAAAGCTGGGGCTGGTGGTGGTTGGAGATGCCGCCAACGGGAAGGAAGCTCTGGAGCTTTTCAACGAACAAAAACCTGAAATCGTGATCGCCGATATAAAAATGCCGGTCATGGATGGCATTGAGCTGATCCGCCAGATCAGGCAGAAAAATTCCGAAACAAAGATTATCATTTTAAGCTGCCTGCAGGATTTTGAATATGCCCGGGAGGCGATACGCATGGGTGCTTCGGAGTACCTGGTGAAGTCGGACATGATGCCGTCGGATATGGAAAACGTCTTGAGAAAGGTGAAGGAGACCATCCGCATCGAACACGACAAATTGCAACAAATCAACGACTTCCGCCAGAAGGCGCAAAAAAACCAGTCTCTGGAGAAAGAAAGGTTTTTGCGGGACGCTTCCATGGGGGCGATCCCTCAAAATGAAACGTCACAGGGAGCAATTGAAAGGCTTGGACTGGGTTACCTTCAGGGGGACCTTTTTATACTGTGCGTGGGAATCGACTACTATGAAAAACTGATTTCAGGTCTGTCTGAAAAGGAAAAACGGGAGATTGACACCCTGCTTGCGGAATTTGGCAAGAAAGCGCTTGACGGCAGTGAAAGGGTAATGGGAGAAGTCTTTGCCGGAAATCACGGAGAGATCAATTTCATTATAAAGATATCCGGCGATTTGAGGGGAAAGGCGGCCTATGATGCAATCCACCAGCTTGGAGAAGCTTTGATACGGGGTATCCAGAATGAAACCGGATATATTATCAGTGTGGGGATCAGCGATTCCTTCAATGAGATGTTGAAGATGAAGGATGCCTATTTTCAGGCCCAGTCCGCCTATAAATTCAAAACCTTTTTTGGCTGCGGGCGGGTGATCCATTTTATGGAGACCCTCAGTTCAAAGCCGCGGGAAAGGAAGCTGCACCTGGATATAAGAACGCTTCAGGATTATATCTACGGCATGAAGAGAGAACAGGTCAATCACTTTGTGGACGATGTTTTTAACAACCTTGCAGACAGCAAGGACTTTGAAGGTGTTAACTTTGCATCCCTGGAAATAGTCCTGACCTTAAGCAGCGTATATTCCCATATAAGCAGGAACGATGAAGAGATCATGGATAAGAAAAGGGAGTACTACGAACAAATCAAATATCTTGAAACCGTCGATGATCTAAAAAACTGGTTCAAGGCTTCCTTCAGTCAACTAATGGATTTGGTGGGCTCGGCATACCATGACGACAAAAATGTCATTTCAAAGGCGTTAAACTATATACAGGCCAATTACAGCCGGAACATATCACTGCAGACCATCAGCGATCATGTGCATTTAAGCAAGAATTACTTTGTCAACCTCTTCAAGCGGGAGGTGGGCGAAAGCTTTGTCGAACACCTGACCAGGGTTCGGGTTGAAAATGCCAAACGGCTGCTGAAGGATCAAAGGCTTAAAGCAATCGATGTGGGAAATATGGTTGGTTTTGAAGATCAACGCTATTTCTCCAAGGTTTTTAAAAAGATGACAGGATTTACCCCTACGGAATATAAGGAATTGAAACTTTAAAACTTTATTTTTTGCACCCTCCTTTAGATTTTACACATTGGACTGCATTCTTTGTAAAACATCCTTAATTAATTCCACAAGGATGTTTATTTTATGAATTTGAACGGCACCGAAAATTTTGTATCCTTTTATCAGAAGGTGAGAAACCTTACTACTCATTTTTGGGGGAGGAATAGTCTATGAAAAGTAAACGTATCTTGTGTTTGCTGGTGGCGGCGATGATGATGATGACCCTTCTGCTTTCCGGCTGTGGAGCGTCAAAGCCGGAGGAATCGGCAAAACCTGCGGAGGGGGCAAAGCCGGCAGATACGGCAAAGACTGACGCTGCCAAGCCCGCGGCAGGACCCGTCGAGATTACGTTCTGGAATCTTTTCGGAGGTGGCGAAGGAGATTTTGTCGACAAGATCGTAAAAGATTTCAATGCTTCACAGCAGGAGGTTGTCGTTAAAGCATTAAGACTTGACAGCCAGGAATACTACGCAAAGCTGGGGACTGCTTTAAGTTCGGGAAAGGGACCGGATGTGGGCGTAGTGCATCAGGAAAAGATGGCGCCCTTTGTGAACGCAAAGCAACTGGCTGCGCTGGACGATGTTGCAGCAAAGGTTGGCTTGAATTATGGTGATTTTACGGAAAACAACGCCAATGGAGTCCTGTTTAATGGGAAGCACTATGCTGTTCCATTGGACACACATTTCATGGTAATGTATTTCAATACGAAACCCCTTGAAAATGCGGGATTATTAAATGACGATAAGACGCCGAAGCTTGGGGATGTGACTCCCGAGGGCTATAAGAAATTCCTTCAGGCCATAAAGGACAAGAATCCGAATGTCACACCCTTGTCCGTCAACGTTCCCTACTTCCATGAGCCCTTCCTGAATGCATACTATGAGACAGGCGGAGAAGTGGTCGTCGATGGAAAGGTTGCAGTCGACAAGGAGAAGGCAGTGCAGGTATTGAAATGGTACATGGATTTGTTTGATTCCAAGCTTGCAGACTTGAATGACAAGACGCCCTGGGATACCTTCAATAGCGGAAAGAGCGCCGTTTGGTGGAGTGGAGTATGGGAAGCGGCAGCCAACTTTGCAGATACTGCAAATCCAAAGGCATGCATCCCGATTCCTCCGGTTTTCGGAAGCCCGAAGCACTGGGCAGGCTCCCATACCCTTGCAATGCCGGCCTATGTCGATGCATCCAAGCAGGAAGCGGTTCTTAAGTTCATGAAGTACTTTACCTATGAAGGCGGCAAAACCTGGGCACAGGCCGGCCATGTTCCTGCATCGAAAGCAGCGGCAAACAGCGATGAATTCAATAAGCTGCCCTTTAGAAATTACTTTAAGGAAGCGCAAACCACCGTTAAGTTCGCACCGGCCACCGACAAGTGGAATTCCATCGATATGTCCATGAGAGAATCACTGCAGCAGATCATTTTCAAAAAGGTTGCTCCGGAAGCCGGAGTTGACAATATGATCAAGAATATCGACGACATTCTGAACAAATAATTTTCTTACAATTTCAGTGAATCAAAAATGAAGTGAATTTAAAATTGCACCTCTCCGGTGCAATTTTAATTCACCCCTTTAAAGAGGTGACAGGGATGCAGCAATTGTCTTATAGCGTGAACGCGGATAAAAAACTACCTCGGGATAAAAAAAGGAATATCGTTGACGGACTCTTGGATGAGGGCTCGGCACTGCTTTTTATACTGCCGTTTCTGTCGGTTTTCGCTTTGTTTTACTTCTGGCCGGTTTTAAGAGGTGTCTGGATCAGCCTGCATTCCTGGGGAATCGCAGGGATGCAGAAATATGTGGGCTTTAAAAATTATATCGGCGTATTGAAAAATCCTGATTTTTATTTCTATATATGGAACTCATTTTATTTTGTTCTTCTGTCAACGCCGGTTATCATCGTTTTGGGCCTGATCCTTGCACTGATTATCAATGAAAAAATCATTGCAAGGACGGCAATCCGGGCAGTTTACTTCCTGCCCTATGTACTTTCCGTATCCATCGTAAGCTACATCTGGATGCGGATGCTGGATGCCAACAACGGTCTGGTAAATGCGGTGATGGGAGCGGTGGGACTCCCGAAAAATGTGGCGTGGCTCACCGATACAAGGTTTGCATGGTGGTCCATCGTTCTGACCACCGCCTGGTGGACGGTTGGCTTTGTCATGGTGATCTACCTGGCGGGACTGCAGGAGATCCCGGAGGAGTATTATGAAGCAGCGGATATGGATGGAGCAAACCCAATGCAGAAGTTGCTGCATATCGTACTGCCATCCCTTTCCAGGGTAACACGGGTGCAGGTGTTTTTCCAGGTGATCGCTGGCTTAAAGCTCTTTGGACAGGTGCATATCATGACCCAGGGGGGACCGGGGGATACCACAAATACACTGATCCGTTATATCTATGTAACCGGATTCAAAAAGGACTTTTTTGGAGATGCCGCCGCTCAATCCGTCCTGTTCATCCTTTTAATGCTGGTGATATCGGTGGCGCAATACAAATTTGTAAATAAAGAGGACTGAGTGAGAAGGGAGGAATTCATGCAATGAATCTAAGGAAAATACTTTTAAATGCTGCGGCAATATTGCTGGCTGTACTATTTTTTCTCCCTTTGGTGTGGATGTTCATTGTTTCGGTGAAGCCGCTGGGCAACACGGCGCTGGAATTGAAGGAATGGGTGAATTACAGCAATTTTACGCTGGAAAATTACACGTATGTTTTTAGTAATTCAAGCATCCTGCGCTGGACTCTGAACAGTTTTATTGTTGCAATTGTTTCAACCATTCTTGGCGTGTATATGAGTTCATTGGCTGCCTTTGCTTTTTCAAAGCTGGAATTCAAATCAAAGGCCTTTATCTATATTCTTGTGGTGTCAGGCCTGCTGATTCCGACAGAAGCCATTTTGATACCGCTTTACGAAACGGCAATGCATTTGAAAATGGTGGACACCATGTGGGGAATCATCCTGCCGGGGCTGACGAATCCCCTGGGAATCCTGTTGATCAAACAATTCATGGACGGCATCCCCAAGGACTACATCGAAGCAGCCAGATTGGACGGCTGTAAAAATTTCCGGTTGTGGTGGACGGTGTGCATGCCTTTATCGAAGTCCTCCATGCTGGCCGTTGCCATCTTTGTCTTCCTGCTGGCCTACAACAACTTCATCTGGCCTTTTATCAACATAAACTCAGAGGAATTGATGGTGCTCACAACAGGAATCCCCACCCTGGTAAGCATGAACCCGGGGCAGCTGAATACCTCCCTGACGGCAAGCGCCGTAGCGGCAGTTCCTGCGATCCTGGTGTTCGTTATATTGCAGAAATACATCATCCAGGGCGTATCAATGGCAGGGATAAAGGGTTAGAGATGGACGCTCCGGCATTGTATTCACGAATAATGGGCTTTACATAATTCCTAAATAGATAAAAGGAGGGGAGAGGAGCCGATCGTGGGAATTATGAAAACTATAAAAATTTTGGAGGTGTAATCATGTTAAGAAGAAAAGTAAGTGTAATGCGTGTGGTCCTGGTATTGATGTTAACCGCGGTATTTGCCCTATGCTCGTCAGTATATGCAGCAAATACAATCACCTGGGGGAGTACCTATACAATTAACAATGTAAATACCTTTACAGATGCCGGTGCGGATGCACGCGGTATTCGCCCGGGGACTTTCGGCTCGGAATATGCGAGGTTGACGAAGCTTGCAAATGGAACCTGGCTTTGCGTATTGACGATTTATGACAACAACGGGTATACGCATATGTCCTCCTGGGGAGGTACAAGGCTGCAGGTATTCAAAAGCACCGACAATTGCCGCACCTGGACTTTAATATCCACAATAGCTGATGACAACAGGGATCTGGACAACGGGCAGATTGTGCAATTAGCCAACGGTGAGCTGAGAATGGCGGCAAGGTCCGTAAGGTGGCAGGAGTCCTACAGGATATACATATACAAGAGCACGGACGGCGGAGTTACATGGCCTTATCTAAGCACACTGGACTCCAATGAAGGGACTCCTGGAAGTCTTGGCAATCCGGATCGGGGATTGTACGAACCCCATTTCCAGCTTCTCAACGACGGATCTTTGGCCTGTTTCTATGCAAGCGAAAAGTATGCCGCATCCAATCCGAAATACAGCCAGATTATTGCAGAAAAGGTATCAACAAATGGTGGAACGACATGGGGAGCGGAAATCAAAGTGGCCTGGGATACAGGCAATTCCGCAGCCAGACCCGGCATGCCGGTAGTGACAAAAATGAAAAACGGACAGTATATGGTGGTATATGAAGTCGTTGCAACCCAAGGAGGAAATATCTACCGCAAAACTTCCAGTGACGGGAAAACTTGGTCGTCCGGCATAGGAACCGTCATTCCCGATCAGAACTGCGGTCCATACATCACTTCCATGTCGGATGGCAGACTTCTGGTAACCTCATGCAATCAAAATGTATCTGTCAGTACTGACTACGGGAATACATGGATTTTGAATCCGACAAAACCCTGGAGTTTCGGATTTAATTACAGCTGGCCGAGCATATATCAGACAGGTACAAGTGAAGTTGCCGCTGTTAATTCCGTTCCAAGGTCTCAGGGAGGACACAATGTACAGGTGAGAATCGGAACCATCAATTAGTGCAGTTTAATAAATACCTGAAATATCTTATTATGCAGGCCGATATCCTTGTAAAAAGGATATCAGCCTGCTTTTGTGAAAAGTTTTATAAGGGGGCCAAACTTATGGGAGGTATCGTTACATATACAACTTAATATCATATTTCATGGGGCTTCTTGCATTTTAAAAAAGAATGCTGTTACAATAGAAAAGTAATGCATTCTTTTTTTGTGTTTTTACGCAAATGCCCTTTGTGAGGTCAAAATGTATAAATTGCTTGTGGTGGACGATGAAAGCATGATCAGGGACGGGATCGTAAAAGGGATTCCGTGGCAGAGCCTGGGGTATGAGATCTGCGGCGAAGCCGAAAACGGCCTGGAAGCCATAGAAAAGCTGGCTGAATGCCGGCCCGATGTGATTATTTCGGATATCCGGATGCCCAAAATGGACGGCGTCAAGTTAATGGAATACCTTTCTCAAAACCATCCGTCGCTTAAGATGGTCATCCTCAGCGGCTATAGTGATTTCGACTACTTAAAGAAATCCATCATGAACAATGTCTACGATTACCTGCTCAAGCCCACGCGCATCAGCACCTTTGTGGAGCTGTTCACCAGGCTGAAGGCCCACATGGATGAAGAGGCGCTGAAAAAGCAGGAATATGACAGCCTTAAAAAAAGGCTTGTAGAAAACCTGCCCTACCTGGAGCAAATATTTTTAAACCAGCTTGTGGCAGGCTTTTATCAAGATGAGAAGGACATGGGCGAAAAAAAGAATTTCTATAAGCTGGACATGCTGGAAGGCAAGCTGGCGGTCGTCGTCATGGAAATCGACAATGTTCAGAACATCCTGGAAGTATCGGAGGAGAAGAGGCAGCTGCTGAATCTTTACATCATACAGGTTGCCAACCGGCTGGCGGAAGAGACGGTCCAGGGCAAATTCTTCATCGGCAATGAGGGGAGCATCCTGGGGATCTGCTGTCTGAACGCCGGCATGGGCAATCTGCTCAATGTGATCCGGGACATACAGAAAATTGTTTTTGAAGACAGAAAGCTGAGCATTTCCGCAGGGATCAGCAATGAATTTGAAAATATGATGGAAACAAATACTTACTATCTACAGGCCAGGAAGGCCATCAAACAGAAAATCTGCCTCGACAACCAGAGCATTATTCTCTTCAGCGACCTGGAAAACATTCTCGAAAACGACATTCCCGCTCTGTCCTTCGACATTGAAAAAATCACCGATTTGATTTTCGCCAATAAAACCGCCGAGCTGTCCGCCTACATCAGCCTCATATTGGACAGGCTGAAAAATAAGATGTTCAAGTCCTTTGAACTGGTGGACGTGAGCATGCTGAAAATGGTATTTGAAGTGGACAACTATTTCTACCAGTACGGGATAAGCATCCGGAAAATCCTTGAGGAGAACAATTCGGGCTTTCTTGACATCTATCAGATCAACTCGCTGGATTCGAAAAAGGACTGGCTGCTTTCCATCCTTACCAGGGTTTCCGGTGAGGTGGAGCGAAAAAGGACGGAAAAAATATCGGGAATCATCGGAGAAATAAAAAGGTACATCGAAAAAAATTACTGCAGCAACAGCATATGCCTCGAATCGGTGGCCGAGCTCTTTAAGAAGAGCCCTCCCTACTTGAGCAAGCTGTTCAAGGAGGAAACGGGGGAGAACTTCTCCGACTATATTACAAGGCTGAGAATGGAGAAGGCAAAGGAACTCTTGAAGGACCTGCGGGTCAAAGCCTACGAAGTTGGCGAAAAGGTGGGCTATGCGGACATCTCCCATTTCTCCAGGAAGTTCAAAAGTTACACGGGCGTGAGTCCCTCCCAGTTCAGGGGCGAATAAGCGGTGACAGGAGTTTATGATGGCTTGGAATGTGATGAAAAAGTTTAAAAACAGCATGGAAAAAATCAGCTTGAAGCACCGGCTCATCCTATTTATATCGGTGATCATCATCCTGTCCATTTCCATATCCAACTACATCGTCATGCTCTATTCCAGAAATCACGTTCTCGGCCTGTCCAGGGAATTGATCGGCAACACCATCGACCAGGTGTCGAGAAACATCAGTGAGGTTATGATTTCCAGGGTATACACCCTTTCGGAAATGCTGATGCACGATGAAGAAACCTACAAAATGCTGGTTGAAAATTATTATCCCGAAACGGGGGGCAGCAGGGACAAAGAGGCCAGAGACGTGCTTTTTGCAGATAAAATCATCAACAACTACCTCTCCTCCTTTGACGGCATCCGGATCCTGGCGCTGTCCGGCAAAAACGGGCAGATCATTAGCATCAGCTATTCCAGTGATTTCACTCCCGAAGCAAAAGAGCAGGTGGACAGGATGGTCAACGAGTGCAAAAGGTCCAACACCATCGTACACTGGTATCCCCTGCAGCAGGACATTTTCAGCACCGCCGTAAGCAGTGACCTGAGAAACAGCTACGTGGTCCTGGCAAGCCGCGCCCTTCTCAAACCGGGGACGGGGGAGTACATCGGCACCGGGATTTTTGCCATACCGGAAAAGGCCATTTACAGCGCATATTCCGGCATAACCCTGGGCAGCTCGGGAGAGATCCTGATCTTCAACCGGGCGGGAGAGCTTCTGTCCCGCAGCGATGAAAACAAGCTGAGCCAGCTGAGGGTGGAAAAAAACCTGGTGGATCTGGTGGAAGCGGAGGACAAGGACGCCGTATATCTGGAGGAAAACGGCAAAAAGCAGATGATTTTCTCCAAGCCCTTGAGGGAGAAGGAATGGGTTGTGGTAGGAAAGGTACCCGTCAACGAAATATCCGAGAGGGTCAGCCCCCTGCTTTTTGTTACGGTGCTGATGATATCGGTGTTCATCTTCATCTCCATCGGGTTTATCACCATTTTGGCGGGAAGTATCGTAAAGCCCATCCGGACGCTGATCGGAGCCATGAAGGCGGCGGAGAAAGGCAATCTGGACGTGCATGTGGAGGTAAAGGGACAATATGAGATAAGCGACATGGCCGGGTATTTCAACAGCATGATCGCCAGAATAAGAAAACTCATCAAAGACGAGTATGAGCTGGAGAAAAAGAAGAAAGAGGCGGAACTGAATGTGCTGATGGGACAGATCAACCCCCATTTTCTGTACAACACCCTGGAATCCATCATCTGGAAGGCCCAGCTGGCGGGGGAGCGGGAAATTTGTGACATGGCCGCATCCCTGGGGGACCTGTACAGAATATCCGTCAACAGCGGCAATCTGCTGGTAAGCGTTTCGGAGGAACTGGAGCATGTAAAGGCCTATATCGACATTCAGAAGCTCAGGTACAAAGGAAGGATCGAGTACCATATCCATGTGGAAGACCACAATATCCTGGAATATTATACCCTTAAAATGATCCTCCAGCCCATCGTGGAAAACGCCCTCACCTATGGCGTGGAAATGACGGGCACAACGGGCAGGATAGACATTACCGTCCGGGAAGAGGATGGGAGGCTGTGGTTTTCCGTGGCAGACAACGGCGTGGGGATGCTGCCGGAAGAACTGGAAAACCTGAGGCGGAGGATTGAAAATCCCCAGTCATACCAGCAGGAGCATTCCGGAGGAAGCCGCAAAGGCCACAAGGGAATCGGATTGAGGAACATCAATGAGCGGATCAAGCTCTATTTCGGGGAAGAGTACGGCATGGCCCTCGAGAGCGTCAAGGATTCCGGTACGGTAATAAGCGTCAACATGCCCGTCATTCTGGACAAGAACCACAAGCTTTGATTTTCATGTCCCGGTTCCGGGAGCAAATATAGTCAACAAATCTTAAATCTTACCAATGGATAACCCTATCTGCAGGCTTTATAATTTAATCATCCGATAGAACATTAAAAGAGGAGAGTGTATTGAATGAGTAAGATGAAAAAGGTCTTATGCCTGGTTGTGGCATTGCTGATGGTTTTGTCGATAGCTACCGCATGTGGTAAAGCCCCGGCGGCCGGGGAAAAACAACCGGACGGTCAGAAAACAGAGGAAAGCAGCGGCGCTCAAAAAGAAGCCGGTGCGGAAAAATCTGCAGAGCCCGTAAAGCTGAAGTTTGCAATGCCCCTTGCTCCCAACCTTCCTGTTCTTCAGAACTACATAAAGCTTGCCAAGGAAAAACTCAACTATGATATCGAATTTGCAGATATCTCGGCAAACGGCCCCGAATATGACAAGAAGCTCAGCATCAGCCTGATGGCAGGGGATGTACCCACCGATATTTTCTATTATTTCGGAATGATCCTCGATAAGTATATCTCTTCCGAATCGGTACTGGCGTTGAATGACGTGGCGCAAAAAAACGGTGTGGACCTGAAAGCCAAATTCGGTACCAATATAAAGGTAAAGAATGATTTGATCTACGGACTGCCCCAGACAAAGGATGTATGGATCACCCTTTACAACAAGAAGATTTTTGACGATGCCGGTGTCCCCTATCCCACAGCCGACGGCTGGACCTGGAGCAAGTACGTTGAAACGGCCAAAAAGCTTACAAACCCTGACAAGGGCATCTATGGATCCTTCATGAACCTGGACTGGGACAGCTACCAGTATATGCTGGCCCACCAGAAGGGCATTCCCGACTACAAGCAGGACGGAACCTCCAACTTCGACGACCCCGCCTTTGTGGATGCGCTGAAATTCGTCCATGACCTGGGAACGGTACAAAAGATCCAACCGGACATCCTTACCATGAAATCCAAGAAAATTCCATGGGATGCCTTTGCATCCGGTAAATACGGCATGCTGGTAAACGGTGGCTGGACGACGACCTTCGTCATGGACAAGAAAACCTATCCCAGGGATTGGAAATACGGAATTCTTCCCATGCCCTATCCCGATGGCGGAAAACCCGCCTCCTCCATGATCGTAGGCGGCTTTGCAGTGGCCAAAGGCACAAAAAATCCCGAGGCGGCCTTTAAGCTGGCGGAGCTCTTCGCGGAAGAATCCTACAAAATCGACTCGGAGAGACAGCCCACCAGAATCGACATGAGCAAGGATGAAATCACGGAGTATATCACCGAGCACTTCATCAAAGGCAACGAAGCCGACGGAGTCGCCGTGGAGGATTACATCAAGGTATGGTTCAACCCTGAAATAACCCTGGTGGACGAAAAGATCAACGGGCTCGGTGCAGCGGTGATCAACAAGACCTTCATCGAAGAGGGCGAGCTGTACGGCGTTGGAAAGAAGAGCGCGGAGGAAGCCCTTAAGACGATAAAACAAAAGGCGGACGCGGCAATCGCAGACGACCTGAAGCAGCAATAAGAGAAATTTCCCCAAGATAAATAGCAGTGCATGACGCAATATTGTGAAGCCGGGTCAACCCACTTCACAATATTGCTTATAAACTCAAATTAGGTGGCCAATATGAATGTGAAAATGAAAAGCTTGAGTATTTCAAGGCAGGAAGAGCTGACCGGTTACTTGTTCATGATCCCCTATTTCATAGGGTTCCTGATCTTCCAGGGGCTTCCCTTCCTTGTAACGGTTCTTACCAGCTTTACGAACATGCGGTATCCAACCAGAAACCTTTCCAGAATAAAATTTGTGGGATTTGAAAACTATATCACTGTCCTGAAGGACAATGACTTTTTGATGGCCCTCGGCAGAAGCGCCTTTTTCTCGGTGATCTATGTCATCCTCATCATGTCCTTCAGCCTTGTGCTTGCATACTTCCTGAACGGCAAAATATACGCCAGCAATTTCACCAGAACCCTCTACTTCCTCCCCTATATATCCAACATCGTGGCCATCAGTGTTGTCTGGCTGCTGCTGCTGGATTACAAGGAGGGGCCGGTGAATATGCTCATCAAGGCCTTTGGCGTTGCAAACCCGCCGGAATGGCTGGTGGGGAATGTGGAAATGGTCATACCCACCATTGTGGTCATTGCCGTCTGGTACGGGTTGGGCCTCAACCTGGTGACCTATATCGCGGCCTTGCAGGATGTGCCCAAATCCCTGTACGAATCTGCCGAAATCGACGGGGCCAACGAGATACAGAAGTTTTTCAGCATCACGGTGCCGTGGGTTTCCCCCACAACCTTCTTTCTGCTGATCACCTCCATTATTTCTTCCATGCAGAATTTTGCCATCATCATGTCCCTGACGCAGGGAGGGCCGGGAAGTGAATCCAAGGTGCTGTCCATTTATACCTACCAGCAGGCCTTTGATTACAACAAAATGCAAATCGGAGCCACCCAGTCGGTATTTATGCTCATCATACTGGCGGTGGTGGCAACCATACAATGGAGGGGGCAAAAAAAATGGGTTCATTACTAATAAAAAAGGGAGACTTACCCATGGAAACGGGGAGGGAAGAGAAGCGTCCGGGAAGGAAGCCGGATGGGCTGAAAATAACCATCAGCGCCGTTATCATCGCTTTCGGGCTTTTGAACATTTTTCCCTTTATTTTTATGCTGTCCTCCTCCTTCAAGCTCAATGCAAACGTATTTGAATATCCTTTCCGGTTGATTCCAAAGCCTTTCATCCTGACCAACTTCGAGACCATTCTCTCGCCCCAGTATTACTTCCTCCGGTGGT
>JAFADI010000246.1 GCA_023424965.1 Bacillota bacterium
ATCAGCGAGAGGAGATGCCTGCTGCCTGCGTCATAGGAGCTCAGGCTTTTATCCTTCTCGATAAGGTATTTGCTGTGGGCGTGGTGGCTTTTATCACTGATAAAATTGCCGATATCATGGAGCAGGGCAGCATGGCTGAGCAGGCTTCGATCCCTGTCCCCCAGGCCGGACCGGGTCCGCAGGAAATCGAAGAGCTTAAGGGCGGTGGCCTCCACCATGAGTGCGTGCCTTTTTTCGTAATTATATTTTAAAGCCAGGGACAATATGATGCGTCTCGGGCTTTTAAGATTCTTTGCTGCCATCAATGCAATCTCCTATGAGCCATATGCTTTGTTTCCATACTAACCATTTTAAACAAAAGCTGCAGTTTGTAAAGGTACAGGTTTATAATCGCCACAACGCGTGATTTATGCGGGACGAGATTTTGCAGCAATTGGGCGATGGTATTTATTATGATATAATAACCGTAGAAACACTTATGGCGGTTATTATATGAATTTATGCGCGTGCAAGATTTTCGGCGGTGCCGAAATGCACTTGCGCAATTATATCATAAACCCTTTTGAGTTCATGATATAATATTCCTGTGGAAGTGAGGAGGTTACCTTAAAAGATTTATCTTTCAAGGTAACCAAGCCCTGAATTTATAGCCGTGCTTCGCACATGGCCAATTAACCGCTTATCATTCCTTGCACAGCAGATAAGCGGAACCATAACTAGTATGTGCCGGTGCTGTGCGGCAGAATGGCGGTTAATATATGAATTTTAAATTTTACATAGGCACAAAGGCTTTTTTTGGAAGGAAATGCATTGAAAACAACCGGCAGGAGCTGGCCAGGTACGGAAGAAGGGCGATGATTGTGGGCGGCAGGAGTTCTGCCAGAGCCAGCGGGGCCCTTGGAGATGTCACCGGTATCCTGAAGGAGCTGGATATCGTATATGATATTTTTGACCGGGTGGAAAACAATCCTTCCCTTGAGAATGTGAAGGAAGGCGGCGACAGGGCCGCTGCCTTCGGGGCGGATTTTATCATAGGGATCGGGGGCGGCTCGCCGCTGGATGCGGCAAAAGCCATTGCCGTGCTTGCAGTGAACAGGATGGACCCCCTGGAGTTGTACAAAAACAGTTTTGACAAAAAACCACTGCCGATCATAGCAATACCTACGACAGCCGGAACAGGAAGCGAAGTAACGCCCTATTCCATTCTTACAAGAAAAGATATGGAGACCAAGATGAGCTTTGGAAACGAGGATACTTTTCCAAAGGCGGCTTTTCTGGATCCGGGATATACGGAAAGCATGGATTACGGTACAACGGTAAATACGGGCGTGGACGCCCTGTCCCATGCGGTAGAGGGTTATTTGAGCAGGAGGAGTACTCCCGCAAGCGACATTCTGGCGGTGGAAGCCATCGGCCTCATTGGGGAGTGTATGGAACCCATGGCAGCCCGGAACCTGAGTTATGAGGTAAGAGAAAAGCTGCTCTATGCTTCCATGCTGGGAGGCATGGTAATCTCCCATACAGGGACAACGATTGTGCATGGGATGGGATACTCCCTCACCTATTTTAGGGATATTCCCCATGGAAAGGCCAACGGCCTTTTGATGAAAGAATACTTCAAATTTAACTATGGGGCGGCAAAGGAAAAGATCGACAATATTCTCAGGCGGATGAATTTGGAGAGCATTGAGGACTTCGGAGAAAAAATTGGGCTGCTGCTGGACAGCAGCGGCACATTCACGGATGAGGAAATTAAGAAGTATGCCTCTCTTGCCATCAGGCAGAGGAGTGCATCTTTTAATATAAAAGATGTGACGGAAGAAGACATGGTAAAAATACTTAAGGCAAGCTTGAAGGTGGAATAGCCCATGCGGATAGGCGTAGTATCCGATACCCACATCCCCCGGAAGGCCAGAGCGCTTCCGGAAGCCCTCCTGCAGGGACTGGAGGGTGTGGAGCTGATTATTCATGCGGGAGACATCAATAAAGATTATGTCATCTATGAGCTGGAGGAAATCGCAAAGGTCGAAGCCGTAGCCGGAAATACCGACGATGATTATATGGCGGGCATGCTGGGGAAAAAAAGAACAGTAGAGGCCGGCGGCCGGCGCATTGGCGTTATCCATGGGGACGGTCCGTCAGGAACCACCCTGGAAAGAGTGAAGAAGGCCTTTGCCGGTGAAAAAGTGGATTGTATCGTTTTTGGGCACAGCCATATTCCGTTTAACCAGGTCATCGACGGCGTATTGTACTTCAATCCCGGCTCTCCCACGGACAAGCGAAGGCAGGAGCGCTTTTCCTTCGGCATTCTGGAAGTGTGCGGCGAGGGCATAAAGGGAGACATAAGGTTTTTGTGATAAGTAATAAGCCGGCACAACGCATGAAGCACCGGTGAAAATATAACTTGTGGTGCTCTTAAATCAGGGGAGGGAGATAAATGGTAAATGCCAGAGTCCTTTATATTCAAAACATGAATGCCGCCAGAGAGGAAATACGAAAGGTGGGTGTGGATGCAGCCGCAATTCCCTGGCTTTCTCCCAAGGCGGTGTTTGTCACAATAAAAGTTGAAAATATCAAGCCCTATGCGGCAAATGTAATCAAGCAGGAGATGCTGGGCAAGGGCGGGGATGCCGCTGTTAACAGGGGTGCAGCCGGCTGCAGTGTGGAAGCCACGGACATATTGCTGATGGGCACTTACAGCCAGTACGGCAGCCTGCTGTACAAACTCGGTATGCAGTCCGGCACCCTGAAAGAGATCGGAGAGGAAATCCGCAGAGCCCTGGAAAATGTGGAAAAGGGCAAGCCTGAGAAGTTCGAATGGGGCAAATATACGTTGCCGGTTGGAGAGAAAACTTATGTCATGGGTATTTTGAATGTTACTCCCGATTCATTTTCCGACGGGGGAAAGTTCAATAACATCGAGAGTGCAGTGAGGAAGGCCAGGGAAATGATCCAGGATGGGGCCGACATCATTGACGTGGGCGGGGAATCCACCCGGCCGGGACATGAGCCTGTAGACGCCATTGAGGAGATCGGCAGGGTGGTTCCGGTCATTGAAAGACTGGCAAAAGAAGTGAATGTACCCATCTCCGTGGATACTTCAAAGGCCCTGGTCGCAGAAAAGGCCCTGCAGGCGGGGGCCAGCATCGTCAACGACGTGTGGGGCCTCCAGCGGGATGCAGGCCTGGCAGAGGTGATTTCAAAGCACAATGCGGGCATCGTGATGATGCACAACCAGGAAGAAAAGGTATATACGGATGTAATGGGCGACATCATCAAATTTTTGCGCAGGAGCATCGAATTGGCGGAGAAAGCCGGCATAAGACGAGAAAGCCTGGTAGTGGACCCGGGCATCGGTTTTGGGAAAGCGCTGGAACACAACCTGGAAGCAATGAGGCGGCTGAGGGAGCTGGATACCTTGAACCTGCCGGTGCTTCTGGGGACCTCAAGGAAGTCCATGATAGGAAACATATTGAATTTGCCTGTGGAAGAAAGACTGGAAGGAACGGCCGCAACCGTAACCCTGGGTATTTCCAATAAAGTTGACATAATCCGGGTGCATGATGTTAAGGAAATGGTAAGAGTGGCAAGAATGACGGATGCTATGGTAAGAGTATAAATAACGAAGAGAGAAGAACGGATGGATGAAAAGAGATAAAATAACTTTAAAGAACATGAAATTCTACGGATACCACGGCGTATTGCCGGAGGAGCAGGAGAAAGGGCAGTACTTCTTTATCGATGTTGAGATGGTTGCCGATTTGAAAAAGGCGGGACAAACGGACAATCTGGAGGAGACCATCGATTACTCCAGGGTTTTCGAAACGGTGAGAGAAATTGCAGAAAACCGGAAATATCGACTGATTGAGAGATTGGGAGACAGCATTTCCCGGGAAATACTGTCGACTTATGAGGGAATAGACGAACTGACCATCCGGATACGGAAGCCTGACGCACCCATGGGGGGTGAGCTGGACTGGGCGGAAATAGAAATAAAGAGGTCTAAAAATGATCTGTGACGTTTATCTGAGTTTGGGCTCCAATATGGGCGACAGGGTCGGGAATTTAAAGGCTGCGGTGGAGGCTTTAAAACAGATGGAAGATACGGATTTGGTGAAGATGTCGTCCGTTTATGAAACGGACCCTGTCGGATATACGGAGCAGGGCCGGTTTTTAAATCTGGCCCTAAAGATTTCTACCGGCCTCCGACCTGTGGAACTTCTTGAGAAGCTTCATGAAATAGAGCAGGAGCTTGGAAGGGTCAGGAACCTGCGATGGGGTCCCAGGACCATCGACATCGATATTTTGCTTTTTGCGGACCTGGAAATAAATTCCGAGAAGCTTCAGGTTCCCCATCCCAGAATGTTTGAGCGGGCTTTTGTACTGATACCCCTGAAAGACATTGCCGACGGCGGCACGTACAGTGCTTCGGAATGGGACAGGCTCATCACCGGATGCGGCGATAAAGAAGGCGTGAAATTTTTCGGAAATCTGGAAAGCCTTTAACGGCAGTTTAAATCGCCGGGATTTTTTGATATAATAT
>JAFADI010000047.1 GCA_023424965.1 Bacillota bacterium
GCTTTTCCATGTATTCCGACATGTCGAGCCTTATCAGGGCTTCTTCGCTTTCGAAAAGTTCCACTGCCAGCGCCTTGACGAGCTCCGTTTTTCCCACGCCCGTAGGACCTACGAATATGAAGGATGCAGGCCTCTTCTTCTTTTTGAAGCCCGACCTGCTTCTCCGGATGGCTTTTGCAACGCTGGTAACCGCTTCATGCTGGCCGATAACCCGGCCATGGATCCTGTCCTCCAGGTTCAGCAGCTTTTCCGCCTCGATTTCCGTGATCTTCTGCACGGGAATCTTGGTCCAGGCCTCCACAACGTAGGCGATATCGTCTACGGTAATCTCCACATCCTTGTTCTTGTCCTCGATATCCCTTATCTGCTGCAGCAGCTTGCATTCACGCACCTTCAGGTCTGCAGCCTTCTGGTAGTCCTCGATGGAATCCGCCGAAATGGCATATTCCTTCTCTTCCTGCACTTTCTTCAACTCTTCTTTTAAAGACTCCAGCTCAACCAGGCCCACATTCTTCAGGTTTGCCCGTGAACCCGCCTCGTCCACCACGTCGATGGCCTTGTCGGGCAGGAACCTGTCGGTGATATACCTTTCGGAAAGCACTGCCGCTGTCTTTAAAACCTCATCGGAGATTTTAACCCGGTGATAGTTTTCATAGTAATGCTTGATGCCTTTTAATATCTCAATGGTCTCCTGAACGGAAGGCTCCTCTACCACAACGGGCTGGAACCTCCTTTCAAGGGCCGAGTCTTTTTCAATGTGCTTCCTGTATTCATTGAGGGTGGTCGCTCCGATAATCTGGATTTCCCCTCTTGAAAGGGCAGGCTTTAAAATATTGGCGGCGTTCATGGCGCCTTCCGCTTCCCCTGCTCCCATGATGTTGTGCAGTTCGTCGATCACCAGAATGATATTGCCCAGGCTTTTGGCCTCTTCCAGAATGCCCTTCATCCTGCCTTCAAACTGTCCCCGGAACTGGGTGCCGGCAACAATTCCCGTAAGATCCAGAAGGTATACCTCCACATTGAACAGCTTTGCCGGAACCTGCCTTTCGGCGATTCTAACGGCGAGGCCTTCCGCAATGGCGGTTTTCCCGACACCGGGTTCACCGATGAGGACAGGGTTGTTCTTGGTTCTCCGGTTCAGTATCTGTATGACCCTGTCAATTTCCCTGTGCCTTCCGATAACCGTGTCCAGTTTATTCTCCTTTGCCTGGTCCGTCAGGTTTGCTCCGTACATATCCAGATATTTTTTCTTCTTCGGAGCCTTCTTTTCCTGGGTTTTCGTCCGGGTACTGTTTTTGCCGTCCTTGTCGTCCATCTGTTCCCTGTGCTGCTCTCTTAAAGGTTCCGAACCATCCTCATTTTTTGAAAAAGCCTTGTTTATAAAGCTGAAAAAAGGATTTTCCTTGTTGGTTCCGTTATTGGGAGCAATACTGTTGTTCATGCTGTCGGCATCTATATTATCAAACAAATTGCTAACCTGCTTATTCAGGCTGTCGATATCCTCTTCCGTCATGCCGGTCTGCTCTATAAGCTGATTAATAGGCTTTATTCCTTGCCTTTTTGCACAGGTCAGACATAAACCTTCCTGGGTCTGCTTGCCGTCGACGATTTTCGTTATGAATACTACCGCGTAATTTTCTTTACATGCTGAACACATCATTTATACAGCCACCTCCTGTCGCAGCTCTTCCTATATATTATACGTATTTCCCCTTGATCCGTCTGTTTCCCTAATATGAGGTTGAATCAAAATATATATAAATGTATGCTTGGCATACAATATATGCATTTATTAAATTTAAGTATACCACAGAATGGTGTTGTGGTCGAATAACGAAGCCCACCCTTACAAATCCACCGGAGTAAATAAATAGATTTAACTTGTCGTAAATAAAAATACCTGTGCTATAGTCAATATATCTGGATATTTCAACTACAATACAGGTATTTTTATCTTTTCCAATAGCATTCTTTAGAGGCCAAGCAATTTTAAGATAGCCATCACTGCCGAGGCAATCAATGCAGTTGTAGGAATGGTAAGCACCCAGGCCCACACAATATTCCTGGCAATGGCCCATCTCACGGCGGAAAGCCTTTTGGAAGCTCCCACACCCATAACCGCCGTGGATATGATGTGGGTGGTGCTCACAGGCGCTCCGAAATAGGTCATGGTTTCAATGACCATAGCGGATCCCGTCTGCGCTGCAAATCCGTTGATGGGCTCCATTTTCAGCATGTTCAGCCCGACGGTTTTAATGATCCTCCAGCCTCCGATGGAGGTTCCTAATGCCATGGCAGTGGCACAGGCAAAAATTACCCAGGTCTGGGTTCCCTGCTTCCCCCCGTTCATATTTGCCGCAATCAGCGCCAGGGTGATGATACCCATGGACTTCTGTGCGTCGTTATTTCCGTGGGAATAAGACATTAATGCAGCCGATAGGATCTGGAGTTTTGCAAACCATTTATTTACCGTGCGGTGGGACAGAGGTTTCAAGAGAATATTGAGCAGCTTCATTAGCATATATCCCAGCAGGAAGCCTATGACGGGAGAAGCGATCAGGGGCAGAAGCACCTTTTTCACCACTCCGTCCCATTTGATGGACTCAATGCTGAAGGTATATACGATGGCCGCACCGATGATGGCCCCGAACAGGGCATGGGAGGAACTGCTGGGAATGGCATAGTACCATGTGATCAGATTCCAGATGATTGCAGCAATCAGCGCTGCGATGACCACGTATTCGTTTATGAGGCTGTTGTCTACCAGGTCCTTGGCGATGGTGCCCGCCACACTCTGATTGACCAGGGCTCCCACAAAGTTCAGGATTGCCGCCATAATGATTGCGGTCTTGGGTGACAGCACCCTGGTGGAAACCGTCGTCGCGATTGAATTGGCCGTGTCATGAAAGCCGTTTATAAAATCGAAGCAAAGGGCTAAAACCACAACGGCGGCAAGAGTAAAAGTAATACCACTAGGCATGCTTCATTACAACCCCTTCTACGATATTGGCAACATCTTCACACGCATCAAGGGTATTTTCAAGATACTCGTAGATTTCTTTCCATTTAATTACTTCTACAGCGTTGTTTTCTTTAATAAAAAGCTTGGTTATGGCAGTCCTGAAGATGGTATCCCCTTCGTCCTCAATCCTGTTCACTTCGATGATCTTTTCCTTTAATGCCTTGCTGGTTTTCATGTATTTGAGCTCGCTCATGAGACTTTTCAATTCCTGGGTACATTTAACAATCAGCCGGGCCATCTCTTTGGCATCCTCGGTAATTTCACTTACGTTGAACATATTAAACCTGTGGGCCGTGGATTCGATGTCGTCGGTAATGTTGTCCATTTCCTTTGCAATGAGGTTGATATCTTCTCTATCGATGGGAGTGATAAAAGACTTGTTCAACTGCTCGAGAACCTTATGGACCTGAATGTCACATTCATGTTCACACTCTTCAATGGCCTTGACTTTTTCATTTACCCTTACATAATTGTTCATCAGTTCCTCGAGCATTTTCGCAGCTTTGCATGTATGTTCCGCAGTTTCGACAAACAAGTCGAAAAACACTTCTTCTTTGCGCGTTATTCTAAACATTTCTACATTCCTCCGCACCACGTAATTTATTAGTCCAAAATGGATTATACAATAGTGTTAACCTAAACACAACATTCTCTTAACCTATAATTTACACATATCCAGCCTATTTGGGGACAAATCCACCAATGGATAGGCTTCTAAGGGAAAAGCCCCAATGTTAAATTTTTGTTAACTTTACTACTGTACTGGTATCTTAATAATACAAAATTATTATGGCAAATGTAGAATTTCTTTATGACGGATATGTTTAGAAAAGGCTCATTTATACTCCCTCACACGCCTCAGCATGATAATGAGGCCCGCCAGAATGAAAATCGTGGATGAGGCAAAGAGAAAATCAAGTCCCAGAAAGTCGAAAATGAGTCCGGCAAAAACCGGATTGAGGGCGAACAAAGGCCCCATGAGGAAATTCCGCAAACCTATGTACAGAGGCTGGTTTTCACTTTCCTGGCAAAGGTTCAGGGCAAGATTGTTTTCGTTGACATTCCTGGCGCTTTGCGCCAGCCCGAACAAACCCATGGATATATAAAATACCAGAATATCCGACATCAGGTAAGTGAGCAGCAGGGCGGGCAGAAAAATGACTGCCGACAGTTCCAGGGTTATCTTAAACCCGTATTTGTCTCCGATGAGACCCCACAGGAGGTAGCCTACGCTCTGGCTGATCAAGAGTATGAAGGTGGCATAGGCAACCTGCTGCCCAATGATTCCCAGCTTTTCCTTCGCAAACAGAATGTGAAAGGCAAAGGCCATCTTCCCGAAGCCCCCGATGAGCGCCACCGTTATCAGATACCAGGAGAAATTGGTATCTGATTTGATAACTCCCACCATCCTGTTCCAATAATTTTCCCTGTTGTCGGCGTTGAGGCCTTTCTCCGATTCCTCCTCAACGGACAGGGACACGATCCAGATGGATATCATGGTCAGGGAAAACACAATCAAAAAGAGCACGCCATAGTTTACGGGGTAGGAAAACTTGTGGATCACCACCCCCATCAGCAGCGCTCCCATGGATTCGAAAACCCCTGAAATTGTGGACCGGATACCCATGAACCGTCCCCTGTATTCATTGGGTATGATTTTGACGATGAAGTTCAGCCAGGTGATATTGGTGAACGCCGAGAAGAGGCCGATGAGGGAATAAAACAGGTAAAAGAGGACCACAAACAGAACCGGATTGCTTCTGGCAAAAAGCAGAACATCAAGACCCAGCAAAAGCCACATCAGCCTCAGAGCCAGTGCGTTTTTCAGGAGGAAGGGCTTATACAGCCGAAGCTTCTCCAGCTTTTTGGACACCAGGATCTGAGGCGAGAACATCAGCAGGATGTTCAGAAAGGAAAGCAGACCGATCAGCCACTTCTGCGAAACAAAATCCGAAATGAAATAAGTGAGAACCGTATTGAGGGGAACCATCCCCATGGCCAGGTTAAAAAAGCTGCCGTCAGAAATATTGAGTATATAGTTTCTGACAAGGGGGCTCCTCTTCTCTGTGTCTTCTTCTTTTTGCATTGATCTCACCGGCATACGAATCAACCCTTGATCAGCTAGATTATTTTCTTCAAAAAATGTCCTGTATGGGATTCTTCAACTTTTACCACTTCTTCGGGCGTTCCTTCGGCAATGATACTACCGCCCTTGTTTCCGCCTTCCGGTCCAAGGTCGATCAGATGGTCTGCCGTTTTTATCACATCCAGGTTGTGCTCAATGACTATCACCGTATTTCCGCTGTCCACAAGCCTTTGCAGAATATCGATCAGCCTGTGGACATCCGCAACATGGAGTCCTGTGGTGGGCTCATCCAGGATGTACATGGTGCTTCCGGTACTGCGCTTTGAAAGCTCGGTGGCAAGCTTGACCCTTTGGGCCTCGCCTCCCGAAAGGGTTGTGGAGGGCTGCCCCACCTTTACATAGCCAAGCCCCACATCATAAAGGGTCTGGAGCTTTTTCTGGATACGGGGGATGTTCTTAAAAAATTCAAGAGCATCTTCCACCGTCATGTCCAGCACTTCGGCGATATTTTTTCCCTTATACCTCACTTCCAGGGTCTCCCGGTTGTAGCGCTTGCCTTTGCACACCTCGCAGGGCACATAAACGTCGGGTAAAAAGTGCATCTCAATCTTAATGATACCGTCGCCGTTGCAGGCTTCGCAGCGCCCGCCTTTTACATTGAAGCTGAACCTTCCGGACTTGTAGCCCTTCATCTTTGCTTCGGTGGTCTCCGAGAAAACCTCCCGGATATGGTCGAATACCCCCGTATAAGTGGCGGGGTTGGACCGGGGGGTCCTCCCGATGGGTGACTGGTCGATATCGATTACCTTGTCCAGGTGGTCCAGACCTTTTATAAAGTCATGTTCTCCCGCTCTGGTCCTGGCTTTGTTCAGCTCCGCCGCCAGCTTCTTGTACAGGATTTCATTGACAAGGGAGCTTTTTCCGGAGCCGGATACACCGGTGACGCAGGTAAATACGCCCAGAGGGAACTTGACATTCACGTTTTTCAGATTGTTCTCCCTGGCGCCCACGACTTCAAGCCATTTCCCATTGGCTTTCCTTCTCTTTTCCGGTATTTCGATTTTTTTGCTGCCGCTCAGGTAAAGGCCGGTGATTGACTCCCGGCACTGCTTGATATACTCCACATCCCCTTCCGCCACCACATGTCCCCCGTGAATCCCTGCTCCGGGTCCCATATCTATAATATGATCGGCAGCATACATGGTTTCTTCGTCATGCTCCACGACGATTAGGGTGTTGCCCAGGCTCTGGAGCCTTTTGAGGGTTTTGAGGAGTTTTTCGTTGTCCCTCTGGTGCAAGCCTATGCTGGGCTCATCCAGGATATAGAGGACTCCCATCAGCCCTGAGCCGATCTGGGTAGCCAGCCTTATTCTCTGGGCCTCGCCTCCCGAGAGGGTTCCTGCGGAGCGTGAAAGCGTGAGATAGCCGAGGCCTACATCCACCAGAAAACCAACCCTGGCATTGATCTCCTTCAATATCTGATGGGCGATCAGCTTGTCCCTTTGGGTCAGGTCAAGGCTCCCAAAAAACTCTTTTATGTCCGAAACAGCCATTTTTGTAACTTCGTTAATGTTCCTTTTCCCTACCGTCACGGCAAGGCTTTCCTTTTTGAGCCTGGCACCCTTGCATTCGGGGCAGGGATTGCTGCTCATGTATTCCTCGTAGTACTGTTTCATCCCTTCCGATTGCGTCTCCTTGTAGCGCCTTTCAATACTGCTTATGACTCCTTCAAAAGCGCTCATGAAGTTGCCGCTTCCATATTCCTTCTCGTAGGTGATTTTGATTTTCTCACCCTTTGTGCCGTAGAGGATGATGTCCAGTATATGCGGGGGCAGCTTTTCAACCGGTGTGTGCACATTAAAGTTGTAGTGCTTGGCAAGTGCGTTTATATACATCCTGGAATAGCCGTCCTGGTTCTCGATGTTCCAGCCTCCCACCACAATGGCTCCTTCTGCCAGCGATTTGGATTTGTCGGGTATGACAAGGTCCGGGTCTATCTTCAGCAGTGTTCCCAGACCGCTGCAAACAGGGCATGCTCCAAAAGGATTGTTAAAGGAAAACATTCTGGGCGTCAGTTCTTCGATGCTGATCCCGCAATCGCTGCAGGCGAAATTCTGGCTGAACAACAGCGCTTCCTTGTCTATCACATCCACAACCAGGATGCCGCTGCTCAAATGCAGCACCGTTTCCACGGAATCCGCCAGCCTTTTCCGGATATCGGGCCTCACGACCAGCCTGTCCACAACAATTTCAATGGTGTGCTTTTTGTTCTTGTCCAGGTTGATCTCGCTGTTTATGTCAACGACCTCTCCATCGATTCTCAGCCTCACATACCCGCTCTTTTTTGCATCCTCAATCAGCTTGTGGTATTCGCCTTTTCTCCCCCTTACCACAGGAGCCAGAAGCTGTATCTTCGAGCCTTCTTCCAGGGCCATGATATTGTCCACCATCTGGTCCACCGTTTGCTGGGAGATTTCCTTTCCGCAGATGTGGCAATGGGGAACCCCGATCCTGGCATACAAAAGCCTCAGATAGTCATAAATCTCCGTTACCGTTCCCACGGTGGAACGGGGATTCCTGCTGGTGGTCTTCTGGTCGATGGATATTGCAGGTGACAGTCCGTCTATGTAATCAACCTCCGGCTTTTCCATCTGCCCTAAAAACTGCCTGGCATATGCGGAGAGGGACTCCACATACCTTCTCTGTCCTTCCGCGTAGATGGTATCGAAAGCAAGGGAGGATTTACCCGAGCCGCTTAAACCCGTGATGACCACAAATTTATCCCTGGGAATCTCCACATCAATGTTTTTCAGATTGTGCTCTCTGGCACCTTTTATAAAAATACTGTCTCTGATCATAATATACTCCTAACGCATCAAATGGATAATGTATCCATATAAGTCAATCAACCGCTTACTATTATATCAAATCTAGAGAAAAAATCAAACATTTGTTCGGTGCTTCTCCGGATTTAGCGCTCCATGGTGGATAAAATCCTTATTGCCTTCATTATATATACCACAGCAGCAGAAAAATTTAAACACCTAATACTTCCCATATGGGAGAGGCCTCTATCGAAGGGTTGTAAAGAAATAGGGACAGAAGAAAAGTGTTATTATATATTCAAATTATTATTTTCCTAGTTTACTGGTATACATATATAGTTTACGTCTTTTTCAAACTATCGATTTCCTGTTTTATTTCTTTTATGCTCTCTTCATTGATATAGTCCGAAAAGCAATAAAGGGCTTTCCCTTTCAGCTTTGAGCCCTCAATTGTTTCCTGGGCGCTTATACAGGACACGATCGTATCTATTTCCTTTAACTCTTTTTTGTGTTTGTCCAGGTCATCGACGGCAATGGTAAGCTTTGGACGGAAAAGCCCCGATGAAACGAACAATTCCGCCATGGCGCCTGCCGCTCTGTCACTCATGCTTATAACCGCCGTTTTGGCCTTTTTCTCCGTCCCCTTCCTGAGACTTTCCAGGTCCTTCAATTCGGCCGATGTCTTTACCACCGGCTTGTCCTCCGGCAGCCGTTCTTTTATATCCTCGTAAAAGGCAGTAGGTATGATTATCAGCCCGACCCGTTCGAATGCCTTCCGGGCCGTATCCGCCGACAGGCTTCCTCCAAGAAAAAGCCCCTCGAACACCGCATCGGGTATTTTATCCCTGAGCTTTTTCAGGTTGAAGTCCAAAACGTCCCTGCTTATTCCCATCAGGAGCAGGGCCCTTACGTCTCTTCCCCTGCCGGGTGCCGAAAACCTCACCCCCACCAGGTTTATGAGGTCGTTTGCCTTTATTCCCAGCCTCCGGGCCTCTTCAACGACAAAATCTATTTTCTCCAGAAACTCAGGATCAATGGATTTTGACGGCCTTCGCTGGTTTACAAAAACGCCTTTGCCCCGGAAGCTTTTTATGTATCCCTCAAGCTCCAGTTCACTCAGTACCGCCACAACCGTATTCTTGTTGATTTCAAGAAGGTCCGCCAGGTGGTTGATGGAGGGCAGCTTCTCACCCTCTTTGTATATGCCGGTATTTATAAACATTTTAAATTGTTCTTTTAACTGAACGCCGATGGGTATGATAGAATTCTTGTCAATTTTCATATCCATAATTAATACCGCCTTCATACTATACTATTATAATAGTATAGTACGAAGGCGCATTAAGTCAATCCTATTTATGATATTTTCTTTTTAAGTTCCGTTATCTTATCCCTCAGGTCGGCAGCACGTTCAAACTGTAATTCTGCCGCAGCGGCCTTCATCTCTTTCATCAGCCTGTCAATGAGCTTTTCCAGACCCGCTTTATCCAGGGAGTCCTCTTTCTCAGGAATGACATACTTGGCGTCTTCTTCTGCCACCTTGGTTCCCTCGATTACATCCCGGATCCCCTTCTGGATGGTGGTCGGCACAATTCCATGCTCCTCGTTGTATTCCACCTGTATTTTTCTTCTTCGGTTAGTCTCGCCGATTGCCTTCCGCATGGATTCGGTAATGGTATCCGCATACATGATTACCTTGCCTTCCACATTTCTTGCAGCCCTTCCGACGGTCTGGATCAGTGAGGTCTCCGACCGCAGGAAGCCTTCCTTGTCCGCATCAAGGATGGCGACAAGAGCAACTTCCGGAAGGTCCAAACCTTCCCTCAGAAGGTTTATGCCGATAAGCACGTCAAAGACTCCAAGCCTTAAATCTCTTATAATCTCCATACGCTCGATGGTCTCTATATCGGAATGGAGGTATTTTACTTTGAAATCCAATTCCTTCAGGTAATCTGTCAAATCCTCCGCCATCTTCTTGGTGAGCGTGGTGACCAGAACCCTGTATTTGTTTTTCACCCGCTCGTTGATTTCCCCAATCAGGTCATCAATTTGGCCTTTCACAGGCTTGACGATGATTTCCGGGTCGATAAGTCCCGTTGGCCGGATAATCTGCTCCACCGTCTGGGAGGCATGGTTCCTCTCATAGGCGGCAGGCGTCGCACTTACGTGAACCACCTGGTTGACCCTTTCTTCAAATTCGACAAACTTGAGAGGCCTGTTGTCAAAAGCGGAGGGCAATCTGAAGCCGAATTGCACCAGCGCTTCTTTTCTTGAACGGTCTCCATTATACATGGCTCCGACCTGGGGGATGGTAACGTGGGACTCGTCGATAATCATGAGGTAGTCCTTGGGAAAGAAGTCCATCAGGGTAAAGGGAGCACTTCCCGGCGTTCTTCCGCTGATATGGCGGGAGTAATTCTCTATCCCCTGGCAGAAGCCGATTTCCTGCATCATCTCCAGATCGTACCGGGTCCTCTGCTCCAGGCGCTGGGCCTCCAGCAGCTTCCCCTCGGCCTTCAATTTCTTCAGCTCTTCCTCCAGCTCCTTTTCTATGGTTACAAGGGCCCGTTCCATCTTTTCTCTCGTGGTGGCATAGTGGGAAGCAGGAAAAATCGCTTCATAATTTCTTACGCCCAAAATTTCACCTGTCAGGTAATCCACTTCACTGATTCTCTCGATTTCGTCTCCGAAAAATTCCACCCTGACCACCTTGCCCGATGAAAAGGAAGGAAAAATCTCGATGACATCGCCTCTTACCCGGAACCTTCCTCTTTTGAAGTCGATCTCATTTCTCTCATATTGTATGTCCACCAGCTTCCGTATGATTTCATCCCTGTCCTTCACCATACCCGGCCGCAGGGACAGCATCAGGTCCGTATAGTCCTCCGGATCGCCCAGGCCGTATATGCAGGAAACACTGGCAACAATAATCACATCCCTTCTTTCGAAAAGGGAAGCGGTGGCTGAATGCCGCAGCCGGTCTATTTCGTCATTTATGGAAGAGTCCTTCTCAATGTAGGTATCTGTGGAAGGAATATATGCTTCAGGCTGATAATAATCATAGTAGCTGACAAAGTACTCCACGGCGTTGTCGGGGAAAAACTCCTTGAACTCGCTGCAGAGCTGGGCCGCCAGGGTTTTATTATGGGCGATCACAAGCGTAGGCTTTTGTACACGCTCGATCACGTTAGCCATGGTAAAGGTTTTTCCGGAACCCGTTACACCCAGAAGCGTCTGGTATTTGTGTCCCATATTCAAACCGTTTACCAGCTTGTCTATTGCCTGGGGCTGGTCACCTTGCGGTTTGTATTCCGATGATATTTTAAATTCAGGCATGGTTACCTCCTATCTGTACCGTACTATTATATCATATAGTGCACAGCATTCAAACATATGTTTGGGGGCATGCAAAAAATAAGCATCCCCGTAATTCTATGGGAATGCTCATTTTTTAACCGCTTTTCGGGAGGAATAAACTCAGGGAAATAAATTATGGTTTATGCTCCAGCACGGATGAAAGGAACGCCAGCGTCAAGCCCTGTCCCCAGCCCTGGATCCGTTTCTTCGGCACTTTCCTGTATCCTTCCGCATCCTTCATTACCGCCGTACCGGCTGATACATTTTTCACGGTCCCATCTTCGGCGATGTTTGAAATCACGCCCTTCAAGGCTTTCCCTATATATTTTTTATGGAGGGGATGCCCGTATACCACCAGGCTTGCGGCGATCCCCGCCGAAGCGGAGGTTTCCAGGTAGGAGGACCCGTCATCCAGCAGGGTATGCCACAGCCCTTCCTCCGACTGGAGCCTGACCAAAGAGCTCAGCTGGTCTCTCAAAGATCCGTCGATCTGCATGAACATGGGGTAAAGGTAGTCGATCAGTTTAAGGGCCTCCGCCATGGTCAAGGCGGCCCATGCATTGGCTCTGGCCCAATAGAAGCCCGACATGTGGTTTTTGTTGAGATTGTCCCACCCGTGATAATAAAGGTTGGTCTTTTCATCCTGCAGCAGTTCCTCATGCCAGTAATACTGGTTCAGGGCATCATCGATGTATTCCCTGTTGTTGAGCTTCTTTCCCATTCTCAGCAGGAAATAGGCCGCCATAAACAGTGTATCCGCCCAAGCCTGTCCGGGAAAATCGTTATCCTGGGATACCGTATGCTGCAATACCCCCTCGCCAAAACGCAAAGCCTCATTTTTAAGGTATTCAGCCTTCTTTACCGCGATGTCCAGGTACTTTTCATCCCCGGTGGCTTCATGGAGCGTTATCATGGTGTGCCCCATGGATACCGCATTTACCATCAGCGGAGGCAGGCCGATTTCCAGGTATTCGTCCACCCATTTGACCAGAAAATCGATGTATTCCTCATTTCCCGTGACCTCCCACGCCTTGCAGATCCCGTAAAAGGCCACACCGCAGGGCCAGCACCAGGTAAAGTCCATGTCCATGGTCCTTCTTACCACTTTGTCAATCAAACCCTTGAGTTCTTTTTCATCATACTCAATCACAGCCATTTGGCAGTTCAACCCCTTTCAAACCGTCTAAATAAAAATCGGCGAAGCGGCCGGAGTGTATATATCATACATGAGGACCGCCGAGACCGAAGCGCAACGCAGTATTTCTATATACTGCATTTGAAATTCGTCAGATGCGAGCAGTGCTAGGAAGACTAGCCTCGAGGATCGGAGTTTATGTGTTATAAATGAGAACCGGAGAGGCGATGTCTGACAACGCAATGCGACGCATATCACGGATTTCAATCAACCTTTGAGGCCCGTGGTACTAATCCCCTCCGTCAAATACTTCTGGAACAGGAAGAAGACCAGCAGCACCGGCACGAGGGACAGAGAAGCCATGGCCAGCATCCCGCTCCAGTTGGAAATGGAGGTGGGGTCGGCGAAAATCCGGAGGGCCAGGGGAATGGTGTACAACTGCGGCCGGTTCAGAAACAGCAGCGGTGCGAAGAAGTCGTCCCATCGCCAGTAAAAGGAAAAAATCGTTGAAGTAATGATTGCCGGAGAAACCAGCGGCACGATGATCCTGAAAAATATGGAATACCTGCCGCAGCCGTCGATTTTGGCCGACTGGTCCAGTTCTGACGGGATTCCCCGGATGAACTGCATCATCAGGAATATGAAGAAGGCCTGGCCCATAAACTGGGGTATGATCAGAGGCTTGAAGGAGTTGATCCAGTTGAGCTTCTGGAATACCACATACTGGGGTATGGCCACGATCTGGTAGGGCAGCATCATGGTCAGCAGCATGCAGACAAACCAGAACTGCCGTCCCCTGAACTTGATCCGGGAAAAACCGTAAGCCACCAAAAGCGATGAAGCCACGGCACCGATGGTTGAGAGAAGGGCCACGATAAAGGAATTGAGGAAAAATACGTCGAAGGATACTCCCCCGAAGCCCTTCCAGCCATACACATAGTTCTCGAAATGAAATTCTTTCGGCCAGAGGGTGTGTGCGTTTTGAAAAATCTCATTGTTTTCTTTGAACGAACTGAAAACCATCCACAGGATGGGATAAATCATAATGCAGCAAGCCGCCGCCACAAAGATGTGGTAGAACAACCGCTGCAACGCTCTTTTATTTCTCATGGCCAGCCTCCCTTCCGCCGCACTTGAAGCACAAAACTCCCGAAACAACCTTTGCCGGTACATGGTGAAGCATCGATGTATTCACTCACTGCCCCTCCTTGGATTCATAGTAGACCCACGCATTTGAGGTCTTGAAGATGAGCAGGGTAAACAGGGAGATAATCACCAGCATTACCCATGCCATGGCACAGCCATACCCCATCTGGTAAAACTGAAAGGACTTGCGGTACATATACAGGGCATAGAACAAAGTGCTCTCAAGGGGTCCCCCTTCCGTAACCACAAAGGATTGGGTGAAGGACATAAATCCGTTGATCATCTGCATGATGAGGTTGAAGAAAATAACGGGAGTCAGCATGGGAAGGGTGATCCGGAAGAACTTCTGGAAGGGATTGGCACCGTCCATGTCCGCCGCTTCATAATAGCTGTCCGGGATCTGCTTGAGCCCTGCCAGAAAAATCAGCATGGAGGAACCGAACTGCCAGACCGCCAGCAGGATCAAGGTCCAGATGGCCGTTCTCTCATCTGCAATCCAGGAAATTTCCGTTTTTATTCCCACCAGCCCCAGGAGTGCATTCAGAACACCGCTTCCGTCAAAGAGCCTCCGCCACAGCACGGCAATGGCAACGCTCCCGCCTACAATGGAAGGAATATAAAAAACCGTCCTGTAAACCCCCGACATCCGGGTCTTGTAAGTGAGCAGCATGGCAACGGCAAGGGCGAATATAAGCCTTAAAGGCACCGAGGCAAGCACAAAATAAAAGGTTATCCACAGGGACTTCCAGAAGGTAGCATCCCGGGCAAACATGTCGATATAGTTGCGGATTCCTGCAAAGGTGGGTGCTGAGAGCAGGTCATAGTCCGTGAAGGAAAAGTAAAAGGACGCAACTACCGGTAAAAGGGTAAAAAGAAAGAATCCCAGAAGCCAGGGGGATATGAAAATATACCCTGCCATGTTATCGCTCTGCCAGAGGGCCTCAAAGCTTTGCCGCTTTCTCATCCTTATCCCCGGACGACCGGCGGCAGTGTTTGCAGAAATTTTACTCATGAATACGGTCTCCTTTTCCCCGATTTTTGCAAAGCAAGAGCCGGCCATCCGTGCAAAAGGGAGCAATTGCATTTTCCTATGCCCAATGGCCGGCTCACAGCGTATAGCAGCTTTACCCTATTTCTTGTTTTTAGCCAGGATGTCGTTGGCCTGCTTCATGAATTTGGCTGCGGCATCCTGGGGAGAAGTCTTGTTGTTTACCACTTCGTCGTTGACGGTCTGTGCCAGCTTTGTTATTTCGGGGGCTCCCGCCGGTTCCGGAGGATCGATGGGGCCTGTATACTGGGAAGCCACGTCAAGGTATTCAAACGAAATCTTGGTTGCCGGGTCCACCAGGGTTTTCAGCTGGTCCCTGACCTTGGAGGAAATGGGAACACCGCGGTCCGCCATCAGTACCTTGTTTGCTTCCACATCATTCGTAAACAAATCAATCAGTTTAACCGCCAGTTCCTTGTTCTGGGAGGTTTTTGCCACAGAGAAGAACATGGAGGGTTTGAGGTACATTGCAGGTTTGTCTCCCGAAGGCGCTTTCGGCAGTACGGCACTTCCCAGAGGCCTTTTGGCCGCAGCGGTAAAAGGAACCACAAAATTGCTCCAGGAGAAGCCCATTGCGCTCTTTCCAACCACCAGCGGATTTTCCTCCGTTGCCTTGATCATAATTTCCGCCGAGGGCTTGAATATGGCGCCTGTCTTCATCAGCTTCTGTTCGGCTTCAAAGAGGCTGATCAGAAGCTGGGGATCATCAAAGCCAAGTGCTGTGCCGTCGCTTGCGTACATTGACTTTCCGGCGCTGCGCAGCCAGTATTCCATAAGGAATTTGGGATCGGTGACAAAGGGAAGGCTTGATTGCACTTTTGTCTTGCTGTGGATTGCCACGGCCGTCTTTTCATAGTCGTCCCAGGTCCAGTCATTGCCTGGAACCGCCACACCCGCTTTTTCAAAGGCTGCCACATCGTAGAGGACGTTGTGGGTGTTGATTCCAAGAGATATTCCAACCAGCTTTCCGTCGATGTTGCCGCTGGATATGGCATTTTCGCTTATGTCGGCCGTATTGAGCTTCTTATCCTGGATATAAGGGTTCAAATCCTCCAGCAGCCCCTTGACGGCGTATTGTCCGATGTAGGCGTAGTCCTGCTGCATTACGTCGGGAAGGCTGTTGGAAGCGGCGAAGGTGGCCATCTTGTCCCAATAGCCCTTAAAATCGGTAAATTCCGTTTCGAAAGTGACACCGGCGTTGCTTGCGGCAAACATGTCCAGTACGCCCTTTGTTTTGTCGGCCCTGGATTGGGAACCCCACCACACAACCCTCAGCGATACTTTCTTGGGTGGCTCTTCCTTCTTGACCTCTTCTGTCTTTGCCTCCTCTTTTGCCGGTTCGCCTGTGGTTGCCTCTTCCTTCGAACCGCAGCCGCCCAGAACCAGAGATGTCAAAATTACCAGTGCCAGTACCACTGCCAATATTTTTTTCATTCTTCCATCCCCCTATAAAATTTTCACAACCGTTTGTGTAATTATATTCTATATTTTGATTGGTTTAGGGTAAATTGAATAAAGTGTCTTTTTTGTTTAAAAAAGTGTGTTGTTACGAAGTGTGGGAGAAGCTATTTCTTTTTATATTCGGTGGGAGTCTGGCCGGTGTATCGTTTGAACAACTGGCTGAAGTACTGGGGATTGTCTCCCAGCCCTACCTTTTGGGCCACTTCATAAATCCTGTCGTCCTCGCTCTTTTCAATGAGTTCCTTGGCTTTTTCCATTCGCAGCCGCATCAGATAATGAGAGAATTTTTCGCCGGTTTCCTTGCTAAAGAGCTTGCTCAGGTACCCCACATTCATATAGAGGACTTCGTTTGCCAGCCATTTGAGGGACAGGCTTTCATTGTCCAGGTTGTCCCGGATGTGCTTGAGCATGGTCCGGGCGATTTTGCCATGCCGCTTTACAATACCGTCATAGTTGGCTTTTGCCAGGTCCCCCCCTGTCCTTCGGAGAACCCCCTGCATCTCATCCAGGGAATCCATGGCGGTCAACTCAACGATTTTGCCTCCCAGCGTATCCATGTCCTCCGGGGTGCACTGCCGGATCATGGTGAGGAACAGCTCCAACACATAAGTTTTCAGAACACTGATGGCCCGCTTGGAGGTCTTCAAATCCTTGAAGAAAGCGTCGATTTCCCTGTTGAAATCCTCCTGGTTTCCGCTCTTCACAGAAAGCACAATTTTTTCATAATCGAAGAAAAGGTCATTGTTTATAGGCCTGTCGGCGCCGGATTCTATGTCCTTTCTGGTGATCACGCTGCCTTCCCCCAGGTAGAAGGAGTATTTCAGGCACTCCTGGGCTTCCTTGTACATGAGAGGGGCATACTCCAAGCTTCCCGCTTCGGAGCAGGCGACGGTGACTTCTTTTCCATTGTAGTAATAAAAGGTCTTCTTTACCTTCAGGATGACTTCCGTCAATTCTTCACTGTCCATGTCCCTGATCAGGATCAGAATCTGATTCTTTAAGATGGTTTTAAAGCAAACCAGCTCCCTGCCGATCACCTCGTCCACAATGTTGCCCAGCGCCAGCATTTCTTCGAAGTCATAATCCCCCTGGGGCCTGAATAGTATCAGCCTTATGCCGTTCTTTTCCACGTTCAGCAAGCTGAAATAATACTCCAGCTCTTCCCTGGTATAGGCCCTGTTCATGATAAAGTCCCGGAGGAACTGTTCCCTCACCAGGGGCAGCACCTTCTCCAGGTTCTGCCTGTTCCTTTTTATGAACTCCTCCCTGCTTTCCCTCTGCACCATTTCGTTCCTTATATCCTCCAGCACCTCCATGATCTTGTTCTCGTTGCAAGGCTTCAGGAGGTAATGCCGCACACCGTATTTCATCGCTTCATTGGCAAGCTCGAATTCGCCGTAGCCGGAAAGCACCACGAAAAAAATATCCGGATACAGCTTTTTTGCCTCGGCAATGAGACCCAAGCCGTCCAGCACCGGCATTTTAATGTCGGTAATCACAATATGGGGAGGATCCCTTTTGATCATTTCAAAGGCTTCCACTCCGTTTTGCGCCGCATTCATCAGGAAAAACCCGTGGTTCTCCCAATCGATGATGGCAGCAATGCCGTCCCTGATAATCCTTTCATCGTCCACCAATAAAACCTTATACATAGTAAACTCCCTTTTCATAGGGTATTTTGATGCTGACCCTTGTGCCCTCCTCCGGCTTGTTCTCAACGGATATCCCATACTGTCCGCCGAAAATCAGCTTCAGCCGGTGGTCGATATTCTTCAGTCCGATCCCAAAGCCTTTGGGCTCCAGCTCCCCCGTCTGCAATTTCTGCAGCAGCTCCTCCTCAATACCCGGACCATTGTCCTCGATCACGATCTCAAAGGAGCCTTCGCCGCATACCGACCTTACGCTTATACGGCAGGCATCGAGCATCTTTTCCAGCCCATAGTTGATGGAATTCTCCACGATGGGCTGGAGGGTCAGCTTGGGAATTTTGCACGCCTTTACTCTGCCGTCTACCTCCATCCGGAATTCCAGCCGGTTTTCATACCGGATTTTCTGAATGGTGATATAGCTTTCCAGAAGAGCCAGCTCTTCCGACAGGGTAATGACCTTTTCCTTACTGCTTATGGCGCTTCTTAAAAGACTTCCAAGGGACTCCACCATCAGTGAAATGCTCTTCTGCTTGTTGACTTTTGCCAGCCAGTTGATGGATTCCAGCGTGTTATAGAGAAAATGGGGGTTGATCTGGGCTTGAAGGGCCTTGAGCTGGGCGTCCTTGATTACGATTTGCTTCGTATAGTCCTCCCGGATAAGGGTATTTATTTTGCGGACCATGATTTCAAAATCCCGGTGCAGATGTCCGATTTCATCCATCCGGTTGGCGCCCGGCACATCCGTCTCCTCCAGCTCAAATTCTCCCTTCTCCACCCGTTTCATTCTGGTGGAAAGGTTCTCGATGGGCTTTGTAAGGCTCCTGGCGATATACATGCTGATAAAAACAATGGTGATGAAAAGAAGGATGAACAGGGCTAAAATGATATACCTGAGAATGGTAACCCGCTCAAAGATGTTCTCATAGGGCAGGATATTGGCATACACCCATTTTGTATACTGGGAGGTGGTATAGGAGATGAACATTTTTTGGCCGCCGAGGGCACGGGTTTCATAGCCCGCCTCTCCTTTGAAATGCAAAACTTCCTGGTTTAATGGTGGAAAGCCCTTTGTTCCGTAAATTGTTTTATTTTCTGAAAGAATCAAAAGGTTCACATTATACTTCGGCAGAACGGAGGTATATTTCTGGATCAGCTTTTCCAGGTCGATCTGGAACACGATGGTGCCCAGGGGTTCCAGGCTGAGATTGTTTGTGGCCCGGAGCTGGCGGGCACAGAGAACGGAAGCTCCGCCGTCCCGCGGTTCAATAAAAACATTTCCTCCCATCAGGCTGGAGGTCCTTGAAATCACCTCCTGCTTCATTTCCTGGCTTAAGGAGTTGGCGTCCGCTCCGTATGCCGCCTGGTTTCCGCTGGTATCGATGAAGATGAAGGCGGTCACGTAATTGTCTGAAGCGGCCAGGGCCTGCAGCTTTCTGACGAGAAAATCCGTATAGGTGTAATCCTCATAATCGGGCAGCCCATTTTTAATGGCCTGGGCATATTGTTGAATGTTGGGGTCTGAAACCGCACTAAAGGATGCTTTCTCCACCCTCCGCAGGTCATTTTCGATGGTGGCGGTGGACAGGTTAAGCACCTGGGAGGCTTCGTTGTACAGCAGTTCGTCATAAATCTTCAGCACCACCTGGAAGGCCAGCAGGCTTACGGAGCATACCGCCAGCACAATGAAGAGGTGTATGATGAACAGCTTGTTCTTGATCTTCAAATCATCATAGACCCTGCCTGCTTTTTTTACGAATGTATTCAAGCCCCCCTGGCGGCTGCGCCGCAAAAACCTTCCAAAGTACCCCACCGCGCTCTCCTCCGCTTTGCTTTTCTCGGCCCCGCACTATAAATTCTACTTCAAAGGATATCCAAAGTAAATTTAAATAAAGGTGTTTTTCTTACAATTTGTTGTGAAAATCCGCAAATGGCCTTGACAAAAGCAAATGGCGGCTGAAAATGCAGCCGCCGTTGGAAAGTTCTTGTTTGATTCTATTGTATGGTACTGTTATTTTGCTCCGAACTGCCGCATCAAAAACTCGAGGATGCCAAGGGAGTTCAGGAACACCAGGATCAGCAGCACCGGTGTGACATACCGCAAGATAAAACTGAAAATATCGATCATCCGGCCGTTATTCAAACTGCCGTCATTGGAAAGCTCCTTCCGCAGTTCTCCCTTTTTTACCGTATAGCCCACAAACAACGCAATCAGCAATCCGCCTGCCGGCAGCAGTATATTGGAAGAAATGAAATCGAAGAGGTCGAAGAAGCTTTTTCCGAACACGCTAGCCTGGCCAAGCAGGCTGGACTTGTCCGCAGACAGGGTCGCCAGGACACCCGCCGCGATAATGATCAGGGCGTTGATGATAACGGATTTCCTCCTGGACATTCCTCTTTCCTCGGTGAAATATGCCACGGGCACCTCCACCAGCGAGATCATTGCCGTGGTTGCCGCAATGGAGGCCAGGACGAAAAATGCCACAAGCAATACGCCGCCCAGGGGTATCTTTGAAAAAACCAGGGGTATCGTCATAAAAAGCAGTCCAGGACCCTGTCCCGGTTCCATTCCGAAGGAAAAAACAGCCGGGAATATGGCAATGCCCGCCAATACGGAAACCAGGGTGTCGGATATGGCCACCCGCATTGAATTGCCGATCATGTTGCTGTCTTCGGTAAAATAGCTTCCATAGGTAATCATGGTGCCCATGCCGAGGGAAAGCTTGAAAAAGGCAAGTCCCAGAGCTGTTAATATTACCACGGGAGTTATTTTTGCGAAGTCTACCTGGAACAAAAAGCCCAGCCCCTGGAACGCGCCGGGGAGGGTCAGCGCCCGGATATCACAGATGATAATCAGTATGAAAAGCACAGGCATCAGGGTCTTTGTAACTCTTTCGATTCCCTTCTTTACTCCCGAAATAAGAATGATGGAAACGACAACCATAACCGCGATCTGCCAGAGCAGCGGAGGTAAGGGCCCTACGACGGCATTTCCGAACTGGGCCTTCACCGATTCGGTGGTAACGGCTGCAAAATCCCCGCGCAGGGCTTTAAACACGTAAGAGTACACCCATCCTGCCACACAGCTGTAGAAAAACATGATGAGATAGGATGAGCCGATTCCCATAAATCCTATATATTTCCACGCTTTGCCCGGTCTGAGCTGCTTAAAGGCCCCTACGGCATTCTTCCTCGTGCGCCTGCCAATGTAGAATTCCGAAATCATCACCGGCAGTCCCACCAGAAGGATGCAAAGGAGGTACACAAATAAAAAAGCTCCCCCTCCGTAAGCTCCTACCAGGTAAGGGAATTTCCATATATTTCCGAGGCCCACCGCCGAGCCCAGTGTTGCGAAAAAGACTGCAAAGCCTGAAGAAAACCTTTCTCTTGCAGGTTTTGAACTATCCATTAAAATCACGCTCCGATTTCTGCTGCTTATTTAACCATACTGTAGTAAGCAGGCGTTTTGTTATTTTATATAATGCCCAAATGGCATTTTTTAATTTGCTCTTTATTCATGCCTGAGTTTTATTTCAACGATCTCCGAGGCGCTTCCCGTGCGTATGGGCGGCCCCCAGGTTCCGACGCCGCTCGTCGTTATGGCCTGCAGGCTCCCTTTCCTCATATACCCCCAGTCAAGCTCATATACCCTCCCGGTTATCAGTTGATTGGGAAACAGCTGCCCCTGGTGGGTATGGCCGGAAATCTGCAAATCCACTCCGGAAGCAAGGGCCTCCGCATAGTCTATGGGCTGGTGGTCCAGCAGAATAACGGGCAAGGACTCATCCCTATCTTTAAGTATTTCGGCAAGGGCTTTCCTCTGCGATCCCTGTCCCCGGCCCACCGCTTTATCCTCCCTGCCGGCGATGTACAGCATGTCCACCACCTTTGTGCAGCCATCCCTCAGAACCGTAACCCCTGCGGCGGTCAACTGGCCGGTAAGTTCGTCCGCGTATCCGCCGTAATAGTCATGGTTGCCCAGGCAGGCAAACGTCCCGTACCGGGCTTTGAGTCTCTTGAATTCCTCGCCCATGGCCTGCCGTTTGTAGGGGCCGATATCGTCATCGATGACGTCTCCTGCAATTAGAATCAAATCCGGCTCCAGGCTGTTCAATTTATCAACAATTCCCGCAAGTCTTTTCCTGTCCACAATAATCCCCAGGTGAATGTCGGAAACCATGGCGATGCGGAGTTCTCCCATGTTTGCCGGACCTTTGTCCACGGCAATGTCATAGGGAATTACCCGGAGAGTTCTCGCATTGATCACGCCGTATGCCATAATCCCTGAAATAATCAGTATCACAGCCACTCCCGTAACGGGATGATTCCATACCAGTTTGGACGTGCCCGTTGGAAGCAGCCTGACGGCTCTTCCCAGAACGAGGCCGATGTCGATCACCGCCAGAAGGAGCAACGCGTAATACAGTATGCCCAGCCAGTAGGACCCGATGATGTCGAAGGTGTCTGTAACCGCTCTCGGCATGAACCTGGCAACCGCTCTTCCAAGGAGATAGGAAGCTGAGATTATTCCAAACACGATGCCATAGGCCACCGGGTTCAGAAATCCCGTATGACTGCCAAAGGACTGCCAGATGCGCAGTCCTATGTAGTAGTTGATAAGGCCATATAGCAGTAGAAAGATGCTAAAAAGTGCGGCAAACATGGCTATATCCCCATAATATTGAAGCCGCAGTCCACGTACATGATTTCTCCGGTAATGGCCCTGGAAAGATTGCTCAGCAGGAACAGCGCCGCATCTCCCAGTTCATCCTGTTCTACTCCCTTCTTTAACGGGGCCTTCTGGTCCACAACGTCCAGTATACTGCCGAAATCTTTCACACCCTTCGCGGACATGGTTTTTATCGGCCCGGAGGATATTGCGTTGACCCGGATGCCCGAAGGTCCCAGGTCGCTGGCAAGATAAAGCACGCTGGCCTCCAGGGCTGCTTTGGCCACACCCATTACGTTGTAACCGGAGAACACCTTGACGGAACCCATGTAGGTGAGGGTAAGGATGCTTCCCCCTTCCGTCATCAGCTCCTTTGCCCTGCGGCTGACTGCCACCAGGGAATAGGCGCTGATGTCCAGTGCATGGGCAAAGCCCTCCCGCGACGTGTTTATAAAGTCATTGACCATGTCATCCCTGTTGGCGTGGGCGATGGAATGCACGACACCGTGAAGCACCCCGTATTTTTCCTTCAACTGTACAAACAAAGCGTCGATTTCCTCGTCGGAGGAAATATCACATTGAAATATCTCCGCCCCGGCGAGGGCCACTTTCAGATTTTCCGCACCTTCTTTTTCACGTTCGCCCTGGTATGTAAAAATTACATTTGCGCCTGCACTGTGAGCTGCTTTTGCGATTCCCCAGGCAATGCTCCATTTGTTTCTGACACCCATGATCAAAATATTTTTGTTTTCCAATAGTGCTCCCATCACATGCCAGCCTCCTTATAGAATTTATATCCTATGGATAATTTTAGTATCATCCTTGGAAAATGTCAAATAACCTATTACCAGGTAATAAACGGACAAAAAACAGACTGTTGGAATACAACAATCTGTTTCTCTGCATGTTTCCGGCTTTACTTCCTTCCCGAGGAAAAAGCCTTCATTACAATTTCAAATACATTGGCGATTACCTTCACAAAATCCAGAATATTTTCGGTACTTGAGTTGACTGCAGCCGCAGTTTCACTCACCGCCTCCTGGAATCCGTTGATGGTTTCTCCTACCGTTTCCATATTTCCCTTTAGGGAAAGCGCAACCTCGTTTACGTTTTTTGTGACTTCGGGAAGCATTCCCAGGGTTTTATTGATATTTTCGCCATGGCCTTCGATAACGCCGCTGACCCGTTTTATCAATTGGGTCAGGTTGTAAATCATGGCGATAAAGAACACACCTGCCGTTATAAGCAGGCAAAAAATCAAGAACATCAGCAGGTCTTTGATCGTAATCGGTATATCCATAGGACACCCCCAAAATTTGAAATAAGGGCATGGTGAGGATTACTCAGCCTTTTCGCCTTCCTCCGCTTCGGCCTCACAGCTGCCTTCTTCCCTTGCAGCCGCCATTTCGGCCACCTTTTCCTTAATCTCACCAAGTGATTCCTTCACATTTTCAGCCGCATCCTTGGCCGCCTTTGCGATGTCCTCCCGGGTGTCCTTGCCGGCTTTCGGGGCGAACAACACGCCAAGCACCGCTCCAAGGGCCGCACCGATACCGGTTCCTATGGCCATGTTTTTGGCCGCCTTTTTCTTGTTTTCCTTCCTGTTCCTGTTAATCAAATCCGTTATTTTCATACAGACAGCACCTCCATTTGATTAAAGCTTACCGCAATAGACATAATTTTTCCATTTAACCTATTATACGCCTTTTTCCTCTTTTTTCATAGACATAATTTAGCGAAATTGTAATGCCGGCGGAACGGTTCTTCCGGTATAGGGGACAGTTCCCGGCTTTCGTTGCAGCGGCGATTAATAGAGCAGGATTTTGGAAAGCATATGAACAGGGAGTAACCTTGCTGCGAATATAAAAGTTGAGGACTGTCCCCTTAGAGAGTGTTTATGATATAATAACCGCTGAGATAATTGACGCGGTTATTATAGAATTTATGCGCGTGCAAGATTTTCGGCGGTGCCGAAATGCACTTGCGCTAATACGGGGACAGTTCTCCACTTTCTTTGCAGGGGCAGATGGCATAATAGGACTTTGAAGAACCCATGGACATCGCCGTAAATGTAAACAGTTGAGGACTGTCCCCTTAGAGA
>JAFADI010000067.1 GCA_023424965.1 Bacillota bacterium
GTATCACCCGTGGCTCCCGTAGCTCCTGTAGCGCCTGTGGCCCCTGTATCACCCGTGGCTCCCGTAGCTCCTGTATCACCTGTGGCTCCTGTATCACCTGTGGCTCCTGTAACACCTGTGGCTCCTGTAGTCCCTGTGTCGCCTGTGGCTCCCGTATCACCCGTCGCTCCCGTATCACCCGTCGCTCCTGTGGCCCCTGTATCACCCGTCGCTCCTGTAGCTCCCGTTGCGCCTGTATCACCTGTGGCCCCTGTAGCTCCCGTCGCTCCTGTAGCTCCCGTTGCCCCTGTTTCACCTGTGGCTCCCGTATCACCCGTCGCTCCTGCGGCCCCTGTAGCCCCCGTTGGAGACCCTATAGTATTTATGGTTACGATGGCAGAACCCGGTGTAACCAATATATCAAGAGTATCTGTGTCAAAAATTAAGCTCTCACCCAATCCCACTGTTGCAGTACCGGTAGGTCCACTAACGAAAAAGAGCACTGTCCCTGTGGCAATCACGCCCGTGGGACCTGTGGGACCGGTAGGGCCAGTGGCTCCTGTGGGCCCTGTTGCTCCTGTTGGCCCTGTCGGTCCGGTGACTCCCGTCCCCGTACTTCCCGTTGGGCTCGATCCTACCACACTTATATTAATATTGTTGTTGCTGGAAGAAACGCTGGCACTTGCACTCTCACTTTCACTTTTGCTCTTGCTTTTACTTTCCACTTCAGTTTTGCTGCCTTCAACTTTTTTATGTTTGCTGGCCTCATCTTCGTCCCAGCCCTTATCCCAATGTTTATCCCAGTCTTTATCCCAGTTCACGCCATTTTTTCTCTCTGTCACATCTCCTGCCTCCTTTAACATTTATTAAGGAGTACCGGTATAAGTCTATAAAATATTACTCCCTATTGCTTATATTATGTATCCCTGGATAACTTGTTACAAAATTGAGTTTCGTAACCCTGATGGATTGTAGTGGATGGTTCAACGGCAGCCATAATAATTACTTTTTTTGAGTGTGAAACTTTTTGTACCTCAACAAAAAATCTCCTAACCATTGTTAGAAGATTTTTTGAACACTTTTCACATGCAATACTTTATCTACCTTGAATCTTGAATTGAAGCATCACTGTTATTGGCAGACAATTCACTCGTAGGATCATAAGGAGGACCTGTTATTGTGCCAACCAGCAAGGCAATGTCAACTGCGTTTACCGGGCTTCCCCAAGCATTCCCCGATATCACAAAGACTGCCCTGTCAACAACAAATCCGCGGGTGTTATAAACTACATTATTAGTGATATAGCCTGTTGTACCCGGATTTAAATATGCAGGTTGCCTTAGCGAATATAGAATATTGTCTTGTGCTATTAGATTCGTCATATTATTTGCTTGTGTTAAAAATCCCCGGTTTACTACCCACGTTGACGAATCTCCTGCTTGAGGCGGCCCATAAATAACATTATCAACAAGCTTATGGTTCGTGCCGCCAAGTTGAATAAACTCAACTGCATACGGAATATTACTGGTAATCGTTAATCCGTCTATCGTTACACCATTTCCTGTAATAAGGAAAGGGATTACAGCAGCTTGTAATGATATCAGTGTGTTGGGATATCCCTTTAACGTCACTCCTGCTTTATTAATTGCTATTTGTGAAGTAATCACATAAGTTCCACCCAGTATATGCACAATACCTGTTGGGGATACTGCCGTCACACCTTGCTGTATTGTTCCAAATGGACTGGCTTGTGTACCATTTCCTCCAACGGCTCCTGCCTGAACATATACTTCAAAAGGATTAGGTTCGATCGTACCCGTTGCTCCTGTGGCTCCTGTCGGCCCTGTTGGTCCTGTCACCCCTGTTGCTCCTGTTACTCCTGTCGGCCCTGTGGCCGCTGTCACTCCTGTGGCTCCTGTGACTCCTGTTGGTCCCGTCGGACCTGTAGCTCCCGTAGCTCCTGTGACTCCTGTCGCTCCTGCGGCTCCGGTTTCACCCGTTGACCCCGTCGGACCTGTTTCTCCGGTTGGGCCTATAGGTCCTCCCGATGGTCCCGTTGGGCCTGTGACTCCCGTTGCTCCCGTTGCTCCGATCGCTCCGGTTTCACCTGTTGCCCCCGTGGGACCTGTTGTTCCCGTGGCGCCTGTAACACCGGTTGTTCCCGTAGGCCCTGTTACAGCAATATCATCTTCAATAACCACGAGCGTAGCTTTCAACGGATTCACAGAACTATAAAAAGCGCTTCCACCACTTGAGTTAACCAGTGCTGCCGTAACAGGCGCCGCTGCGGCATCGACAATCCCTATTCCGATGACCTCGCCTGTTTTAATTGGTGAATTTCCCTCCAGAAAATCACCTTGGGAGGACGATATTGCAAATACCGCACCCATTGTGGATGCAACCGTCTGTGTAGCTACCCACCAATCCAGAACATACCTTCCTGCCTCATTAAAAGTTATCACACCTGTTACATTATTGTAACTGACATTTCCTGCAGAATAAACTATCGTATCAAAGACCACATTCCCACCTGCAGCCACACTTCCACTGGTGAGCCGTTCCAATTGTAAAGCTATATTACTCATATTGACCTCCTTCAGGTAACTTTACACTATAAAAATCATATAGCAACCTCCCTGATTGCAACGTTTGTCCGACCAGTTCCGTACCACAGGCAGCAGTTTCTCCAGTAATATTGTTGTTTGAATGTAAACAATATATGCGGCAGCGCCCTGCCGGTAATGCAAGTCCGGTTGGGTGCGCCGCATATAGCCGGAAAGAGATTTTTATTCAATCCACAAATTTCTAAGTGGATAATTGTAAAATTACCAGATTTGCCTGTACATTTGTATCCCCTGTAAATATATCATTACCGGTGGCATTGACCAGCGTCAGTATTCCTGGGGTCGTTGACACAGTAAGCAAATCAGCTCCTGACAGTTGTCCGCTGAGATTTGGTGTGGCAGCAGAAGATACTGAAGTACCGTCAAGCTCAAGAGCAAAAGTGATGGCTGGGGCTACCGTTGAACCATCTACTGCAATCCACCAACTGACATAATAGTTCCCTGGAGCTGTAATGGTAATTTCCCCGTTTACAACATTTAACGTCAGGTCTGGACTCTGATCATTGATGACTGAATTAAAAGGAATCGCAGTTACATCGGCTATTGTCTGTGGGTCATCAGTAATATATTGCACTTGAAGTCCCAAAAGCAGTGCTCCAGGCCCTGTGGCACCGGTAGCTCCTGTGGCTCCCGTATCACCTGTTGGCCCTGTGGTTCCCGTATCACCCGTGGCTCCCGTGCTCCCTGTAGCCCCTGTGGCCCCTGTATCACCCGTAGCTCCCGTGCTCCCTGTGGCTCCTGTGGCTCCTGTATCACCTGTTGCTCCCGTAATCCCTGTAGCTCCTGTGGCCCCTGTATCGCCCGTAGCTCCTGTATCACCTGTTGGCCCTGTGGTTCCTGTATCACCCGCGGCTCCCGTGGTCCCTGTAACCCCTGTGGCTCCTGTATCACCCGTAGCTCCCGTGGCTCCTATATCTCCTGTTGGCCCTGTCGCTCCTGTAGCTCCTGTGGCTCCCGTGGTCCCTGTGGCCCCTGTCGCTCCCGTATCGCCCGTTGCTCCTGTGCCGCCTGTGGCCCCTATATCTCCTGTTGGCCCTGTAGGCCCTGTAGCTCCCGTAGCACCGGTTGGCGATCCTATGGTATTTATAGATACAATAGCAGAACCCGGCGTAACTGTTATATCAAGGGTATCTGTGTCAAAGATCATACTGTCGCCCAGCCCAACTGTTGCAGTACCGGTAGGCCCACTAACCGTAAAGAGTAAAGCCCCTGTGGCAACTGTCCCTGTGGGTCCGGTAGCCCCTGTAGGTCCAGTATCGCCTGTGGCTCCTGTCGCTCCTGTTGCCCCGGTATCGCCTGTGGCTCCCGTTGCCCCTGTGGCCCCGGTATCACCTGTTGCTCCGGTGGCTCCTGCGACCCCTGTGGCCCCTATGTCTCCTGTCGATCCCGTCGGTCCTGTAGCTCCTGTGACTCCTGTGGCCCCTGTGGCTCCTGTTGGCCCCGTCGGTCCTGTGGCTCCCGTCGCTCCCGTCGGTCCTGTGGCTCCCGTGGCTCCCGTCGGTCCTGTGGCTCCCGTGGCTCCTGCGACTCCTGTGGCCCCTGTGACTCCTGTCGCTCCCGTCGGTCCTGTAGCTCCTGTAGTTCCTGTTGCTCCGGTGGCTCCTGCGACTCCTGTGGTCCCTGTTGCTCCGGTGGCTCCTGTGACCCCTGTATCGCCCGTAGCTCCTGTTGACCCCGTAACTCCGGTCACTCCGGTGGCTCCTGTGGCCCCTGTTGGTCCCGTCGGCCCCGTGACTCCGGTCGCTCCCCTGTCCGTGCTCCCCGTTGGGCTAGACCCTACTACACTTATATTAATGTTATTATTACTGGAAGAAGCACTGGTACTGGCACTAGCACTTTCACTTTCGCTCTTACTCTTACTTTCTACATTCCAGTCCTTATCCCAACCGTTATCACCATTCCATCCCTTAGGCACATTTTACACCTCCTTCATAAATTTAGAAAAAGATATACATATATAAAGTCACAAATCTAGTTCTCTTTATCATATTATAGTAAACTCGTGGAATCTGTTACATATTATCGCCAATTGTAAAGGAGCTGTCCCTTGCGTGACAGCTCCTTTACAATAAGTTCCATTCATTTATTTAAGCATGTTATATTTGGCAAGTTGTCGCAAGTATTCTTCTCTTCTTACTTCAAAAGTCCACTGTACACAATTAGTAAAATCAGCTTATGCCCACTCCAGCGCTGGCATAGCCCGCTACTGTGTTGATCAGACTCACCCCGGCAGCCGTTATCGAGAATACCATTAGCAACCGTGTTTCAGCTGTTACAGGTATGGCCAGACCGGTGGTAATACCGCTGCTGATAGTACCAAGTGCCAGTACTCCTGTCAGAGGAGGTGCCAATGTCACCAGAGCGCCTGGAATAGGAGTAAAAGTGTTGTCAGGCGTAGCGGATGAATAAAGCTGCGCAGTAATGGTTACCGTGGTTCCAACGAGGGTTAAGGCTACTGTCGTACTGAAGAATGCAGCTACCGATGTAATTGTAGCATCCCGTGGAACGGAAAATGCCTCATTAACTCCTATGCCCGGACCACCTGTAAGATCAATGGTGGCACCAAGAGCGGTAAGACCCTCTATAGAGGTTCCAAAGCCTATAAAGCCCGGAGTGCCTGCTAACCCGCCTGCTATGCTGGTAAGTGCCACTGGTGTGCCTGATGCAAAGGGAATGATCGCACCAGCTCCTGCGGCTCCGGTATCACCTGTGGCTCCTGTAGCACCTGTTGCTCCCGTGGCTCCCGTATCACCTGTGGCTCCTGTAGCTCCTGTAGCTCCAGTAGATCCTGTGGCTCCAGTAT
>JAFADI010000128.1 GCA_023424965.1 Bacillota bacterium
ATATCACGGAAATTTTTGAGGAGGGAGGCAAAAAATGAGTTTACATAAAATTCCGTGCGGGTTAGGGGCCTTTAAAGCATGAAAATGGAAGCAAATGGTAGGAATGCTTCTCTATCCCTTAGTAAAACAGGCAGGTACAGCGTTTTGATATAAATTTTGTATGTATATCCCAGCTCCATTGAGGCAATAATTTTACTGAACCCAGCATATTTAAATGTTAAGGAATAAAAAATATGTGGGTAAGAAGGGGGTATATGTATGAAAAAGCAAATTATATTTTTTTCGGCAGTAATACTCTGTATCACAATATTATTTTCAATCTATTACGCAAATATGCATTCGAAAACCTATCTTCCCGAAGCCACGCTGGAGAAATCCTTTGCCAATTCCGGAGCCAAGGTCGTTGCCAGTGAAATATACGTTTGGGCAAACTACAACGAAGATAGGGATGCAGAACCGGTTTTCAGGCAGGTGTCGGAGAATCTGGCCAAAGCGCTGGACGTGGTAAAAAACGAAGCTTATTCCAGCAATTCCACGGAAAATGATGAAGTAAACAAGGTGGAAATTAACGGACTCACTTCGGAAGGAAAAATTGTCAACATAAGCTACCAGACGCCAAAGGTATCCGGTGGGGGAAATGAAAGCCATATTTACCTCAAAGTGAGCGAAGACCTTACGGCAGAGGGCCTGGAAGAGCTGAGGACGAAAGCTTCAAAAGTATTTAAGACTTCAGGGCTGAATCCAAAAATAAACTCCTGCATCACCGGAAGCTTCGATGGAAAATTGGAATACGCAGAGTTAAATCAAATCTGCAACGAAATATTTAAGGTGGCGGATGCCAGAAAGGTTGAGGGCATGAGGGATGAAAGGCTGATCAGTGTTGCCGCCTACTCCCCTGTTATCGATGATTTTATAAAGGTAAATGACAAAAAAGTGAACTTGAACCTGGCAGTAAGATATAATTCCTATGAGGATAAAACCTACATATGGCTTGCAACACCTGTCATAACAACAGAATATTGATGTGGTACTACAAAAGATAAATATAGCAAATATACGAAAGGGAGAGTCCGAGTGTCCAAATTTGTCATACCTGAGGGAACACAATTAAAAGGTAAAGTAAGGGTAAGCGGCGCAAAAAATTCCGTACTGCCCATCATCGCGGCGGCATTGCTGGCAGATGGACATAGTGTAATTGAAGAAATCCCCTACTTGAACGATGTAAAGATCATGTGCGATTTGCTTAAGTCCCTGGGAGCGGTAATTGAGGTGTCAGACAACCAGAGCAAGCTTACCATCAGCCCGGGCTGTATTTCCGATACTACCGCGCCCTATGAGCTGGTAAACAAATTGAGGGCATCCTTTCTTGTGATGGGACCTCTGCTTGCAAAAAAGGGGATCGCCAGAGTATCCCTTCCCGGAGGCTGCGCAATAGGCTCAAGACCGGTAGATCTCCATCTGAAGGGGTTTGCCGCTATGGGGGCGGAGATACACCAGGGCCACGGCTATATCGAAGCAAGAGCCGGAGCGGGCCTTAAGGGCTGTAAAATATACCTTGACTTTCCAAGCGTTGGAGCCACTGAAAACATTATCATGGCTGCGGTTCTCGCAGAGGGGCAGACCATTATCGAAAATGCGGCAATAGAGCCGGAAATCGTTGATCTTGCCACCTACCTGACCACCATGGGAGCGGACATAAAAGGCGCAGGTACCGACACGATAAAAATAAACGGTGTCAGCGGCCTTAAAGGGTCCAATCATGCCATCATACCCGACCGTATTGAAGCAGGAACCTTTATGGTGGCCGCTGCAATAACCGGCGGAGATGTGGTGATTGACAACGTGGTCCCCGACCATCTCAAGCCCGTCACGGCCAAACTGAGGGAAGCAGGGGTGGAAATATCCGAAGAGTTGACAAGCATCCACGTCCAGGCGGGGAAAAATTTGAAGGCCTTTGACATAAAGACCCTGCCATATCCGGGGTTTCCCACCGATATGCAGGCGCAGATGAGCGCTCTTATGAATAAAGCCGACGGAACCAGCATGGTCATTGAAACGATATTTGAAAACAGGTTTATGCATTTCAGCGAGTTGAAAAGAATGGGTGCAAATATAAAAATCGAAGGCCGCAGTGCGATTATCGAGGGCAAGACCAGTCTTATGGGCGCCCAGGTGAAAGCCACGGATTTAAGGGCTGGAGCCGCTCTGATACTTGCGGGCCTTGCTGCCGAGGGTATGACGGAAATTACCGATATTGAGCATATCGAAAGGGGATATGTGAAGATCCACGAAAAACTCAAGGCCCTGGGAGCAAAAATCGAGAGGATCGAAGAGGAATAAAATCAGGGTAGAATAACCCGCTTCTCAGTGAATATATTTTACTGTAAGGATAAGCAGTAAAAATACATTTGAGATTGAAAAGCGGGTGTAATGTGAAAAAAGCAGGCACATTTTTTTTATTTATGATCCTGGTCATAGTAATCCTTCCCTTTTTGATTGTCAGAGGCTGCGGTCCGGGACCGGAGGGGGGCGGAGGAAAAGAGACAAAGGATTTGAAGGTCAGGGTGTATGTCCATACCCAGGATAAAATCGTGGAAATGAACATGGAGGAATACATAAAAGGGGTCGTAGCAGCGGAGATGCCGGCGGAGTTCGAGCTTGAAGCTCTGAAAGCCCAGGCTGTGGCTGCCAGGACCTATGCCTACGGCAGAATGAAAAAAATATACGGGGCAAAGGACGATGTCCATAAAGGCGCCGATATCTGCACCGACCCAGGCCACTGCCAGGCCTGGATAAGCAAGGAGGAGGCCTTTAAAAAGTGGAAGGTGTTCTCCTCCCTGCGGTATTGGAACAAAATATCCAGAGCCGTGTCGGAGACCAGAGGGATGCTGCTCCTGTACAATTCCACGATTGTCAATCCCGTCTTCCATGCCAACAGCGGAGGCAAAACGGAAAACGCCGAGGATGTATGGGAGGGTGGACCCGTTCCATACCTCAAAAGTGTCATAAGCAAGGGCGAGGAAGACAGTGGGGATTTTGAGCGGTCGACGGATATCGGCATCGAGGACTTTCAAAGCAAATTAAAGGAACGCTACCCGCAGATGAAGCTCACGCAGAAGGATATCATGAAAGACATCAAAATACTGAATTTGACGGAAGGCGGCAGAGTCAAAACAATAAAAATAGGTAATACTTCCATAAAGGGTACAGACTTCCGATCCCTTTTCTCCCTGAGATCTGCAAACTTCACACTGGAAAAGGGCGGGGAAGAGACGATAAAGATCACCACAAAGGGCAACGGGCACGGCGTGGGAATGAGCCAATGGGGTGCCAACCATATGGCCAAAAACGGAGCAGGATACGAAGAAATACTCAAATACTATTATACGGGAGTAAAACTTGCGGCACTCAAAGATGTAAATTGATATTCTTTTTGCATTTCCATGTATATTATTCCCAAAGGCGGCAAGAATAATATACGGAGGTGGAAAATGTGAACATTAAAAAACTGTTTCCTGAGAAGAAAATCTCGAAAAAGGGTCTGGTGGAGTTTCTAGATAAAAAGGGCTTCTATGTGGTTTTGGTTCTCTGCATAGCGATTGTTGGCGTGACGGCCGTTCTGGTCACCACACACAACATAACTTCCTCAAACACGGAGTTTGACAACAAGCTGATTCCCGAAGAAGCGGGTCCGGCTGCCGGCGCAGACGGCAAAACAGTTGCCCAGTCATCCGCAAACTCAACCACCGGAACGGAGGGGCAAAAGGCACCGGAAAAGGCGAATACACCCGCCAAGCCTACCACTCCTACGCCTGCACCTGCACCTGCTAAACAGCCTGCGGCTAAACCCTCAGGAACGAAGGCAACAACGGCTTCGGCTAAGGTCGCTGCAGTACCGAGCCAGAAATTCATTGCTCCGGTATTCGGGCCCGTTGTTTTTGAGTATGCACAGGACAAGCTTGTGTACAACAAGACACTGGAAGAGTGGAGAACACAAAGCGGAATCGGATTGGGCGGAGAGAAGGGCACTGCAGTAAAAGCAGTTGCAGACGGTGTGGTAAGTGAAATAAAGAATGACCCCAGGTATGGAATTACCATTATTCTCGACCATCAAAACGGATTTAAAACGGTTTATGCCAATCTGGCAAGCGATGAGATGATCACCCCGAACCAAAGGATAAAGCAGGGTGACATTATCGGCGCCATAGGCGAGACCGCAGCTTTTGAAGCTGCCGAGCCGTCGCATCTTCACTTTGAAGTGCTTAAAAACGGCGTAGTTACAAATCCGGAAGAATATCTACCCCAAAAATAAATACATAGCTTTGGCAAAATACCATAAGCTTAAAAAGACAGCACCCGTTGCTGTCTTTTTTGATGTATAGGAAATTATGGTTTTGGATTTCCTATACATGGGGTTTGGAAAGGGGATTCCCCTTTCCTGGTGTAGGAGGGTGCTCAGGATGCTTGCATCCGTCAAAGGGATAAGGATCGGGGACATTCCTTGATAGAGGTGTGTCCCCATACCTTGCACGCGAAGAACAAATGCGTCAGCACTTTGTTCTTTTGGCCCTCGTTTTTATTTCACACATTTTGCGGAATCTTTAGCAAGCCAATCATAAGGTGTCAGGAAGAGGCATATATATACTGTAGCAGGATTCAACAAATACAAGCAGCCTTAGAAATAAAACTACAAAAAGTTGACTTGTAAAGGGGGGCTATTATTGAAGGGATATATAGAAGAAAGGGTAATGGAATTAGCCAACTTTATTATTGAAAAAAAAACTACGGTAAGAGCGGCGGCAAAAAAATTCGGCATCAGCAAAAGCACTGTCCACAAGGATGTAACGGAAAGGCTGGCAGCCATCAATCCGAATTTAGCGAATGATGTGAGAATAGTACTTGAGGAAAATAAAGCGGAAAGACACATCCGGGGAGGGCAAGCAACAAAAGTTAAATATCAGAGTGGACCCAGCATAAAGGTGTAAAAGCCGCAAAAAGCCGTATTAACGGCTTTTTTCAATTTAACCCGTCAATTGGGACTTCCGGCCCTGAGGTTACAAAAAATGTTGCATTATTACTACAATATGATAATATTAATTAGGATAATGAGATAATTACCGACGAAATATGCGAAGTTAAGGGTTCTGGAACTCTGTTCACCGTATCGATAACAAATTTTTAAATATTGGATTTTAAGCTTCACTCACGATAAAAAATTGGGTTGAAAGGAAGATGTGTTTTGTTTGGTTTTGGGCAGGATATTGGAATTGACCTTGGAACAGCAACTGTACTGGTATACATAAAAGGAAAAGGCATCGTTCTCAGGGAACCTTCTGTTGTAGCCATAGACAAGAACACCAACAAGCTGCTGGCAGTTGGTGAAGAAGCAAGAAGGATGCTGGGAAGGACACCGGGTAACATCGTTGCCATAAGGCCTCTTCGTGAAGGTGTAATATCGGATTATGATGTTACCGAGAGGATGCTGAAGTATTTTATCAATAAAGTGAATGGCAACAGGGTGTTCAAGCTTTTTAAACCGAGAATCATGGTCTGCGTTCCAAGCGGAGTTACCGAAGTTGAAAAAAGGGCGGTAATCGACGCTGCCATGCAGGCGGGAGCCAGAAAGACCTATTTGATCGAAGAACCCATTGCCGCCGCCATCGGTGCAGGGATTGACATAGCCAAGGCCTGCGGCAGCATGGTGGTAGATATCGGCGGAGGTACCACCGACATTGCGGTTATTTCCCTCGGGGGCACTGTTGTGAGCACTTCCATAAAAGTTGCGGGAGACAAGTTTGATGAAGCCATCGTGCGGTACATGCGCAAAAAGCACAACATCATGATTGGTGAACGTACGGCGGAAGAACTCAAGATTAATATAGGGACCGTGTATCCAAGGGTACAGGAGGTTACAATGGACATCCGGGGCAGGAACCTTATCTCCGGTTTGCCCAAGACGATAACCATAACCTCCACCGAGATTATGGAAGCGCTGGAAGAACCCATTTCCAGTGTAGTGGAAGCGGTCCACTCCGTGCTTGAAAGAACTCCCCCGGAACTTGCCGCGGATATCAGCGACAGGGGTATCGTGATGACCGGAGGCGGAAGCCTCATTTATGGTCTGGACAAGCTGCTCCAGGAAAAAACGGGCATTAACGTATTGATTGCAGATGAAGCCATATCCTGCGTTGCCCTGGGGACAGGAAAGGCCCTTGACAATATTGAATTCATTGAAGAGAGCGCCATCTCCGAAAGCAAGGGAAACAGAAGATAGAAATAAAATTTGAAATATGAGGCTGAGCAAAAGTGCTCGGCCTTTTTTATTTGGACCATTTGCGAGGAAATTATTATGTTAATAAACTTGATAAAGTTTCCGATATAAGTAATGCGAATAAAAAGTATACTCTCTGGGAGACAGGTTATGATAAGAGGCCTTTACACATCCGCCTGGAGCATGATGGCGGACAGCAAAAAAATGGATGTGATATCCAACAATCTGGCAAATGCCAATACAAACGCATATAAAAAGGACACCGTTATATACGAAACCTTTCCCGAAGTGCTGACAAAGAGGATAAATGATACGCGAAGCAGACTGAACCCTTCAGGGAATGTGGGGGATATGCAGCTGGGAAGCGATGTGGGAGAGGTATACACTTATTTCAAGCAGGGCCAGATCATGACGACAAACAGCAGTCTTGACATGGCCTTTAAGAATTCGGATTCGGCTTTTTTCACCGTCCGGGTGCTTGATGGCAATGGAACCCCAAGGAATTACTATACAAGGGATGGAGCCTTCTCCCTGAATGCAGACATGCAGCTGGTAAACAAGGATGGGCATCCGGTGATGGGAGAGAACGGACCCATCACACTGCAAAGCGACAAATTCACGGTGGCTTCCGACGGTACCATTATAGAAGATGGCCAGGTGGTGGATAGGCTGCTTATAAGGGAATTTGCCGATACCACAACCCTGAGGAAGTATGGAGACAATCTGGTTGAAACCACCGATCAGACGGTGGAGCAGCCTTTCTCCGGCACGGTTGTCCAGGGAAACCTGGAGCAGTCCAATGTAAATACCGTTAAAGAAATGGTGGATATGATAAGTGTCATGCGGTCCTATGAGGCAAGCCAGAAGCTGCTGCAAATACAGGACGGGACCCTTGAGAAGGTAGTGAATGAAGTAGGTTCGGTAAGATAAACGGAATTGTGATATAAACGGAGGCAACCTTATATGATGAGAGCATTGTGGACTGCGGGTTCAGGCATGATAGCGCAGCAATTGAATGTGGATGTGATATCCAACAACCTGGCAAATGTCAATACAACAGGCTATAAGAAAGAGCGAGCGGAATTCAAGGACTTATTGTATGAGACCCTTGACAGGGCATACATGCTTGACGGGCAGGGAAAGCCCGTGAACCTGCAAGCCGGCTATGGAACTTCCGTGGCGGCTACCGTAAGGAACTTCGGAATGGGCAATCTTGAAAAGACGGATAACACGCTTGATATGGCCATCGACGGCGAAGCATTCTTTTCCGTGAGGGGACCTAGCGGGGATACGGTATATACAAGGGACGGAAGCTTCAAGCTGAGCATCACCGAGGAGGGCAACAAGCTTACCACTTCCGATGGATATCCGGTGCTGGATGATACGGGCAGCGACATATTTCTTGACATCGATATTTCCAAGCTCAATGTGGCGCCCACCGGAGAGCTAAGCTACACGGACGAGCAGGGAGTCTCCGTACCTTTGGGCCAGACCATAGGGTTGTTCAAGTTCCCCAACAGGCAGGGCCTGGAAAGTATCGGGGGCAATTTCTATGTACCCAATTCAGCCACTGGTGAGGCCGTAGCCGATGCGGACATGGGAACGAGAAGCTCCATACGCCAGAACTTCCTGGAGTCTTCAAACGTACAGGTGGTTGAAGAGATGGTGAAGTTGATCGTGGCCCAGAGGGCGTATGAGATAAACTCAAAATCCATCCAGTCGGCCGACGAGATGCTGGGAATGGCCAACAACCTCAGGAGATAAAAGAACTCATTGACAATATACAATTGAAAGTTGATAATCAAGTATATAAGCGATAAACGGCGGAGAACTCGATGGAAATCAGCGGGATAAACAACAAGCTTGTGGACAATTCCATAAAAGAGGCGAAAAGCAAAGTGGAGCAGGACGATTTTGAAAAACGCCTGCAAAGCGCAATGGATGCCAGGGATGAGAAAGAGCTTAAAAAGGCCTGTAAGGACTTTGAAGGCATCTTCCTTAAAATGATGTACAAGCAGATGAAAGCCACCGTACCGCAATCGGATTTGCTGCCGTCGGATTCCGGAAAGGAAATCTTTGATTCCATGCTGGACGACAAACTGATGGAGGAAGCCTCCAGCGGTACGGGTGTGGGGCTTGGAGACATGCTGTACAAGCAGATGACCAGGCGTTTGAAGAACTCCTATCGCATAAATGACAAAGGGGAAAGCAATAGTGCCCAGGATTAAAAATTCTTTGATTATCATCGTTTTGCTGCTAATGTCCTTCATATTTTTATATGCCGGACATTTTCTATTTAATGGGGAAAATGCCCCTCAAACCAGGGAGGAAAAAAGCGGCACAGCAGAACGGAAGGAAGCCGCGAAGCCGGCCGGCCCTCCCGTCATCTACAAACACAGTTCCATCAAGGTGAATGGTAACAAACAGGAAGTGAACCTTCTGGAAATCGATCCGGCAGGAGAGGGCATAGAGATCAAACCCATCCTTTCCTACAACAGCATTTTCGGCTTCGAGAAACTCAGTGTCATGGCGGAACGGGCGAAAGCCCATGCGGCCACAAACGCAGGATTTTTTTATGAGTATGGGCAGCCTGGAGGGATGGTGGCTATCGACGGGGAGATCATCACCATGCCCACGGGAAAATACCCGGTTTTCATGGTGTCCGGGGGAAGAGCCAGCCTGGGGGAAATGAAACTGAAGCTGAAGCTGGCACACAACGGGGAAAATGTCACAGATGTGGACGACATCAATGCTTTTGCGCAGCCCGGGAAAGTCATTGCCTATACGCCCTACTTCGGAAGTGACAACAGGGCCAAAATTTCCAACGGTACGCTGGCTGTCCGGGATAAATCCCTGACAGACTTCAAGGATTATCCGGGCAGCAGTGAAATACCCGGAGACGGGATGCTGGTGAGCTTTTTTAAGCCCTACCCGGCTGCTGTGGGGAAGCTGCAGTTTAATAAAGGCGATAGTGTTGAGGTGATCGCTGAGCCGGCACTGCCGCCGGATTGCCAGGCTTATGAATGCGGCAGCTGGATTGTCAGGGATGGGCAGGTGGTGATCGGAGACAGGGACGAGTGGGTAGGCTTACTGACCAACAGGGATCCCAGAACAGCAATTGGGATTAAGGAAGACGGAAAGGTTCTGCTGATGACGGTTGACGGACGGCAGCCCGGGTACAGCGCAGGCCTTACGGCCAAGGAACTGGGCGAGCTGCTGCTGCAGTACGGTGCTAAAAATGCCGCAATGCTGGATGGGGGGGCGTCAACAGAAATGATCGTTGAAGGGAAGCTTGTAAACAGACCCTCTTTTAAAGGCCAGGAGAGGCTGATGGGCGGGGGGCTGCTGGTGATAAAGAAAGAAAAGTAGGGTAGGATTGACATTTGCGAGGGAATATAAGAAAATAAATATTACCAGGTAATAAGAGAAACTTAAAATATTACTTCCGGTTTTGTGCTGAAACTTTAATTTTTATAGGAGTGTGAAAAATGCTGTCAAACGTTGAAATCAGAAAATTAATTCCTCACAGGTATCCCTTTTTATTGGTAGATAAAATTGTCGAGCTGGAGCCCGGAAAAAAAGCAGTTGGAATAAAGAATGTCACTGCAAACGAACCCTTCTTCCAGGGGCATTTTCCCGAATACCCCATCATGCCGGGCGTACTTATCGTAGAGGCCCTGGCCCAGACCGCGGGAATAGCCACGGCGGATCCGGCGGCCGGCGGGAACGGCAAGCTGGGGCTGTTTGCAAGCATCGATTCAATGAAGTTCAAGAATCCGGTGCTGCCTGGAGATACCCTGACGCTCGAAGCCGAAATCCTGATGAACCGGATGGGCGTGGTGAAAGCGAAGGTAAAAGCGACGGTGGACGGGCAGGTCGCTGCCGAAGGCGAGATCAAGTTTGCGATGGCTGACACCAGCAAGCTGTAGGAATTGTAAACCGGATTTCATAAAAACCAAAGGCGCCTGCTTAAGCAAGCGCCTTTTCTTTCCGATTGAGAAACATTTCCCCCACCCTGTAAATGTCGCCGGCACCCATGGTGAGCACCAGGTCTCCGGGAAGAGAATTTTTCACAAGATGATCCACAATGGATTCAAAATTTCTGAGATAGATTGCTTCCTGTCCCAAACCATTAATTTTTTCCGCCAGCATGCCGGAGTGAATATCTCCCGTATCCGCCTCCCTTGCGGCGTAAATATCCGCCAGCAATACGACGTCCGCATCGGTAAAGGCTGCCGCAAATTCATCCAGCAAAGCCCTGGTCCGGGTGTAGGTATGAGGTTGAAAGACACACCATATGCGGTTGTGGCTTGAATTTCTGGCGGCCTTCAACGTGGCCTTGACTTCGGAGGGATGGTGGGCATAATCATCTACGACCCGGATGCCCTCTACGATTCCCTTCTGTTCAAACCGCCTGTGGGTTCCGAAAAACTCCGAAAGCCCAAGTTTTATTGCATCCGCACTGCAGCCGATGGTATGACAGGCGGCGATGGCTGCAAGGGCATTGTTGACATTGTGGATTCCCGGGACATTCAGCTTGATTTCCGCAAAGAACTCATTTCTGCAAAAAACATTAAAAGCTCCGCAGCCGGAAGCATCAAAGCGGATATCCCTCGCCGTCCATAGTGCTTCGGAAGACTTGAGGCCGTAAGTAATTTTGTTGCAGGACAGTTTATTTATAAGTTCCAACGTGTTTTTGTCGTCTGCACACCCCACCACGTACCCGTTTTCCGGCACAAGGGAGAGGAATTTGTGAAAGGCATCCTTAATGTGTTCGATATCCCTGAAATAATCCAGGTGGTCCGCATCGATATTCAGAACCACGGCAAGATAGGGATGGAATTTGAGAAAGCTTTCTACATATTCACAGGCTTCGGTGATGAAATAATTTTTTCCGCCTATTTTCGTACTGCCGCCGATGGCGTCCAGCTCTCCGCCGATATGTACCGTGGGGTCCAGGCCGGAATTGAGCAGGATCATGGTGATCATGGAAGTGGTGGTCGTTTTACCGTGAGTGCCTGAGACTGCTATACTCTGAGGATATCTTTTCATTATCAGGCCCAGCAGCGTTGCCCTGTCGATGACGGGAATATTCAATTCCCGGGCATAGGCGAGTTCGGGATTGCTTTCCCTCACCGCCGCCGTGTAAACTACAAGGTCGGGATTCTGAATATTTTCCTTGCTGTGGTATGTATTTATTTTTATGCCCATCTTTTCAAGCTTCTCCGTCACACCGGATGCCTTAATGTCCGAACCGGAAATTTTATAGCCAAGGTTCAGAAGGATTTCCGCCAGCCCGCTCATGCTTATGCCGCCGATGCCTATAAAGTGTATATGTTTGATGTTGGGTGAATCCAATAGATTTATTTCCTGCATTAACAGTCATCCCTTTCAATATGCGTAAGGCGTATAAAGTGATATGGCCCTATAACAACAGTATTGCCAGATATTTGATAAAACCTTCATATTTTTAAATAATACATCATTTTATTGAAAATGTAAAAGTAAAAATAATACTCGGATTTTTAGCAAGAGTATAGACATTTTTAGTGCAGTTTCATACCAGATATATTATATGAATATCGCCCTGAAATATTGACAGATTCCTCTTCAACCGCCGTAATGCGTTAATAGGGCCCTCTTTGCCGTCAATACGCTATTGATTTTACCTGCGTACTATCAAATTTAATATAATCCGAATAATCGGACAAAAAAATGTTAAAATATTCGATATTCTATAGTATAATGAATAGATAACAAGCTCTATCAAGAGACGTCAAATATTTTGAAAACAGAGGTGCTGAAAGTGGACAAACTTCAGAGGAACGAACGTATAGCCGTACTGCTAAAGATGTTGTCTGACCTTCCGGGAAAAATTTTTACTCTGGGCAACTTCACTGAAATGTTCGGCTCTGCCAAATCAACCATAAGTGAAGACATCGATATTGTCCAGAACCTCTTGAATAAATTCGATATGGGAACCATCGAAACCATACCCGGAGCTTCGGGAGGCGTGAGATTCATCCCGTCCATGGGAGAAAGCATGGTCCGCCAGGTTCTGGAATCCCTTTGCGAGGAACTGGCAAAGAAGGAACGGATACTGCCGGGTGAGTATCTGTATATGCTGGATATCATATACAACCCCATAAAAATATCGGAAATCGGGCGTATTTTTGCAGCACATTTCTACCCCAAGGGTGTGGACTATGTGATAACCGTTGAAACAAAAGGTATTCCGCTAGCTTTCATCACGGCAAAATACCTGAACGTGCCCTTGATTATTGCCAGGCATTACAGTGAAGCGACGGATGGCCCTTCGGTCAATATAAATTATGTTTCCGGCTCTTCAAAAAAGATTCAGACCATGGTGCTTTCACTAAAGGCTTTAAAACGGGGTTCCAGAATACTTTTTATCGACGATTTCATGAAGGCCGGAGGTACGGCCAAGGGAATTGCAGATCTGGCGAAGGAATTCGAGTGTGAGGTTGCCGGGATCGGCGTGCTGATTGAAACGGCGCTGCCGGGGAAAAAGCTGGTGGACAATTATTTTTCACTGCTTACGCTGCATAAGGTAAATGAAGAAGATGGAATCGTAGATATCAGGCCCAGCCTTGCAAATCAGTAAATTACTCATTTGCGAGGCTTTTGCATATTATTTTGGAAAAATGAAAAACCTATAAACAGGCATGGATCATAAATTTTTTATGAATTACTTTTAGAAATTGGCCCCTTTAAGAAGGAAAAAACGAATTTATAGCGAATATACTAATATACATAAAATAACGGAAGGTGGTAACATCAATGGAAATCACAGACGTTCGCATAAGGAAGATTGAAGCTGAGGGTAAGATGAAGGCTGTTGTATCTGTTACTTTCGATAACGAATTTGTGGTTCATGATATTAAAATCATTGAGAGCCAGAACGGTTTGTTTATTGCTATGCCCAGCAGAAAAACACCTGACGGCGAATTCAGAGATATAGCTCATCCCATTAATGCCACAACAAGGGAAAAGATCCAGACGGTTATACTCGAAAAATATGAATCCACCGCTTCGGGAGAATAAATTACCAAATGATAACAAAGACACTTATTTATAAGTGTCTTTATTAATAAGCAAAGGGTATAATTCAAAATTTCCATAAAGCAAACAAGCGAATTTCATCGATAACTACTTTAATTTATTTCAAAGTTTGTTATCGATTTTTTTGTTCGGGAAAAACGGTTGAAAATTTCATTAAAAAGTGAGAGAATATTAGCTGGTATCAGGTTTTAAGGAGGAACAGCAAATGAAGCACCTTATGGCCATTATTCTGGCAGCAGGTGAAGGAAAAAGGATGAAGTCAAAAAACTCCAAGGTTATCCACAAAGCTTGTGGGAGACCGGTCATTGAATGGGTTTATAAAGCAGTTGAGGATTCGGGTATCAGTGAGACGGTTCTGGTAGTAGGCCATAGAGCAGATCAGGTCAAAGAGTGTATGGGTGACAGGGTTAAATATACTACCCAGGAAAAGCAGCTTGGAACGGGCCATGCAGTGATGCAGGCGGAAAAGTATCTCAAAGACAAGGAAGGAATCGTTGTCGTACTTTGTGGAGACACTCCACTGATTACGGCGGATACGATAACGGAAGTAATCAAGTACCATAAGAACAGTATGAATTCGGCTACCGTGATAACAGCGCTCCTTGATGATCCGGCGGGATACGGAAGAATTGTCAGGGACCGGCATGATAATGTTGTGAAGATTGTTGAACACCGTGACGCAAATGATGAGGAAAAAGCCATTCAAGAAATCAATTCCGGTATGTACTGTTTTACAATTGGTGATCTCTTACATTCCCTTAAAGAACTAAATAATAATAACAGCCAGGGAGAATACTATCTGACAGATACTCTTGAAATTCTTATCAAGAGCGGGCGCAAGGTGGGAGCTTTTATTGCAATGGATCCGGAAGAAATTCTGGGCATAAACGACAGGATCCAGCTTGCGAAGGCCGAAAGGATTTTGAGGGACAGGAGCATTGAAAGCCTGATGCTTGCGGGAGCCACCTTTATCGATCCTTCCGGTACCTATGTGGACGCAGAGGTCAAAATCGGAATGGACAGCATCATTTATCCCGGTACCAGCCTGGAAGGGAAAACTGTCATCGGGGAAAACTGCATGATCGGCCCCAACACCAGGATTGTTTCATCAGAAATCGGTGACGGCGTGGAGATAATGAACTCCGTAGTTGTTGAGAGCTCCGTAGGTGATGAAACCAAGATCGGGCCTTTCGCCTATATAAGGCCGGGAAGCAGGCTTGGCAAAAATGTGAAAATCGGTGATTTTGTAGAAGTTAAAAAATCCGTCATCGGCGATAAAACGAAAATACCCCATCTTTCCTATGTGGGAGATGCTGAAATCGGAAAAAATGTTAATCTTGGCTGCGGAGTGGTAGTAGTTAATTACGATGGGAAAAAGAAGAATAAAACCGTCGTGGGGGACAACGCCTTTGTCGGCTGCAATTCAAACCTGGTCTCTCCGGTTGTCGTAGGGGAAAATTCATATGTCGCGGCCGGGTCCACCATCACGGAAGAGGTTCCGGAATTTTCCCTGGCCATCGCGAGGAGCAAGCAGGTGAACAAGGAAAATTGGGTTAATAAGAAGGGTATGCAGCGCAATAAGTAATTGACAACTTGCAAGTTGCGAGGGACAATAAATGGTAGACATAAGACAATAAAAGAGGGGTAAAAGAATGAATTTACATGGAAAGGATATTAAGATTTTTGCAGGCAATTCCCACCGGCAGCTGGCGGAAGAAATCGCGGAGAAAATAGGGCTTCCTGTAGGTGCTGCGATGGTAGGAAAATTCAGCGACGGTGAATGTGCGGTAAATATCAACGAAGTTGTGAGAGGCTCGGATGTATTTATTATTCAGTCCACATGCGCGCCTGTGAATGATAACCTCATGGAACTGCTCATCATGATCGATGCGCTGAAAAGGGCGTCTGCCGGGCGTATTACTGCCGTCATGCCTTATTTCGGCTATGCCAGACAGGACAGAAAGGCAAAAGCAAGAGATCCTATTTCGGCAAAGCTGGTGGCAAACCTCATCACCGAGGCAGGGGCAGACAGGGTATTGACCATGGACCTCCATGCTCCCCAGCTCCAGGGCTTCTTTGACATTCCCGTTGACCATCTGGTAGGGGTGCCGATTCTGGCAGAATATTTTAAGAAGAAATTCGAAGGCTATGACGATTTGGTGGTGGTATCCCCGGATGTGGGAAGTGTTACCAGGTCACGGAAATTTGCCGAAAGGCTGGACTGTCCGCTGGCCATTATTGACAAGCGCAGACCGAAGGCCAATGTGTGTGAGATCATGAACATCATTGGTGATGTTAAAGGCAAAAGAGTGGTACTGGTGGATGACCTCATCGATACCGGCGGAACCATCGTAAATGCTGTCAACGCCCTGGAAGAAATCGGTGCAAAAGAAGTATATGCCTGTTGTACCCATGGTGTGCTTTCGGGCCCGGCAATTGAGCGGATAGTCAAATCCTCCATGAAGGAGCTGGTCACCCTCAACACCATGCCTCTGCCCGAAGAGAAAAACATTGACAAGATCACGGTAATTTCGGTAGCAAGTATTTTTGCCGAAGCCATTGAGAGAATTTACGGGGATATCTCCATAAGCACTTTGTTCACGCAGCAGGAAATCATGCCGGGGCAATAAGGCTTTGCACAAAAGAAATCACAATGGGGAGAATGGAATAAGTATTTCATTCTTCTTTTTTGGATGTTTACATTTGAGGTGTAATTGATGAGTGACCTATTTATAATCGTGGGGCTGGGAAACCCGGGAAACCGCTATGACAATACGCGCCACAACGTAGGCTTCAATGCTGTGGACCTGCTGGCCCGGAAATATGGGATCAGTGTGACCAAGCTCAAGCATAAGGCCCTGTATGGGGATGGAAACATTGACGGAACGAAGGTCATGCTTGTAAAACCCCAGACCTATATGAACCTCAGCGGAGAAAGCGTCAGGGATATTGCCGAGTGGTACAAGGTACCCCTTAGCAGCATTGTGCTGATTTACGACGATGTGGACCTGCCTCTGGGGAAGATAAGGGTCCGGCCCAAGGGAAGCTCGGGAACCCATAACGGTATGCGGTCGATACTATACCATTTGCAATCCGAGGATTTTCCAAGAGTGAGGATTGGTATCGGAAGACCTCCTGAAGGCTGGGAACTGGCAGATTTTGTGTTGGGAAGGTTCAGTGAGGATGAAAGAAAAATCGTAAGTGAAAGCATCACAAGGGCGGCCGAGGCGGCGGTGGACATTATAAAGTCCGGAGCTGAAGCTGTCATGAGCAGATACAATAAATAGGCAAAAGGTATACTGAGTGTTATGAATTTTCTAACAAACCCCCTGCTTGAGATAAACGAATATAATGACATCCTTGACTCTATCAGGAAGAACAGGACACATTTCAACATTTCAGGACTTTCCGAATCACAGAAGGTTCATATTTCCTATGCAATCTGCAACCACTTGAACAGGAAAGGCTTATTCATCGCCTTCAACGAATTTGCAGCAAGAAAGCTTTGCGAGGACTTTGCATTCTTTGCAGGAGACGATGTGGTATTCTTTCCTGCAAAGGAAATCATGCTCCACGATGTGGAGGCAAAGAGCTATGATGCCATCTTCCAGAGGATACAGGCTCTCGGAAGAATAAGCGGGGGAGACTACCGGTTCATTGTGACTTCGGTAGAGGCCATCGCCCACAAACTGGTATCGGAGAAAGATTTCCGCAAACACATCCTCCGGTTCAAAACAGGGAGCAGGCTTGATCTGGACAGGTTCAGTTCCGAACTGGTATCCATGGGATATGAGCGGGTTTCCACCGTAGAGGGCAGGGGACAGTTTGCCATCAGAGGCGGAATTGTTGACATCTTCTCGGTAAACAGTGAGCATGCGGTCAGAATCGAGCTGTTTGACGACGAAATCGACTCCATCAGGCGTTTCGATACTCTCTCCCAGAGGTCTGTAGAGAACCTGGACGGCATGGAGGTGCTGCCTGCCAGGGAGGTCATTTATTCCGAGGACCGGAGAGCGGGAATTTTGGAAAGGATAAAAGCGGACCTGCGGGCCCAGCTTGAGAAAATAGGCAAAAAGGACAAGGAATACAGGAATACCCTTGTAGCAAGGCTGGAGCGGGATATGGAGAGGCTTAAGACGGATTATTACTTTCCCGGCATGGACCGGTTGATCCCTTATATCCTGCATCCCGCCAGTTCCCTGATGAACTATCTGCCGGAAGACATGCTGGTATTTGCCGATGAACCGGCGAGAATGGAACAGCGGGTGGAAAATATCCTGCTTGAACATGAGGAACAGTGCAAGAACCTCATGGAAAAGGGATATTTGCTTCCGGGGAGCTTTGAAATGTATTTTGACTACAAAAGCCTGGAAGAAAAATTCAGGGACAAAGATACCCTTTACCTCACCACCATGCAGACGGGAACAAGCTTTGGAAAGCACAACTACAGCATTGCGGCAAAGTCCATGAGTTCCTACCAGGGGCATACGGAGCTGCTTTGTGACGATTTGAAGCATTGGAAAGGCAAAGGAAGCAAAGTAGTTATACTTTCAGGGACAAAAGGACGTGGAGAGAGGCTTTCCGAAACGCTGGGACAGGAAGGCATCGAAGCGGTCTATATGGGAACCCATGACGTTGACATACAGCCGGGGCAGATCGTCATAACAAAGGGAAGCTTGAACAAAGGCTTTGAATATCCGTCCATCGGATTGGTGGTTGTAAGCGACAGGGAAGCTTTCGGGCAGGACAGAAGGCAAAAGAGGACTGCCAGGGGGAAAAACAAGGATAAGATCAAGGCGTTTACGGATTTGAGCGTTGGGGATTACGTGGTGCACCAGGCCCATGGCATAGGCCAGTATGTGGGAATCCAGCAGCTTTCTGTGGATGGTGTGAAACGGGATTACTTAAAGATAAGCTATGTGGGAGGAGACAATTTATATATTCCCACAAACCAACTGGATTTACTGCAGAAATACATAGGCTCCGAAGGCAAGCTTCCCAAGCTGAGCAAGCTGGGAGGCAGTGATTGGTCCAAGGCCAAGGCCAAGGTGAAGGAGTCCCTGAAGGAGCTGGCGGAAGAGCTTATAAAATTGTATGCCCAGAGGCAGGCGCTGAAGGGGCATACCTATTCGCCGGATACCATATGGCAGAAACAGTTTGAGGAGGCCTTCCCCTATGAAGAGACGGAGGACCAGCTCAAATGCATTGACGAGATCAAACTGGATATGGAATCCGGAAGGGTTATGGACCGGCTGCTGTGCGGAGATGTAGGCTACGGCAAGACAGAGGTGGCCATAAGGGCCATTTTCAAAGCCGTAATGGATGGAAAGCAGGTTGCCTACCTGGTTCCCACCACCATTCTGGCCCAGCAGCATTACAACAATTTCAAGGAACGGATGAAGGAGTTTCCGGTCAAGGTTGAGGTTATCAGCCGCTTTAAGTCCCCGGCGGAACAAAAACGCATACTGAAGGATGTCAAGAATGGTATGGTGGATGTGCTGATCGGAACGCACCGGCTGCTGCAGAAGGATATCCAATTCAAGGATATGGGGCTTCTGGTGGTGGATGAGGAGCAGCGCTTCGGGGTTTCACACAAGGAAAAGCTGAAGAAGTTCCGGCCGGATATCGATGTCCTCACGCTTACGGCTACCCCCATACCCAGGACGCTGCACATGTCCCTGGTGGGCATAAGGGATATCAGCGTCATTGAGGACCCGCCGGAAGAGCGCTACCCCGTGCAGACCTATGTAATGGAGCACAATCCGGATGTAATCCGGGATGCGGTAGTAAGGGAAATGAGCAGGAAGGGACAGGTATTCTACCTGTACAACCGTGTAAGGTCAATACACCTTAAAGCATCGGAGCTGCAGGCCCTTATCCCCGATGCCAGGGTGGGCATTGCCCATGGGCAGATGGATGAGAAGGAACTGGAAGACATCATGCAGAGATTCATCGAAGGTGAGTACGATGTGCTGGTATGCACCACAATCATCGAATCGGGACTGGATATGCCCAATGTGAATACCATTGTGGTAGAGGATGCGGACAGGATGGGCCTGGCCCAGTTATACCAGCTGAGAGGGCGTGTGGGCCGTTCCAACAGGGTTGCCTACGCATACGTGACCTACAAGAGGGATAAGGTGCTTTCCGAAGTGGCCGAAAAAAGGCTCAGCGCCATTAAGGAATTTACGGAATTCGGCTCGGGCTTCAAGATTGCCATGCGGGATCTTGAAATCAGGGGAGCGGGAAACCTGCTGGGTCCCGAACAGCATGGGCAGATGGAAACCGTAGGGTATGAAATGTACTGCAAGCTCCTTGATGAGGCGGTACGGGAACTGAAGGGCGAGGCGGCCCGTCCGGAGGAAAGTGAAATATCCATCGATGTAAATGTCAGCGCCTACATCGATGATGATTACATCGGTGCAGAAATGCAGAAGATAGAAATGTACAAGAAAATCGCCTCCATCCAGGATGAGCAGGATGTGCTGGATGTGCAGGACGAATTGGTCGACAGGTTCGGAGATATCCCCAAACCCGTGAAAAACCTCATACAGATCGCACATTTGAAAATACTGGCCAGGGACAGCGGCTTTGTCACCTTGCAGGAGAAGAACGAAACGGTAATATTGCAATATAGAAGCAACGGCCATGTCAATGTGGGAATTTTGGGCAAGCTGATGGACAAATACAAGAGGAAGCTTATGTTTACGGCCAGCAACACACCGTATATAACCTATAGGACTGCAGGCGTTGCCAGGGAGGAACTTCTGGACAATATTAAGATTTTGTTACAGGACATTAATAAATTGCAGTCAGGTTGACAATCCTTTATAATATAAATATTGGGATAATGGCGATATATTGTTATTTTTCTCAAGGCTCATAAATGATGGACAGAGGGTTTTAAAATTCAAATAGAGGAGAGAGACAATTGAAAAATAAGCTTCTAATCATTATTGCAGCGGTTGTGGTAGTTATTGCTGCTGCTACTGCCGGGATTGTATATAACTATACTTCAAACAACTATGTGGCCACTGTGGACGGCGAGAAGATAACAAAAGCGGAATACAATTTCTTCGTGGCTGTTGCCAAGAAGAACATGGAAGCAGCGGCGGAGGGCGCGCTTACGGACGAAAAGGCCAAGGAAGCCTTTCTGAAGGACAAGCAGGAAGAAATAAAGAACAATGCTCTTAAAACCGCACAGGAGTTCAAGATCCAGTTGATCAAGGCTAAGGAAAAGAAGCTGGAGCTTACCAGTGACGATAAGAAGAACATGGAAGCTACCATTGATCAGATGATTCAAAGCGAGGGCGGAAGAATAGCGGCTGAAAACAAAATAAAAGCGGATTATGGCATTAATCTCGACCAGTACAGGTCTGTTTTCAGAGATTATGTTTTGATCGATAAATTCATCCAGGAAAACAAGAAGCAGATTCAGACCACCGATGAGGAAGTACAGAAGCAGTTTGATGAACACAAAGCCGATTATGGAAAAGTGACCGTAAGGCATATACTTTTTAAGACCACTGCAGAAGATAACACCACTCCTCTGCCGGAGGACAAGCAGGCAGAGGTAAAGAAAAAGGCGGAAGACACCCTGGCGAAGGCAAAAGCCGGACAGGATTTTGCTACTATGGCAAAGGAATTGACCGAGGACCCCGGCTCTAAGGACACCGGAGGAGAGTACACCTTCGGTAAAGGCCAGATGGTCCCGGAATTTGAAGAGTGGTCCTTCAGCAGCGACAGGAAGCCCGGAGACATGGATATCGTAAAAACCACCTTCGGATATCATGTAATGAAATTTGAAAAGCTGGAAGAAGCCAAGTTTGACGATGTAAAGGCAAGCATCAAGGATACCCTGAACGCAAACAAGTTCTCCGAAGCTTATACCAAGGATCTGGAGGACTGGAAGAAGGATCCGAAATACAATGTGGTAAAAAATACAAAGGTTTTTAATGCTTTTAGTATTATGTAACGGACGATTTCACATAATCCTATATTAACCGCAAAAAACAAGTAAGACCGGTGATTACCAGTGTTACTTGTTTTTTTTTAACTTTTCGTAAATCACCTATTATGTATAAAACTTCAATAAAAAATCAATACTAGAATTGTACAAATAAAATCTATGTAAGGAGGTAATATCAATTGAAGGCAACCGGGATAGTTAGACGGATAGATGATTTAGGAAGAGTCGTTATTCCCAAGGAAATAAGAAGAACCTTAAGAATTAGAGAAGGAGATCCTCTGGAGATATTTACTGATAAAGAAGGTGAAGTAATACTCAAAAAGTATTCCCCCATCGGGGAACTTGGAGATTTTGCCTCACAGTATGCGGAGTCACTTCATAAAACAAGCGGCCACATTACCTGCATCGCAGACAGGGACACAATCATAGCAGTTTCCGGAGCTTCCAAAAAGGAATTCCTTGAAAAATCATTGAGCACCGATCTTGAGAGGATTATTGAGGAAAAGACCACGCTTGTCGTCAAGTCTTCCGAAGATAAAGCCATTTCCATCATTGCTGATGAAGGCCCCGACAGAAGATATACTTCACAGGTGGTGTCGCCCATCATATCGGAAGGCGATCCTATTGGAGCGGTGATCCTATTATCCATGGACCCCAACACCAAAATGGGAGAAGTTGAAGCGAAGCTGGCACAATCGGCTGCCGGTTTTCTCGGAAAGCAAATGGAACAGTAAGTATTCTTATACGCCGGTGCACTACGGCAGAACGGCGGGATAATTTGAACAGAAAGATGGAAATAACAGGTAGCGTACAGTATACCTGTTATTTTTGTACCCTTTTGTAACGGTTATGTCAACAATACATATTATGTAGTAAGCCTGCACCACAGAGGAAGGTATAGCTGTGGCAAAGCTTGTAAATGCTATTAGGAAACAACAGGCTGTTAGGGGGGACGCTGTTTGTATAATCCGGTGGAAGAAACTTATTTTTGGTCGGGAATCATGCGTGACCATACGGAATTCATTCTTACCGCCCTGTCGTCCAGGGAAATTGAAGCCATAAATACGGCAAAGTTCATGCAAAATGGTTTCAACTCCATATGGAATGAGGCAGGAAGCATGATGCGCGTACCTGAGCCCAAGGCCGTCACAGGCCTGCTGAACAGGAGCAAGGCGATGGTACTGAGTATGATTGGTTTTAAAAGAGCGCTTTTACAGCGGCTTTTGAAGTGTGAGATAGAACTGAACCTGACGCCCACCTTTGTCAACCATATGATTAACGAGGCCACGGAATTTTACAGGACACTCTGTACCATCCAGTCGAATATTCCTTTTAATAAAACAATGGAAAATATCCGGCTGCATAAAATCTGGATGCCTGACGCAGCCGGCCACGCGGCGAACATAGCGGCGGAACTTGATGCAGTGGAGACAGAACTGGTCAGAGAAGCCGAAGATTTTAGAAAAATATTCGACAACCTGTTCATAAAAGCGAATGAGCTGGGATTGATGCTGGAAAGAACCGGACTTGAGAATGGGGCCTTGAGGTACCTGAACGAGGAAGTTCACAAGGCCATGGGCAAATTTATTGTCTTCCTTGAAAAAATATTGAGGCTAAGACAGCAGTGTAAGGCTCTGGGAGTGCTCAAACCCCTTGTTCCGGACCATATGATCAGGGAGGAGCGCTATTACCTTTCACGACTGCAAAAATTGAAAAGCTGTTGAGAAGCTGACGGATTATAAAATCAAGAGAAAGAAGTCCTGGACAACAGGACTTCTTAAAATTAGAAAAGCTATGATTTTAAATTAATCTATTTTTAAAGGCTGCTATTGATACGCTAAGGTTGAATTACTTTGGATCCCATCCATAACCGCCGCCCCAACCCCAGAAAAGTAACAAGAATACCAGAATGAAAAAGAGAATTGACGCATCATCTCCAAAGAAACCGTCTACGAATCCTCCCATATCGACATACCCCCTTAGAAGTTAATTAATATTAGAATTTAATACATATTATGTAAATGAAGCGGGAATGTGCTTTCCCTGTCACCTTATCTGAAAATTTTTTGTGCACCTGCCCACCATTCCGGAAAGATAATACAGCCGCAGAGGAAAGATATAGATTGCACAGTTTAAGAGGTGCGGGAATAAAATAAATTAACATTGTTTACATAACCCTGGCTTGATTGACAAGGCGGGGATAATATCATACAGGGAGGCTGCGATCATGTTATATCATGCCATACCGCCGGGAGGTCACCGGTTACCTCCGTTGCCATACGCCTATAATGCGCTTGAGCCTGTCATAAGTTCCGCTACTCTCCATTTTCATCATGATATTCACCACAAAACCTATGTTGACGATTTGAACAAAGCGGAGCTTGAACTGGTTAAGGCGAGGGAAGACAAGAAATTTGACCTGATAAAATACTGGGAAAATGAGCTTGCGTTTAACGGCTCCGGCCACATTCTGCACAGTATTTACTGGACCATAATGGCCCCCGCCGGAAGGAGGGGACAGCCAGGCTTTCACACAGTAAATCAAATAAACGGCTACTTTGGCAGTTGGCCGGCTTTTCAACAACAATTCAGCGACGCTGCAGCGAAAGTGGAAGGCTCGGGCTGGACGGTACTGACCTGGCAGCCCACATGGCGCCGACTGGAGGTTCTTCAAGCCGAGAAGCACCAGAACCTCACACAGTGGAGCGGCATCCCCATCCTTGTTCTGGACGTGTGGGAGCATGCCTATTACCTTGATTACCAGAACAGGCGCAAGGATTATGTGAAAGCATGGTGGCAGCTTATCAACTGGTACGAGGTGGAAAGGAGACTGATACTGGCTGTCAATGGACAGGTTCCGTTAACAATGATGGGATGTTAGCTTCATACTCCGGCATTCCGGAGTTACATAATTTAAGGAAGCCTGCCTCCGGCGTCCGGAAGCAGGCGGCGTATCTAAACCTGCTTTTCTGGAATAATATTTATCAATGAGCAATTTATAAAACGAAAGTGGAAAAATGTGATGGACAGAGGTATAATTAAGCGAGATGAATAGAGCACAGGCTGGAGGTTGGCATGGCAAAGGACAAGTATAGCTTTTCGGAACTGGTGGAAATTATGGAATTGTTGAGAAGTGAAAAGGGCTGCCCCTGGGACAGGGAGCAGGACCATGAATCCCTTAAAAGGTACCTCATTGAGGAGACCTATGAGGTGCTTGAAGCCATTGATCTTAAAGATAAGAACAAGCTTTCGGAGGAACTGGGGGATTTGCTTCTGCAAATTGTTTTTCATGCCCAGATCGGCAGGGAAAGCGGGACCTTTGATATAAATGACGTAATCACGGGGATAAGCAGAAAAATGATTCAAAGGCATACCCATGTTTTTGGGGAAGCCAGGGCGGATACGGCAGATGAGGTTGTTGACAATTGGGAGGCCATAAAAAAGAAGGAAAAAGGCATTAAAAGCCAGACCGAGGTGCTGAAGGATGTTCCGTCCAATCTGCCGGCGCTGATGAGAAGCTTCAAGGTTCAGCAGAAGGCCGCCCAGGTAGGATTTGACTGGGATGCTGCGGAAGGTGTATTTGAAAAGATATATGAGGAAATAAAGGAGCTTGAAGATGTATATAGAAGTAAAAATGTGGAAAGAATAAATGAAGAGATGGGCGATGTACTGTTCAGCCTGGTCAACCTGTCAAGGTTCCTCAAGGTGCAGCCCGAACTTGCGTTGACGGATGCTACAAATAAATTCATCAAGCGTTTTGAATTTATTGAGAAGGAAGGCGCCAGGGAAGGAAAGAAACTGGAGGAAATGACCCTTTATGAAATGGACCAGCTCTGGAATAAGGCTAAAATACATATTTCAGAAAAAACTGAGTAACAATACGTAAAGGCGGGTGTTGGGCCAACGGCGGAGAACGGTAAGCATAAACAGGTAGAATAAATTTATTATTCTAAAACTACAGGAGGGTTTATAATGAACAAGGCAGATTTAGTAACCAGTATTTCGGAAAAAAGCGGTTTGTCAAAAAAGGATGCGGAAAAATCACTCAATTCCTTCATCGAAAGCGTTGAAGAGGCGCTGACAAAAGGTGAAAAGGTTCAATTGGTGGGTTTCGGTTCTTTTGAAGTACGTCAGAGAGCCGCCCGCAAGGGAAGGAATCCGCAGACCAAGGGAGAAATAACCATACCGGCTTCAAAGGCCCCCATATTTAAAGTGGGAAAAGCCCTGAAGGATATGGTGAACAAGTAGAATTTCTGATAAAATACAATAAGCAGTCAGGTTTAAAATTATGATGAGAAGGCTTAGGATTAAATAATATGGTTTAGTCTTAAGCTTTTCTGTTGTCATGGACGCAGGAAAGAAGGGGGATAAGGGTGAGAATCGATAAGTTTCTTAAGGTTTCAAGGCTGATTAAACGGAGAACTCTGGCCAATGAAGCCTGTGAGCAGGGCAAGGTAACAATCAATGACAGGCCTGCCAAGCCGGGTTCTGAAGTAAAGATCGGCGATATCATCGAGATCCGTTTCGGTGCCAGCATAACAAAGGTTGAGGTTACATCCATTGCGGAGCATGTATCAAAAAATGACTCCAAGGAAATGTATATTATCAGATGACGAACAGTGGAATAGAGCGGTGACTGAGAAAATGCTTAATGGAAAATGTTAAGCATTTTTTTATTTGTACATGCATATCTTTAATTAGATACAACCAATGCGAAAAATAAAATTGCATGCGGGGTCATACATTTACCCGCTGCGGAAATGGAGAACAATATGGCTGAAGACAAGAGAGTGGCCAAGCCAAAGACGCAGAACCTGATACTTGAGAACAGGGAAAGACTCAGCATTTCAGGGGTTGTTGACGTTGAAAGCTTCAACGATGAATGTGTAATTGTGGAGACGGAGCTTGGAATGCTTGTTGTCCGGGGAGAGGACCTTCATATAAACAAGCTGAATCTTGATAACTCGGAACTCAACATCGAAGGAGAGATCATAAGCTGCGAGTACAGCGACAGAGAGAGCTCAAAGTCCAAAGGTTTGGGATTCCTGGGAAAGATGTTCAAATAGCCGGGGCCATGGAGGTTCGCTTTGACATATAGCGTCAGTAATGAGGCATACATTTTTCTTTGCTCTGTCGCCGGAGGAATGCTGATTGCATTCATTTATGATTTATTCAGAATCAAAAGGAAGGCCATAAAATCAATCGGGTTGATGGTATACATTGAAGACCTGGTTTACTGGATTATCGTAGCACTGGTAATGTTTGCCGTCATCTATTACAGCAATGAGGGACAGCTCCGGGGGTTTTTGTTTATCGGCACGGCGGTGGGCGTTATTTTATATATACTGCTGCTGAGCAAGCTGGTCATCAAAATATCCATGCTGGTCATCAATACGGTAATAAAAATACTTAAAGCACTCTGGTATGTGCTGACCTATCCTTTTAAAATCGTTTTTATCATTTTCAGGATACCGGTTTCTTTTATTTACAAAAATATGCGCAGTTCAGCCCGGAAGGTAAGGAGTGCGGGGAAGAGCAAACTGAAGAAGGCGGCAAATGCAGCAAAAAGGTTCAAAAATATAAGAAAAAAAATATGACCTAGAAGGATTTTACATAAAGATATAGAATTATTATAGCAGTTGTTTTTTTGAGGAGCTATAAAGTTATGAACAAAAGAAAAAAGTCCAGATTCGGGCAGTTTGTTATCCTGTGTATTTTTCTTTATTGTGTATATATCATTGTTGACCAGCAAAAGGTGATGAATGTAAAGGATACGGAAATCCAGGGCATTCAGGCCAAAATAAACGAAGAAACAAGGATTAACACCGATCTGAAAAAGCAAAAAGAAATGATAAACTCCGATGAGTATACCGAAAAAGTAGCAAGGGAAAAACTCGGGATGGTCAAACATGGTGAGAAGATTTTTATGGATGTGGAGAAATGATTCCCTGAGTGTCTTTATTCCTTAAAAACCCGCATGAATACAGGCTTGACGAAAAATTGGATATGCTATATAATCGTATTACTTGAATCAGAAAATTGCATAATCCAAGGTTTACGCTTCAGAAAGAAATTTTCTTTTCAGGCCTATACACTCCCCAAAAGTTCCTTGCTGACGATAAATCAAATATTTATGCACTTTTTCAATTAATAGTGATGGAGGAGTTCTTCTTTTATGCTGGTTGAAGTAGGGAAAGTAGTTGAAGGAAAGGTTTCTGGAATTACAAGTTTTGGAGCTTTCATTCAGCTCCCGGAAGGGAAAACGGGACTGGTCCATATTTCGGAAATTGCCGAAGAGTACGTCAAGGATATCAATGCACACTTAAAGGAAAGCCAGGTTGTGAAAGTAAAGGTAGTCTCCGTCGACAAGAACGGTAAAATAAGCTTGTCGATCAAGAAAGCAACGGAACCCAGACCGATAGTGAGAACCAGCAGGCCCATGGATTTTGACTGGGCGAGGAATAACAACGATAACCTGTCTTTTGAAGAGCGGCTGTCGAAGTTTATGAAAGACAGTGACGAGAAACTGCACGACCTCAAAAAGAACTTTGAGTCCAAAAGAGGCGGCGGAGGCTATAAAAAATCGGCACAAGCCATCAAGATGTAGGAAGCCGCAGTAAATTGGGAATAAATAAATATTGACATCAATATTTGAATATAATATAATAGAAAAGTCGCCGACGGCGGCGAAACCTGCCGGAGTGGCGGAACTGGCAGACGCACAGGACTTAAAATCCTGCGGGACTTACCTCCCGTACCGGTTCGATTCCGGTCTCCGGCACCAAGAACTTGTGTTTGACGGCAAAAATTAAATTTTATTTATCGCGGGGTGGAGCAGTTGGTAGCTCGTCGGGCTCATAACCCGAAGGTCGTAGGTTCAAGTCCTTCCCCCGCAACCACTTAGATATACGCCAACATTTACGGCATAACTGCCGTTAGTGTTGGCGTATATTTTATTTGCGTGATATTTTATAATATTCTTTAAATCAACATCCCAATTTTTCATAGAATAATTGAAAAGATCTACTATTTTGGACGGATTGACTTTTCCTTTTCCAGATTCACGCCGGGCGATTATGTCTTCCAGTTCTCCCTAAAATCTGTTTCGAGAAAATAAGATTTCAGCTGCATTGATGTTTTTGCGGTACAAGCTTTGGTGCGATACTTATTGCCACAACAATAGTATCTAGTGCTATACCCCTTTTTAGAGGTAGCAGGGGATAGGCCTGGGAATAGGCCGATATTGATGGAGCCAGCCAAGAGATTCCATTGTGGTGGCTATTGAAAGCTTGCAAAGGCTGGCATTATCACGGACTCAGTCAAATGGATAAAGAAGGCTGCCGGTGA
>JAFADI010000167.1 GCA_023424965.1 Bacillota bacterium
TTGCAAACAATTTCAGCAAGTCCTTCCTTTTCCAGCATTAAAGGAACTTCGTACAAAATCTCCGCATCAACGTTCTGAATCACTGAGTCTCCGGGGATATTACAGAATAGTCCGATTTTGTCCTTAAGATCTTTTGAAAGGTGTTTTTCTGTCCTGCATACGATGATATCAGGCTGGATGCCTATGCTTCTGAGCTCCTTGACACTGTGCTGTGTTGGTTTTGTCTTAAGCTCTCCTGATTTACTGAGATAAGGTACCAGGGTAACATGAATGTACATTACATTTTCTCTTTCGACTTCAGAAGATACCTGTCTTATTGCTTCAAGGAAGGGTAGGCTTTCGATGTCACCGACAGTCCCGCCTACTTCGGTTATGACCACATCCGTGTGACCGGATTTGCCAACTCTGTATATTCTTTCTTTTATTTCACTGGTTATATGGGGTATTACCTGGACGGTTCCTCCAAGGAAGTCACCCTTCCTTTCCTTACTGATAACCGACCAGTAAATTTTCCCTGTAGTCACATTGTTGTTTTTACTTAGGTTCTCGTCGATAAATCTTTCGTAGTGTCCCAAATCCAAATCGGTTTCCGCTCCGTCGTCAGTTACAAAAACCTCTCCGTGCTGATAAGGACTCATTGTACCCGGATCGACATTGATGTATGGATCAAATTTCTGGATGGTAACATGAAGGCCTCTTGCTTTCAAAAGCCTTCCGAGGGATGCGGCCGTAATTCCTTTTCCGAGTCCCGATACAACACCGCCGGTTACAAATATGTACTTTGCAGGCATGATTCTAATCCTCCCTAAAAATGGATTCAGCCATTTTCTGGATAACACACAGTTAACGGCTGAATAAATTCATCACATGGAATTTTCATTAAGCTTCAATATGCACTTACCTAATCTATTTTATATTCGACATTTTGCAGTGTCAATAGAAATATCGATAACAATCTTTAAAATAGAAATAAATCGATGATAAACTGCGCTCACTATAGCAAAACAATTTTACTGGGGGTGTGCAATAACCGGCACACCCCCAGTGAAATCTTCAAGAGCTATTTAATTGGCCTTCAACAATTCAACCGCTTTGGCATACTGCAGGTCGATGCTCAAAAGCAGTTTGCCCAGCTTTTCATTCATGAGCTTTTGCGTGGTGAAATCCAGCACTCCGTATGGTGAAACGCCATTGTCCTTCTGGAATTTCTTAATGGCGTTGAAGGTCTTTTCATCCAGCTTGGTATCAGGCTTGTCAATATCGTAGCCGCTTATCTTCAATATTTTTTCCGCATTGTAAACATCCAGGCCCTCACTGTTTAAAGTGGGCTTTACTGTTTGTGTAAGCTTGCCGATGCCATTGACATCAATATCCATTACGGGCTTGTAATCCCCGACTTTTACATCCGGCTCCAGACCTACCTGGTCAATCATCCTGCCCTTGGGGGTGGTATACTGCCCTACGGTGATCTTTGTCCAGCCAACCACTTCGTCGTTGGTAGGGGACAGCTGATATTTGTTGATCAGGTCATAGGCATTAAGAATTTTTGCGCCTACCTGCTTCTCATATCTTGTATAGGCCTCGGAGGTCAGCATGGGAATAAGCACCTGCACCTTTGCCTTTCCAAAGGTTTTGGTACCCACCAGGGTTCCCGCCTTGGTATCCTGTATGGCGCCGGCCAGTATTTCGGAAGCGCTTGCGCTTCTTTCATTGACCAGGACCACCAGCTTGTATTTGGATTGCTTTAATGAGGACATGTACTGCTGGTCCCTGTATTCCTCAGACTTGTAGTCAAGCTTGGTGATCAGGCCTTCCGGCACGAATTTCCTCGCTACGTCCACCGCCTGGTCCACTTCGCCGCCGGGGTTGTTTCTCAGGTCAAGCACCACGTTGGTGATGTTTTTGCTGTCTATTTCCTTCAGTGCGGCTTCAAGATATTCGCCGGTATTGGCATTAAAGGAATCGATCCTCACATAGCCGATGCCGTCTCTTATTTCATAAACCACGGGATTGACCTTTATGGGCGCCCGCAGCACTTTGACGGTGGAAATGGTACTCTGTCCGTTTTTGATAACACCAAGGACAACTTCCGTGTCCTCCTGTCCGCGCACCAGGGTTACCACTTCATCCATGGACACTCCGGCAACACCTTTGCCATTTACGCTTACAATCTTGTCCCCCGATACCAGTCCTGCTTTTTCGGCAGGGGAGGCGGAAAAGACATTGGAAATCAGGATGGAGTCGTCCGCTGCCTTGGTCATGGCAATACCGATCCCAACATAGGTTCCCTCTACGTCGCTTAAAAACTCCTCTGCTTCACTGGGGTTAAAAAATACCGTGTAGGGATCCATCGTATTGAACATACCCTTCAGGGCACCCTCGATCAACTGCTCGTCGGATACTTGTCCGTTATATTTTTCCTTAATCATGTCCATGACGCTTTTCAAGTATTCCATGCTTTTGGCATCGGAAGAAGCCGTCTCAGCGGCGAAGGCTGTCTGGGTAAACAAAAAAACGGTCAGTAAAACAATGGATAATACTCTGGTGAATGATTTCTGTCTCACATTTGTCTCCATTTCCACAGCGGGCAAATGAATTACTCCCTGAGGAAACAGGGGTAGATTTCTATTTACCTCGCATGCAACTTATAGTGTCCCTTTACATTTTATTTCTTCTTATCATTTTAACACATACCGGGAAAAAAGGGTAAAAATTTTTGTCCCCGTCATCCCTGTAAATTGTGGCAATTTCCTTTAATTATACAAAATGATGTTCTCACGGTAATCTTTCTGCAGGTCCTGCTCCAGGAACTTGAGAAATTTCACCAGCAATGCCGAGGCTTCCGCACGGGTCAACTGCTGGTCGGGATTGAAATTATTCTGGCTGTCGCCGCTGATCAGGCCGATTTCCCTGGCCACATACACGCTGTCCTTGGCCCAGGAGAGAATCCTTCCGTCGTCATCAAAGGCCGTGGCATAGCCTGGTGTCGGGGCCTTGCCTTCAAATCCCAGGGCCCGGATGAGAACAACCACGGCAGCCGCCCGGGTAAGCGGATCTTCAGGTTTAAAGGAACTTTTCGACACTCCCTGGATGATTCCTTTATTCACCGCATCCTTAATATATTCATAGCTCGGGTCGGTGGTGGCCACATCATTGAACTGGGAAACCTCCGGCGTTTTATTCCTGGAGGTAGCGGTGGTCTTTTTGGTACTGACCGCCGGGCGGATGTTGCAGGACCGCATAACCGCTTTGGTATATTCCGTACGGGTCATGGGCAGCTGGGGGTTGAAAAACTGTGCCGTCTCGTCGAAAACATCCAGGGAATAAAGCCGCTTGATATCCTC
>JAFADI010000020.1 GCA_023424965.1 Bacillota bacterium
GACCCCAGGTACAGCGTGGTCCGGGTGGGGGAGGAGCTGGCACAGAACCTGAAAAAGAAGTATGGCATCCAGGTCATCCATAACGGCACGGTGCATGATTATCCCGACTACAACAAGTCCTACGTGAATTCGCTGGCAACGGTGAAGAAAATTCTCAGTGGAAATCCTTCGGCAAAAATTGTGATCGATTTGCACCGGGATGCGGTGGGAGGCGGGAAGAAGCTGAGAAGGGTTGTCAAGGTGAACAATAAAAATGCGGCTTCCATCATGTTTGTCATGGCCACCGGAGAGGTGGGGCTGAGCCACCCCCAATGGAGGGAAAACCTCAAGCTGGCCCTGAAGCTGCAGGCAAAATTGAACGAGATCGCTCCGGGCCTGGCCCGGCCCATCTATCTGAGCAAATACAGGTACAACCAGCATTTAAGCACGGGAGCTCTGCTGGTGGAAATCGGAGGGGATGGCAACCTTCTGGAGGAATGCTTTGAAAGCACCAAGTACCTGGCCCAGGCCATCAATGAGGTTGTGGGGAAAAAGTAATATTTTTGGGAATTAAATTCTCCCATGTATTCACGAAAAGAATCTAAATTCACCTAAATTCACTTAAAGGTTGACAAAGCAAAAGCATATTAATATTATAGTAATATGCTGCAAGGTGCTCTTGACTTAACGAAGGATGTTAAACGAAAGAGATAATAGGGAACCGGGTTAAAATCCCGGGCAGCTCCCACTACTGTAACCAGAACGAAAGCCTGTTGTGCCACTGCCGGCGATAAAGGCGGGAAGGCCAGGAGAGTAGGATGAATGGAAGCCAGGAGACCTGCCTTGCATGCAAAAATCTCAATCTTTGGGAAGGAAGATAGGAGGAATTTGTAATGCAGTTTGTATCAATTGTGGGCTTCCCGCGAATCGGGGAGCGGAGGGAATTAAAAAAATGGGTGGAAGGCTACCTCGGTGAAAAGATCTCCGGGGATGAATTGAGGGACAATGCCACCCGGCTCAGAAAACAGCACTGGATGCTCCAGAAGTCAAAGGGAATTGATTTTATCCCGTCCAACGATTTTTCTTATTACGATACCTTTTTGGATATGGCCCTATTGCTGAATGCAATCCCTGACAGCTACAGGGAATTGGGCCTGAATGCCACCGATACCTATTTTGCCATGGCGAAAGGCTACCAGAAGGGAAGCCTGGACGCCAAAGCCCTGCCCATGAAAAAGTGGTTCAACACCAACTACCACTACATGGTCCCTGCAATCGACGGAAATACGGAATTCAAACTGAGCGGCAGCAAGCCCTTTGATGAATTCCTTGAGGCCGCCTCCGCCGGAGTCAGGACAAAGCCCGTCATCATCGGCCCCCTCACCTTTTTAAAGCTGTCCAGGGTAGACAGGTCCGGTAAAACCTATTTGGAGTATGGAAAGGAAATTCTGCAGGCATACTGCGATATTCTCGACAGGTTCAGCGGGCTGAAGGCCGATTATGTACAGATCGATGAACCCATACTTGTCACTGACCTGGAACGGGAGGATGTGGAGCTCTTTTGCACCCTTTATAAAGAACTGCTGAAGCACAAAAAAGATGTGAAAGTACTGCTGCAGACCTACTTCGGAGATATAAGGGATGTCTATGAAAAGGCGGCAGCCCTGGATTTTGACGCTTTGGGGCTGGATTTTGTAGAAGGCCCAGAGAATTTGAAGCTTATTGAAAAATACGGTTTTCCCGAAGACAAGGTTCTCTTTGCAGGCGTGGTAAACGGAAAGAACATCTGGATCAATAATTATGCGGCTACGCTGGAGAAGCTCACTCAAATAAACCGGTATGTGAAAAAGGACAAAATCGTGCTCAACACCTCCTGCTCACTTCTCCATGTGCCTTACAGCACGGCAAATGAAACGGGGATGGAGGATACGTATAAAAGGCACCTGGCCTTTGCGGAAGAAAAGCTTTCGGAACTGGGTGAAATCGCGGAACTGTGGAATGCGGAAGGCTATGAAACCAGTGAGGCCTACAGAAAGAACACCCTGGCAATAAAAGAAAAGCTGGAAAGCAGAGAATTCTATGATGAGAATATAAGAGAAGATATTGGCAGTCTGATAAATTCCGATTTCATCCGGCTGCCGGATTTCGAAGAGCGGGCGAAAGCGCAAAAGGAGCGCTTGAAACTGCCTCTGTTTCCCACCACCACCATCGGCTCCTTCCCCCAAACGGTTGAAGTGAGGGAATTGAGGAGAAAGTATAAGAAAGGTGAGCTGACCTGGGAGCAGTATGATGAAAAGATAAAGGAGAAGATGGCGGAGGTCATACGCCTCCAGGAAGAGATCGGACTTGACGTGCTTGTACATGGGGAATTTGAAAGGAACGACATGGTGGAGTATTTCGGAGAGAACCTGTCGGGATTTCTGTTCACCGCCAACGGCTGGGTACAGTCCTACGGAACAAGGTGCGTCAAACCCCCCGTCATCTTTGGAGACGTGAAGCGGCGCAAGCCCATTACCGTTGATTACATCACCTATGCACAAAGCCTCACGGAAAGGCCTGTAAAGGGCATGCTCACAGGGCCCGTCACCATCCTGAACTGGTCTTTTCCCCGAGAAGACCTTTCGCTGAGGGATATTGCCTATCAGATTGCCCTGGCCATTAAAGGGGAGGTAAAGGCGCTTGAAGACGGAGGCATAAAAATAATTCAAATTGACGAAGCGGCTTTGAGGGAGAAGCTGCCCCTCAGAAAGCAGGACTGGCACAGCGCCTATCTCTGCTGGGCAATCAACGCTTTCCGGCTTGTGCATTCCGGGGTCAGGGCTCATACGCAGATTCACACCCATATGTGCTACAGCGAATTTGAGGACATTATAAAAGAAATAGACGGCATGGATGCGGATGTGATTACTTTTGAAGCGGCCAGGGCGGAACTTTCAATTATTGATGTGCTGCGGGCAAACAATTTCAGGACGGGGGTAGGCCCCGGCGTATATGACATCCACTCGCCAAGGGTGCCGGATAAAGAAGAAATCAAAGAAATACTGCTGAAAATGACCGGCAAGCTCGGCGCGGAAAAATTATGGGTCAATCCCGACTGCGGATTAAAGACCAGAGGAATGGAAGAAACAACGGCAAGCTTGAAGAACATGGTGGCTGCCGCCAGGGAATTAAGGCAAGATCAGGCATGAAACTTTTCAGGTATTTCTGCGTATACTTCAATAAATAGACAAATTTTTTAAGAGGTATGCGTGCTGCTGGACTACTGTGGCTGTAAAAGCCACTGGCACAGCGAGGGAGTCCCCACAGAAATTAATTTGGAACAGTTAAAAAGGGTTATGGGTGTTTCGCCATAAAAATAAATTCAATTTTAATAAAATATATAGTAAAATGAAGTATAAACATCATAGTGTGTTTATACTTTATTTGCTTCAGACGATATTGTTTAAGCAAAGAAGACGCTAATTTAAAATGCGGCAAGTGAGCCAGGGATGGCGAACGCGTGAAAAGCAGTTTAAACTAGCGCCTTCCTGTATGAAACCGTATAAAATCTTTCAAGTTAAGCCCCAGGTCAGGTATTTTACGTATTCTCTGGCGGCGTGACATCTTCTTGGGAATAGCCGGTCTGTATGAAAATTATGAAGCTTACGGGAGGAAGACCGATGAAGGGTACATTATTGGCGACATGGATTCAAACATCAAAAAAATTGTTCGGAGAAGACAATGTCAGCAAGGCGATAAAGGAAATCGGGTGGGAAGAAAACAAGGTTTTCAGGTCCAACGATGTGGTGGATGACGGAAAAGCCAGGCTGTTGATAGAGAAAATCGCCTTTTTTAAAGGTGTACCCGTGGAAGATGTGTGGATACGTATCGGAAGGGAGAATATAAAAACCTTTGCCAGTGCATATCCTGCCTTCTTCCGCCAGGACAGCCTGTATAATTTTTTGAATTCCATGAATGAAGTCCATCGGATCATCACCGAAAAACTTCCCGGGGCCAGACCTCCCTTCGTGGGGATAGAGAAAATATCAAAGAATGAAGCCATATTTACATACAGGTCCTCGCGGGGGCTTTTCGAATACATGAAAGGCCTGCTGCTTGGAGCAGCGGAAAAATTCGGGGAAAAAATAAATGTGACGGAGCTGCGGAGGGATGCCAATTCCTGCCAGGTGAAGCTCACCTTCCCCGAAGACATAAAGGTGGAAAAAACGGCAGGCCTTCTGAGCCTCAGACAGCCGGCGGGAATGGTGCTGGCCTTCCTGGGGGCAAATGTGCTTCTGCTTTTATTCCTGGGCATTTCCGTACCGCTGGAGCTTCCCGGGGCCGTTATTTACGGCACCATCGCTTTGACCCTGGCGGTAAACCTGACGGCAGGACTGTCCATTTATAAAAATGTCATCCGGCCCGTCACCCAGCTTGGAAGCATCATGAAGGATATGGCACAGGGTAAAAGGGACCTGGATAAGGCTGCGGAAGTAAAAGCGGGAAGCCATATCGGGGAGCTTGTGAAGTATTTTAACATGTTCCTTGGAAACATGAACGGAATAATGAAGGATATTTACAACGCGTCGGCGGACCTCAGCGATTCCTCCTCCCAATTGCTCAAAACCGCGGGAATCATGGAAGTCAACAGCAAGGACATAAACATAAAGCTGAATTCCGTAAGCCAGACCACCAGCGAGATCGCAGGGCGGATCAAGGATACGGCGGAAGCTTCGGAGCAGACCAGCGGCAATGTGAACATCATTGCCGCATCGACGGAAGAAATGAGCGGAACCATCCGGAATATTGCGGAGTCCTCCGAGCAATCCTCCGCAAATGTCCTCGAAATTTCACAAATTGTTGAGCAGGTATCCCAGAATATCGGCAATGTGTCCGACAGTGCGAAAAACATTTCCGGTTCCGTCAACAAAATCGCTACGGCAGTGAATGAGATGAACCAGTCGGTGTCGGAGATAAGCAAAAGGTGCGAGAGGTCCCTTGTCATTACCGACGATGCCATGCTGAAGGCCAGGAAGACAAGCGAAATCATAGAAAACCTGAACGGCCTGTCCAAGCATATCGGCAAGATCATTGACGTGATCAACGATATCGCCAGCCAGACCAACCTCCTTGCCTTGAATGCGGCGATTGAAGCTGCGGGTGCCGGAGAGGCGGGAAAAGGCTTTGCGGTGGTGGCAAACGAGGTCAAGGAGCTGTCAAAGCAGACAGCCGAATCGACGGATGTCATCAGGGGGCAGATTGAGGATATGCGGGAGAAGATGTCGGAGGCCGTGTCCTCCATTGAGACAATAACGGAGGTCATCAACGAAATCACCTCTCTTTCAAACACCATTGCTGCTGCGGTAACCCAGCAGTCGGCCGTCACGGGAGAAATATCGAAGTCCGCCCTGATGGGAGCGGAAATGGTAAACGACATCACCGGCAGGATCCAGAATGTGGCCTCCATATCCAAAGGGGCCGCCAAAAACATACTGGAGGTTTCACGTGCGGCAAGCCAGGTTGCAAGAGCCGTGTCGGAGCTTTCCGTGGCTTCCGGCGAGGTGGCGAGAAGTACCGAGGGCTCCTATAAAAAAGTCAATGAAATCGCGGAGAACTCCATGGAAATATCCAAAGGAGCGGCAGAGATATCCGATGCCGTAAATAAAGTCAGCACTGCTTCCAAAGGCACATCCGTAGAGGCGGCCAACGTGAGCAGCGCCGCACAAAGGCTGTCGGAAGTGGCACAGAAGCTTGAATACTATACGGAGCAGTTCAAGGTATAAAATGCCCCGTAGGAAACGGCACGGTTGGGTGCCGTTTTTTGTGATACAACCGCCGGGAGGTGAAAGGTTTGAGTGAGGCAAAAGGTTCTTTGCGCGCAGCAGGAATCTTTAACCGGTTTTATGAACCGCTTAAAAACAAAGTCTACAATTACATTTATTATAAAGTCCAGAACAATGAAGAGGCGGAGGAGCTGACCCAGGAGGTTTTCCAAAAGGTTTATGCACAGCTCCAGAAGCAGGACATTGACGAAGAAAAGCTTCAGAGGTATATCTATGTCACTGCCAGCAATATTGTCAAGGATGTGTGGAAGAAAAGAAGCAAGACCCCCACGGTCATACCCATTGACGAATATGTCAGAGACAGTGCGCTGGCTGATGAAAGCTACCTTGCAATGGAAGAAAACCTTTATCTTAAAGAAGTCATCAACAAACTGAGTAAAAAGGAGAGAGAGATCATCGTTCTTCGGATTATAAAGGGATTTTCAGTGGAGAAGGTATCGGAGATGCTGGGAAAGCCCGCGGGAACAATAAAAAGCATGCAGTTTCGGGCCATTCAGAAATTAAGGAAGCAGCTGACGAAAGGGGGGTATTTCAGTGCATGAACAAACGCTAAGAAATGAAAGAATATCAGAATTCATCGATGATCTGAATGCTGAAAGAAAACCGAAGGCTTCTCATGACCCGGCGCTGTGGAAGGATGAGGAACTGGAACAGCTTTTGGAAACGGTACGCGTTGTAAGGCGTTTAAGAGGCTCATTGGCTGAGGACCTGGGCAGGGTTGATATGAAAAAGGAGCCGGAGACCCTGCATTTTTTTGATTTGAAGAAAATGGCCATGGCGGTATGTATTATCGTAATCATATTTACCTGCTCCGGAATGGTACAGTTGACAAAAAAGCCCCATAACATTCTTTATGCCATGGCGGAGGCCTATGAACAGGTGAAGAGCATATCGGGAGTTCTGGAATACAGGGATGAGACGGGAAGCCGGGTGATGCATTCGGAAATCACAAAATTCAAGTTCGAAAGCCCCAATAAGTTCCATGCGGAACACAGCTTCAACAACACCACCTATACCAGCTTCTATGACGGCGGAGACGTGATGTATTCCGAATGGACAGGAGACCCGGAGCGGACCCGGGTTGACTTTATGGACCCGGAAATGCTGAAAACCCAGATGAGCTGGCTGCTGCTTAAAAACACCGTAAAGGATTTGATAAACGGCAACGGTGTGGTGGAACAGAAAAAAATCGGCGGTGAGATTATTGCGGGGCGTGAAACCGACGGCTATGAAATAAAGTTTGAGATCGAAGGCAATGTCACCATACAGAGGATATGGGTGGATAAGAAGATCAACCTGCCCCTGAAGTGGGAGATCCTGTACCCGGGAAAAACCACCGATACGCAAAAGAAAATCGAGGACAGCAAGCTGGTGACCTGTTTTAAGGAAATTGACATCAATCCGGAGGTATCGGAAAATCTATTTAAATATACGCCGGCCCCCAGCAGGAAATTTTATCTAAACAATCCTCCTCTTGAGTTCATAAAGAAACAGCAGGCCGGAAGAGGTGAAACAGGCGGGGAAGAGGGGCTGGACCCTCTGGTGCGGAGCGCTTATAAGGCCTTTGACAAAATGAGGTCTTACAGGGCGGCTATTATGAGCTATAAACAATATAAGGATATAGAAATCGATGTGGAAAGAACGGAGATGCAATATAAGGGGAAAGACAAGCTGTACCGGAAGCAATACACCAACAATGGGAAAGCCTTTTCGGAAGTATATAACGGCAAGGCCGTCAAGCGTATTACACCGGAGGGGGAAGTGCTGATTTCGGAAAACCATGAAGATACAAATTCCATTGCAAAAGAGATGCTTCTGCTTTCCGAGGTGGACCCCGTCCAGCTTACCGGACTCAAAAAGACGGAAAATACAAGCATTTCGGGACGGGATGCTTCCGGATACCAGTATGTGAATAAAAGTGACGGCAGCAGGGGGATGCTGTGGATCGATAAGGCCACTGCACTGCCGCTGAAGCTGGAATATGACGCAGGGAAGCTCAAGATCGTAAAATGCATTGTTGACATCGGAGTAAATCCTCCGGTGGATGACAGGGTGTTCAGTGTGGAAAATCAGGAATATAAGTCTTTCAAATAGACCCGGTACACGGGAAAACAGGACTGGGAAGCATCCGGCGATCTGCCCGGCAAGGCTTTCCAGTCCTTCCATTTACCATATCACAGAAGCAAAATGGATCTACAAAGAAATTTAAGTCGTTTTATCGCTTTCCCCATATCTAAATTTCTGCATTTTATACATTTTCAAATACGCTGGGAATTCGTTTGATTCCATTGAAGGTAATGGGATTGATAGGGTTGTCATATTGTGTAAAAAAATACCATAATTAGTTTATTCAGAAAACATTTATGTTTCAAAAGCAAGAAACATAGACCGAAATACATTGAGTTTTCCGAAAAAACCTATTGACATTTGGATAATTTGTGATAATATCTAATTATTATCGCAAATTTAGTTTATTCAATAAACTTTGTATGGGCAATTGAAATTTACAATTCGATAGTGGCGATTTATCTGTGGCATTTAGAAAAACATCAAAGTTCCTGTGAAATATTAACATAGTGTTCATTGTACTCCAAATGGTTTTAGCAAATTGTCGGTGCGTGATTTATTCGTATTTAATCTGCTAAAGGATTGATCTGAAATCAGAATTTCGTTAAAACATTGACTTCTATGTTTTAACTGGTTCCACATATGCGTTTTGGGCCCAAACCCGTATGTGAATATATTGCCGTTTAACCAAATAATCAATGGAGGTAATGAAATGAGAAAAATGTTTTGCAGATCGTTGAACCTGGTTTTCGTGTTTGTTATGGTTCTTGCAATTCTTGTTACCGGCTGTGGGGCTAATAATTCCGCTTCAAATGAGAGCAAACCGGCAGAACCTTCATCTCCGGCTGCACCGGCAGAGAATCCCGCTTCAAAAGATTCCGGCGCAGGCATTGAATTAGTAGTTGCATCTGTGAATAATGGCCCGATGGTTACCATGCAGGAGCTATCAGAGCAGTTTGCAAAATTAACCGGTATTAAAGTGAAGTATGTTATGCTCACTGAAAATGATATACGTTCCAAGATCCAGCAAGATGTTGCGGTAGGAGGCGGACAATTCGACCTTGTCACCCTGGGCACCAACGATATCGGCGCATATCTGGACAATGGATGGACCACACAACTCCAGCCGCTGTTTGATAAGATGAATGCTCAAGACAAGGCTGCCTATGATTTTGACGACTTGATTAAGGCAAATATTCCCGCCTATTCATCTGCAAAGAATGGACTGGCAGCGATTCCCCTTTACGGTGAAAGCACAATGGTCATGTACCGTAAGGACCTCTTTGAGCAGGCAGGGCTTACCATGCCTGAAGAGCCCACATGGGAACAGATATACGGCTTTGCAAAAAAACTGCATGACCCCTCAAAGAACATCGTCGGCATGGCCTTGCGCGGAAAGCCGGGTTACGGCGAAAACATGTATACCTTCGGCACCATTCTCTATGCATACGGCGCTCAATGGTTTGATATGAACTGGAAGCCCCAGCTCCAAACCAAAGAAATGAAAGCAGCCTGGGAATTCTATAAGAAGCTGGAAAACGAAACCGGAGCCAAGGACGTTACCTCTAACGGTTATACGGAAACATTGAATCTCATGGCAAGCGGAAAAGCGGCGATATACTACGATGCGACCGTATCAGCCGCTGTATTTGAAGGGGAAAAGTCTGCGATAAAGGGGAAAGTCGGATATGCCCTGTCGCCCTCCGGACCGGGAAAAGGGAATACCCAGACCATCGGCGGATGGGGATTGGCAATTACCGCGAAAACAAAGCATATGGAGGAAGCCTTCAAATACCTTGCCTGGGTAACCGGCAAAGAGTATGTAGAGCTGGTTGCGAAAGAAAAGGGCTGGATCAATGTTCCTTCCGGCGCGCGTACCTCTACATACACTAACGCGAATTATAAAGCAGTGGCAAGCTTTGCCGATATCACCCTGAAATCTCTTTCCGGAGCCTCCTTCGATAAACAGGCCGTCGGACAGACTCCCTATACCGGAAACTCTTTGCCCAACATTCCTGAATATGCAAGTATTGGTGAACAGGTGGGACAAATCCTGGCAGACTATGTTTCCGGTGGCAAATCTATCGACGACGCCCTTGCAGAAAGCCAGAAAATCGCTGAACAGGCCATGAAGGACGGCGGCTATATCAAGTAGTTCCCAGATAAGGGTTCCATAACGTGAGATTGATCTCACGTTATGGAACCGATCACTCCAAATAAATTGAAAAGGCAGGGGAAGCCTGATAATGAGTAAACCGGAACAGCTTAAAAAACCCAAAAACAATTTAAGAAAGTATCTCGTCTTGCCGGCGTTTATTTTTGTAGCAGTGATTACCCAGATACCATTTCTGATTACGATCATTCTTTCGTTTCTCAAGTGGAACGTAAAAAGGCCGGACATTCCGGTTACATTTGCGGGGTTTGACAATTATAGCTACATTTTTTCAGACAGTAAATTCTATCGCGTACTATTCAACAGCTTTATACAGGCTGCAGGTTCCCTCGTGCTGTGCACCGTCCTGGCATTTTTACTGGCACTGTTGTTTAACCGCACCTTTAAAGGCATATATCTTGCACGGTCCTTTATTATTATTTCCTATTTTGTTATGGAATCTGTGGTGGGTATTGTCTGGAAAACTTTGATCCTCAGCCCTTCTTTCGGGATCAATCAGGTGCTGGCAAGCTGGATTGGGGTAGAGCCCATCGCCTTCTTTGACAGCGCTCATTCGCTGATTACGATTATTATACTGATTGTATGGCAGTGGACTCCATTCATGTTTATGATATTGCTGGCCGGACTTCAGAATCTTTCGGATGAGGTGATGGAAAGCGCAAGGATCGACGGCGCGCGGGGCTTGAAATTGGTCTACTATATCCAGATTCCCATGATAAAGAGCTATTTCGAAGTCGGTATGATGTTTAGCCTGATTAATATATTGAAGGTGTTTGGCCTGGTCTTTGTCACTACCCAGGGAGGACCTGGCGTGTCCTCCGCAAATTTGCCCTATTATGTTTACAGGACCGCTTTTTATGATTGGCAGATGGGGCGTTCCGCAGCGATCGCAGTAATAACGGTAGTAATTACCCTGATTATTATCCAGAACTTTTTCAATCTCATCCGCCGCAAGCAAAAGGGGGTCATGGCATGAACGGTTGGAACATCAAGAAAGTAAAGAATTTATCGGTAAACTCTGTCACCTGGATCATTGCCGTTCTCTATGCATCGCCGATTTTTTATATGATTTTGACAGGTTTCAAGCCCGAAGAAAAGGTGGCGCCACCCCAATTCCTGTTTACCCCCACCCTTGAAAATTACAGAGCGGTGATTTCGAACGATCTCGTTTTGCATTCCTTCAATTCGGTGTTTATTACGATTGTTGCAGTGATACTGACGGTTTTGCTGTCCGTGCCTGCGGCCTATTCACTTGTATATGGCAGCCTGAAAAATGCCCAGGGGATTTATTACTGGTTCATTACAACCACCCTGCTGCCGGCGGTTGCAGTGGTCATGCCGATTTTTCTGGCCCTTAACTACATAAAGCTTCTTGATACGAGACTGGGGCTGATACTGCTTTACTCTGCCGCAGGTGTTCCACTGATGATCTGGCTGGTAAAAACTTTTTTTGAGGATATCCCCTATGAACTGATCGAGGCTGCTGATATAGACGGCTGCAACCGTTTTGCTTCCTTCTTCAAAATCATACTGCCGCTCATTCGCGGCGGCATTTTTTCAACGGCAATGCTGGTATTCATAACAACCTGGAACGAGTTTTTCTTTGCTGTGAACATGACCTATTCAAAAGCGGCAACACTGCCGATTTATCTGAACCGGTTTTTGACCCAGCAGGGTTACTTTTGGGCAAAAATGAGCGCTGCAAGTACGCTGGTTGTTATTATACCCATCATTCTCAGTTTCTTCACCCAGAAAACTCTCGTTAAAGGACTTACGGTCGGAGCGGTCAAGGGATAATTCCAATAGATCCCTTCTGCCCGGGCCTGTACCCTTGCAGTGATTTAAAGCTTCCACCTCCGGAAGGTTTTTGTTAAATATCTGACAATAACGAGCCAAAAGAACAATTAAATTTTACTAAAACGAAAGGATGATTAAGATGACAATACTTGACAAGTTTTTGTTAACAGGGAAAAAAGCAGTAGTTACAGGTGGGTCAAGAGGAATAGGCCAGAGCATTGCCGTTGCCTTTGCCGAAGCGGGGGCGGATGTGGCGTTATTGGATGTTGGCAATTCGGCAGAGTCTGTGGAAAAAGTTAAAAAACTGGGACGGGATTGCTTTGCATTGACTGCCGACGTGGGCAATGAGAAAGAGGTGAATGAAGCGTTTGCAGAGGTAGAAAAGCGGTTCGGAACGGTGGATATTCTTTTTAACAACGCAGGCATATGCATCTGTGAACCCGCGGAGGAAATGACTTATGAAGATTGGCGCAAAGTGATTAACGTCAACCTTGACGCCCAATTCCTTGTAGCGCGGGCAGCCGGGAGAATCATGATCAAGAACGGAAAAGGCGGCGCAATCATCAGTACGGCGTCGATGTCCGGGTACATTGTGAATGTTCCCCAGCCGCAAGTGGCATATAACGCCTCAAAAGCCGCGGTAATCCATTTGACAAAATCTCTTGCGGTGGAATGGGCAAGGTTCAATATCAGGGTCAATTCCATCAGTCCCGGATATACGGCTACGCCGATGGGCTCGCTGGTTCCGCCTGAGCGGTCAAAGAACTGGTTTGTCGTGGCGCCGATGAAGAGAATGTGTCTTCCGGAAGAGCTCCAGGGTGCCGTGCTTTATCTTGCAAGCGATGCTTCCACCTATACTACCGGCTGCGATATTGTAATCGACGGCGGATATACCTGTGTGTAAGCAGTAATATTTTTAACGGACGAAAGGGAGAAGGGTGTATATGAATCATAATGTTGAGTTTTTCAAAGAAAAATCCCGTTTACTGAGGCGGGAAATCATCGAAATCATCCATACTGCAGGCTCGGGGCATCCCGGAGGTTCTCTGTCGGTTATCGACATATTGACCGTTCTGTACTATGGAGTAATGAAAATTGACGGCTCCAACCCAAAGGACGAAGACCGGGATCGGCTTGTCCTCTCCAAGGGACATGTGGCACCTGCACTATACTGCGTTTTGGCGGACAAGGGATTTTTCGACAGGAGCGAGCTGAAAACCCTGAGAAAACCCGGTTCAATCCTCCAGGGGCATCCTGACATGAAGAAGACACCGGGAATCGAAATATCCACCGGCTCGCTGGGACAGGGATTGTCCGCCGCAAACGGCATGGCCCTTGCAGCAAGGACCGATCACAGGAATTATAATGTTTATGCCATCCTCGGAGACGGAGAACTCCAGGAGGGACAAATCTGGGAGGCCGCAATGACGGCAGCGCACTACAAGCTCAACAACCTGATCGCTGTTGTAGACTTCAACGGACTCCAGCTTGATGGACCGGTAGCGGAAATCATGGGAATTGAACCCCTAGATGAAAAGTTCAAAGCCTTCGGCTGGAATACCCTCGTAATCGACGGGCACAACCATGAAGAGATCTATCATGCCGTTGCGCTGGCAAAGAAAAGCAAGGAAAAGCCAACAGCCATTATTGCAAAAACCAAAAAGGGAAAAGGCGTTTCCTTTATGGAAGACCGGTGTGAATGGCATGGGCACGGGATAAACAAAGAACAGGCAGCGCAAGCGCTGGCGGAGCTGGAGGGATGAATATGAATATTTCGACAAGAGAAGCGTATGGAAAAGCGCTGGCTGAATTCGGAGAGCAATATAAAAATATGGTAGTACTTGACGCCGACGTATCCAGGTGTACCATGACGATCTATTTTGCGGAGAGATACCCTGACAGGTTTTTCAATGTGGGGGTATCGGAGGCGGATATGGTGGCAACGGCAGCAGGATTGGCCACCTGCGGGAAAATACCTTTTGTAAGTGCTTTTGCGGTATTTGCGGCAGGAAGGGCCTTTGACCAGGTGAGAAATTCAGTGGCGTACCCCAGGCTGAACGTAAAAATCGGCGCGACACACGCAGGCATAACCATCGGTGAAGATGGCGGAACGCACCAATCCATCGAAGATATCGCCTTAATGCGGGCAGTGCCCAATATGGTGGTGCTGAGTCCTGCAGACGCGGTAGAAACAAGAGCGGCGGTAAAGGCCGCCATTGACCACGACGGACCTGTATACATTCGGCTGGGCAGGCCCGCCCAGGCAGCCATTTTTGATGAGGACAGCTACCGGTTTGAGCTTGGCAAAGGGGCGGTAATCAAAGAAGGTGACGATGTGGCCATCTTCTCTACAGGGGTGATGACGTCCAAAGCCATAGAAGCTGCCGAAATACTTAAGGCAGAGGGAATCAATGCACGGGTTGTCAACATCCATACCATAAAACCCATCGACAGGGACATCATTGTCAGGGCGGCGAAAGAGACAAAGGGGATTGTGACGGCAGAAGACCACAATGTCATCGGAGGACTGGGGGGAGCAATCGCCGAGGTTCTGGCGAGGGAGTATCCCACAAAAATGCAGATGGTAGGGATTGAAGACCGGTTCGGCGTATCCGGAACCTCCGAACAACTGATGGAAATCTTCGGGCTGACGGTGGAAAACATCATAAGCAAGGTCAAGGTGCTTTTGGAGGAATCAAAGGCATGACCACATGGGGTACGAGAGATGCTGCGTTTAATATGTGAAGGATGGGAGAGGATTTCATGGGTGACAGGATGAAAGTTGCGATGATGAATAAACCGGGGAAGTTTGATTTTGAGGAAAAACCGGTTCCGGAGGTAAAGCCCGACGATGTTTTGGTTAAGCTGGAGTATGTGGGCATATGCGGCTCCGATATGCATCTGTTCCAACACGGATACATCGGAGAAAACCATGTCACGGAGCCGATGGTGTTGGGGCATGAGCCCGGTGGGGTGGTGGCCGGGATTGGTTCAAATGTAAAAAGCCTGAAAATCGGCGACAGGGTCGCCGTAGAGCCAGGGGTCCCATGCTGGCACTGCGAATTTTGCAAAAGCGGCAGGTACAACCTTTGCAAAAATGTGTATTTTTATGCATCCCTTCCGGTGGTAGAGGGTTGCTTTGCCGAATACATATCCCATCCGGCAAATCTTTGCTACAAGCTGCCTGACAACGTGAGCACCCTGGAGGGGGCATTGATGGAGCCGCTGGCTGTCGGGCTCCATGCCGCCAGGCAGTCGGGAATTCAGATGGGAGCAAACGCCGTGGTTATCGGCGCAGGGTGCATCGGTCTGCTCACCATGCTTTCCATTAAAAGCATGGGCGTTGGAGAAGTCATTGTGGTGGATATCCAGCAAAACAGGCTTGAGCGCGCAGCAGAACTGGGGGCCTCTGAGGTTGTAAACGCGTCCGGGGCGGATGCGGTTCAAAGGGTGTTGGAACTGACCGGCGGTGGGGCGGACTATGTATTTGAAACAGCCGGTTCGGAGCTGTCCATATTCCAGACCGCCAAAATGGTCAAACGCGGCGGAACCATAACCCTGGTAGGCTATACCAGGGATGGCATCGCAAAAATGAATGTCAACTGGCTCATCGACAATGAAGTTACCATAAAAACCGTATTCCGGTACAGAAATATTTATCCCGTTGCCATCGCTGCGGTTTCAAAAGGCATCATCCCCCTGAAGGAGATCGCCTCGGATATTTATGAATTTAAAGATATTCAGACGGCCATGGAGCACTCCGTCAATAACAAGGATAAAGTGACAAAGTGTGTCATTAAAATGTGAATGGGGCAAAAGTCCCTGTTCAATCAAACAAATAATTGGTGAGGAGAAAAGCGATGGAGAGGAGTCTGGTTGCCGGCGCTGATTTTGGAAGCGACTCGGTAAGGGTTATTGTCATTGACGCGTCAATAGGACGCAGGGCTGCGGAAGCCGTCAGTCCTTATCCCAGGTGGAAGAAAGGGCTTTACTGCGATGCTGCAAAAAAACAGTTCCGGCAGCACCCCCTTGATTATATTGAAAGCTTCACGGAATGTATGAAAGCAGCGATGGAGCAGCTTGGTCCCGACAGAAAAAAAGATCTTCGAGCAATCGCCATTGACACTACCGGATCAACGCCCTGCCCCGTAAATGAAAAAGGTACTCCATTGGCCATGCTGGAGGAATTCAGGGAGAACCCCAATGCCATGTTTCACCTCTGGAAGGATCATACGGCGGTGGAAGAAGCCAGGGAAATCAATGAGGTTTTTTCTTCCGGTGCAATTGATTATACAAGGTATCAGGGGATTTATTCTTCCGAATGGTACTGGGCCAAGATGCTTCACACCATCCGGACGGATGAAGGGGTAAAAAAGGCTGCCTGGAGCTGGGTTGAACACAGTGACTGGCTGCCGTCGCTTTTGACAGGCAGGACAGAGCCGGACGGGATGTACAGAGGAGCTTGCGCCGCAGGCCATAAGGCCCTCTACAACAGCCATTTCGGTGGGCTTCCTCACCCGGAGTGTCTTGAAAAACTTGACCCTTACCTGGCGCTGATTGCGAAACGCTACCAGAGCAAACCGCAAGCCGCCGGTACGCCCCTGGGCGCCATAACGAAAGAATGGTCCGATGTGCTGGGAATCCCGGAGGATACCCTTGTGGGAGGCGGCTCCTTTGATGCGCATGCGGGGGCGGTGGGAGCCGGAGTCCGGCCCCGTACAATGGTAAAGGCTGTAGGTACGTCTGCCGTTGACATGCTGATTGAAGAAGAGGCCAACCTGGAAGGAAAAGATTTGCGGGCTTACTGCGGACAGGCGGAAGATTCCATTGTACCGGGATATATCGGCATTGAGGCGGGCCAGGCTGCCTTCGGCGATGTTTTTGCATGGTTTTCCTCCCTTTTGATGTGGCCGGTGAGTGAGCTGCTCCAGGAGTCGACGCTGATTCCCGGAGATTTGAAAGCAGCCCTAGCAGAAGAAATGGGCCGCACAATCATAGGAAGCATAGAAAGAAGAGCAGAGCTTGAGGATACGGATGCAATTGCCCTGGACTGGTTTAACGGGCGGAGGTATCCCCACCTGAATGAGCGGGTGAAGGCGGGAATCGCGGGCCTTCATCTGGGTACCACGGCCCCCCAGCTCTACCGGGCTCTGGCTATGGCTGCCGTATTCGGCTCCAAAAGGATATTCGACAGTTATATTTCCAATGGGATTAAAATTGACCGGCTGATTCTTGTCGGCGGCATTGCCAGAAAGTCCCCTTTTATCATGCAAATGATGGCGGATGTGCTGCAGCGTCCCATTATGGTCTGCAGGGAAGAACAGGTCTGCGCATTGGGCGCCGCCATATATGCCGCTGTTGCCGCAGGCCTTTTCAAAAATGTGCCCCATGCACAGGAGGCCCTCTGCGAGCCGTATCATGCCAATTATGTGCCCGATAATAAAAAGATTGAAGAATACGAAAAGAAATATTTGAAATATCTGGAATACGGTAATTTTATTGAGTCCGCCACGTAAGATTGAAAATTTAATTTGAAGAAGCTGTCAGACTGAATTTTTTCTTAATAGGGAATGCAGGATAGTAAAGTTGCTTGACAAAGGTTTATCCGGTATAATATGATGAAATTTGTGTAAAAAGTTTACCGAATAAACTTTGACATGGATGGAAGCACCGCGTGAAGAGCGGTTTGGACCAGTGGCTTCACGTATGAAAGGATAGCGTTGCATTTTCTTACAAGGAGTGTAATCCCATGAAATTAGGCAGGAATTCAGATGATATGCGTATGAAAAATCGCTGTACCATTCTTGAGATCTTATTAAGAACGGAAAAGATTTCAAGGGCGGACCTTGTCCGGTTGACAGGTCTTAATAAAGCAACGATTACAAACATTATAAATGATTTCAGCCAGATAGGAATTATCAATAATATCGGAACGGTAGTTGCCAGCAACGGGCGCAAAACGGCCGGCATAACGCTGAACATGAAAGATACCGTCACCATCGTCATCCGTATCAACAGGCATGAGATGAGCTTTGCTTTCTGCAATGTGCATGGAGAAATCACTGACCTTAGAGTGGAAAGATATTCCGATGACGACGGCATAGAAACTCTGCTCAATTTGTTGTACTCCAATACGCAGTATTTGATAGACCACCGCCAGGGAAAAAAGATCCTGGGCATATCCATCGCAATTCTGGGCTGGTTGTTCCAGCATGAAGGACATTTGATATCAAAGGCAGACGCTTTCCCTGAACTCAGTAAGGTGGATTTCAGAGAAGAAATTCAAAAAATGTTTCCAAACTATAAAGTATTGCTGGATCATGACGCAAATTTAAGTGCTCTTGCAGAATGGAAGGAGTATGCCAAAGAGTCGGGTAAAACGGAAGGGTCTATGCTGAGCATTATCGGAGGAATTGGCTTCGGCGGAGGCATTATTATTAATGGTGAGCTTTTCCGGGGCAGCAATGGCGTAGCCGGTGAAGTGGGACATATGGGAATAAATTTTAATGCAGTTCATTACAGCTCCATCGACAATAAAGCCTATAAAGGCATCTTTGAGGAATATGCGTCGCCGCGGGCATTGCTGGATGCGGTTTCAGACCGGTTGATGGACTTTCCGGGAACTTCCCTGAATGACTCTTCAACACTTGAAGATATTTATAAAGCCTATGAACAGGGGGACGAGCTGGCAGTATGGGCCATGAACAGGATTTCAAGGCTGGTTGCATACGGGTTGACGGGACTTGTTTTTGTTTTGAATCCGGGGGTAATTGTTCTCGGAGATAAAATTATCCGCAGCGAGCGGTTCTTGTCAAAACTAAAGAATAACTTGAAGGAATTGCTGCCGGAAATGCTTTATAATACCCTTGACATAAGGCAGTCAAGCTTTAATGAGTATGGGGTCCTTATTGGGGCCTCCATTGCAATGACCAAATACTACCTGAGTACCTATAAAATGATCGGGTTTATTGACAAAAATTATTCGGAGGGATAACCCGCAAAAAGTCCATCATAGAGCAGGATGGACTTTTTGTAGGATGAAGTTTATCATACGGGTGATTCTATCTTTGACCGTTCTATAGAGCCAGCGCGGCGTGGCTTTCTTTGAGCTGCTCCCTGATTTTGATCTTCTGGGGACATTTTGTCTCACACACTCCGCATTCCGTACAGGCACCGGCATTCTTGCCCGGAGTCCATTCGTTTGCGCCGATTTCGGCATAGCCCTTGCGGGAATAGTCGGTGATGCCGTATACCTTGTGGTAATTCATCATCCGAAAGATATGGGGGATGTTCACCGCCGCGGGGCAGGGCAGGCAGTAGGAACAGCCCGTGCAGTAAAGCTGTGCAAGCTTCTCATTTTCAGCCATCAGTTTGTTGATGGAGATAATTTCCTCTTCACTCAAAGGCTCTCCGTTGGAGGCGATGGAAGTGTTTTCCTCCACCATCTGCAAAGTTTCCATGCCTGAAAGGGCACAGTCCACATTGGGATTGGACAGTACGAACCTCAGAGCCAGTTCGGCGCTGCTGCTGACCTTTACTCCCAGCTTTTCCGCCACCTCTTTTGGAAGGCCGGATACCCTGCCACCGCCCAGAGGTCCCATGATCACCACGCCAAGACCCTTTGACTTTGCGTAGGCCATGGCCTCTTCATTGCTTCTGTCAACGGCGCTGTACTGGCACAGGACCGATTCGAAAAGCTCCAGATCGATAAGTTTCTTCATGTTCTCAGGCTCATCGTGGAAAGAGAAGGAGATATGCCTGATCAGGCCTTCTGCCTTAGCTCTTTGCGCGTCTTCCAGCCACCTGGTCTTTTCATCGGTCTGCAGGAAAGAGTCGTAGCCGATGCCGTGAAAGTGGTAGAAATCGATGTACTCTATGTCCAGCCTTCGAAGCTGTTCTTCGAGAAGCCTCCGGTAATCCCCCACCTTTTTGAGCAAATGCCCGGGACTTTTGGAAGAAACATAGATCTTATGGCGGAAACCCTTGATGGCTTTTCCCAAAGCCGATTCACTGAGACCATTGTTATAAAAATATGCGGAATCGTAATAGTTTACACCAAGGTCGAAGGCCCGGCGGATCATCTCCGCAACCTTGTCCTCCTCCACAACATTCCTGTCATTCACTTTGAGCATGGGCAGCCGCATGCAGCCAAAGCCCAGGGAGGATATTTTCACCCCGGTATTTCCAAAATTTCTGTACCTCATTGTGCCCACTCCTTCTGGTTTATTTTTCTAAATAACCCTACATCAGTATAGCACAACCGGTGAAAATATTCAGTTCCCGGGCGTAAAATTTATTGCAGCCCGCCGAATATCTTTTTCCCCAGGACAGAACAGATAAGAGACACCGTAAGCTCCCCCGTGATGTTTGCATGGTCCAGGATGGGGTTTAATTCGACGAATTCCATGGAACACAGTTTTGGACGCCCAGAGAGCATTTCAGCGGCCAGGTGGGCTTCCCTGTAGGTGAGCCCGCCTTTTACAGGAGTACCTACCCCCGGGGCTTCCGTCGGCGTAATCACGTCAATATCAAAGCTCAGATGAAAGCCCTCGGTCCCGTTTTCAACGATATCCAGAGCTCTTTTCATGATTTCCCTCATGCCGTGCATATCGATATCTTCCATGGTAAATACCGAAACACCGGACTTTTTCAACAGCCTGGCCTCTTCCGGATCCAGAGACCTTGCGCCGATGATGGTCACTTTTTCAGGGTTCACAAAATTCACATCCGTCGGCTTGAAACAGGCCATTTCAGAAGCTCCCACACCGGTTGCAGCCGCCAGCGACATGCCGTGGAGATTACCGGAGAGGGTGGTTTCTTCGGTATTGAAGTCTCCATGGGCATCCATCCAGATAACGCCGATATTCTTCAAAGCGGTTTGGGTTCCAAGGAGGGAACCGGCAGCGATGCTGTGGTCACCGCCAAGCACCAGGGGGAGATTACCCTCGGTGATGCTTTTATGCACCTTTTTTGCCAGAGCGCTGTTTACCTTATTGATTTCCTTTATGAACTTCATTTTTTCCGAAGTACCCTCATAGTCGATTTTGGGTACGGGTACGCTGAGATTGCCCAGGTCATTGTAGTTTATGCCCAGCTCCACAATCGCATTTCTGAGTCCCGAATACCTTATTGCGCTGGGACCCATGTCCACGCCTCTTTTATTGGCGCCAAAATCAATAGGAACTCCGATTACATCCACACTCTTTACCATTTTACCTCCATGCCCGTAAAAGTTTTATATAATAGAGCTATCCTTAGCATAGCAGGTTTTTAATTTTTAGGATAGGCTGTTTTACGGCAGGGGAGATAAATTTTGCGTTATTTGATTCCGGCGGAGATTTTGATGTTGCTCTGATGCTGGAGGTCCAGCTCGCCGTCTTTATGCCTGGTGCTGTTCAGGAAATGGATGTCAAAATGTCCGTCCATACCGTTGTTCTTGATATAATCGTAATTGATGCCCGCTCCGTAATTATCGCTTCTCCAGGTGGTGTAAACCCCTCCGGCAACACTGTCGTTGCCTGCATGAGGCATGGAGGCCATACTTGCGGCAATACGCCTTCCGTTGATTTTTACAATGACGGGACGCCGGGTCCAGCTGAAGCTTCCTCCCCAGATTTCCTTGATGATGTTTGCATCCTTCAGGGTTAAGGCTTCGGTGTCGGAATGGTTGGAACCGCCGGTACGTTTTACATTGAAGGTCTTGCCGGTATAAAAATCTTCCACTTCGAAGGTGGACTCTCTTGGCAGCACATACTGGGCCTGGGTCCACCAATCCAGGTTCTCACCGTATTTTGCCCCCGGTGTGCTTGTAACCGGAACGTGGTGAACCGGTATCCTGATGGTCATACCTGCATTTAAGACGCTGGATTCCGTAAGGCTGTTTGCGCTCAGCAGCTCTGCATAGGGAATTCCGAATTTTACAGCCAGTGTCCAGACATCATCTCCATTTTTAATGCTGTAATTTGTGTAAGTTACATAGGGCTTGGTATCTGAAGAGGGTGTGGACGGCTGGGTCGGAATTTCTGCCGAGGCCGGGACCTTTATGGTCTGGCCGATGTCCAGATAGGTGCTCTCATTGGCCCCATTAAGCTTGAGCAGCTCATAGAAATCAATTTTAAGTGCCTTGCTGATGGTCCAGTAGGTCTCACCCTTTGAAACCGTGTAGTTCTTTGTCTGGACTGCGGGCGTCGAGGGATTGGCGGAAGAGCCTGAGGGTATGGTAATTTTCTGCCCCACACTCAATTGTGAGCTTTCGTTTGCATTATTTGCCGCAAGCAGCTTGTAGAAATCAATACCGAAATTTTTGCTGATGATCCAGTAGGTGTCGCCCGACTGAACGGTATACGTGGTTGAGGCGGAAGCGGAGGGAACCGTGACCTTGTCGCCGATGTTCAACATGGAACTTTCATTTGCGTTATTGGCGCTGAGGAGTTTATAAAAGTCGATACCGTACTTCTTACTGATGGTCCAGTAAGTTTCCCCCGATTGAACGGTATGTATTGTTTGAGAACCCCCATCCGTGGGTATAATTATATTCTGGCCCACGTACAATATGGTGTTTTCGTTGGCGTTGTTTGCTTTGAGCAGGTTTAAGGTGGATACGCCGAATTTGCTTCCGATAATCCAGAAGGTGTCGCCCTGCTGGACCTTGTAGGTTATGTCCTGGGCAAAGGCAGTGCTCCAGCCTCCCATGACCACACCTGCGGCGATGATACCCGATAAAATTAATTTTCTAAAAGACATTCTATTTCCTCCTGTTTTAAAAAAAATTAGTGATCCATTGTCAATGTACAGGTAAACTTGGTTTACATAAAACTAAAAGTTCTACATGACTTTGGAAAACCATCTTTGTAAATAATGGCAGCAGGTAAAGGCTTGAAACCTTTGAAAGGTGTAATGCAGCGATGGCGCCTGTTTGAGAGGACAGCCGAAAGCCGGTGGTAATATTCGCCCCGCATAGCTTATATTGGCGGAAGTAGTTAATACGGGAAATTATACAGGCACAGAAGTAAAAGGGAAAGATGCAGGAAATAGGCCGAAATGGCCTGAAAAGGCAAAAAAAAGAAGGCACCCTTTCAAAGGATGTCTTCTTTACAAACTGTCCAGAAGAATAGAATATTTACGGCAGTACATTGCCGGCAGCGCGATAGATTTCATACCATTCTTCGCGGGTCAGATGGATATGGGCCGCCTTACAGCAGTCTTTGAGCCTGTCTGTGTTCATGGTGCCGGTGACAGGCTGCATTTGTGCAGGATGGCGTAAAATCCACGCCAGGGCAATGGTGGTGCTGGAAACCTGATACTTTGCCGCGATTTCATCCAGCTTTTGATTCAACTCCGGGAACTTGTCGCTTCCGATGAATACGCCCTCAAAAAAGCCGTACTGGAAAGGAGACCAGGGCTGGATGGTGATGTCGTTGAGCCTGCAATAGTCAAGGATACTGCCGTCACGGTTTATTGCCGGAGAGTTCTCCATATTTACGTTGATTCCGTTTGAGATCATGTTGGCATTGGTGATGCTTAGTTGCAGCTGGTTGGCGACAATTGCCTGCTTCACCCAGCGTTTCAAAAGCTGTATCTGCATGGGATTCTGGTTGGAAACACCGAAATGGCGGACCTTTCCGGAGCTCTCCAGGAGATCGAAGGCTTCTGCCACCTCTTCCGGTTCCACCAGCGCGTCCGGGCGGTGCAGAAGCAGCACATCCAGATAATCGGTTTTCAGGCGCTTCAGAATACCGTCCACAGCTTCTAAAATATGCTGTTTGGAAAAGTCGAACATGCCCTTCCGGATGCCACACTTGGATTGAAGGATGATTTTTTCGCGGATATCGTCATTCATGTGGATTGCATCGGCAAATATCTCCTCGCAGACTCCGGAGCCATAAATATCCGCATGGTCGAAGAAATTGGCGCCTTCTTCCAGCGCCGTCCGGACGAAGCGCTCCGCGCCGGCTTTGTCCAGCGAATTAATGCGCATGCAGCCCACGGCAATAACGGGCACTTCCAATGTGCTGGTTCCAAGTTTGATTGTTCTCATGGTTTATCCTCCTTATTTATAATGGGGCAATCTGGCGATGGATTCTTCATAGATTTCAATGACTTTGTCGCACCAGGCATCAAATTCCGGGTCTTCCTTTTGGTACTCGTCATGGCTATATATGTAATCCAGCGCCTTACGGACACCCTGATCGAAGCGTGTTGACGCCACAAAACCGGGAACCGCCTTTTTAATTTTGCTGTTGTCAAAAATTACGGTGTGAGCCTTGTCCCCCATGATGCCGCCATAAAAATCGTCACTGAGAAGGGACAGCACATCGGTGGGGATATGAAGGATTTTGGGCTTCACCCCCAGGGCGGAACCGATGATTTCGTATATCTGATTCCAGGTAAGGCTTTCATCGGAGGTAATATGGTAGGTTTCTCCCAGCGCATGGATGTTGCCCATAATACCGAGGAAGGCCTTTGCAAAGTCCGCGTTATAGGTCAGTGTCCAGAGGGAACTGCCGTCCCCGTGAACGATTACCTTTTTCCCTTTCCGGATGCGCTCAATCACCGAAAAGCTTCCATTCCTGCCATGAAGGGCCAGGGGGATGGAAGTATTGCCGTAGGTATGGCTTGGCCGGATGATTGTGACAGGGAAGCCTTCCGTACGGTATTTCTCCATTAACAGCTCCTCGCAGGCAATCTTGTTGCGGGAATACTGCCAGCAGGGGTTGGACAGAGGGGTGCTCTCGGTGATATAGGGGCTGGATAAAGGCTTCTGGTAGGCTGAGGCGGAACTGATAAAAATATACTGCTTTGTCTTATCCTTGAACAGCCTGTAGTCCCGTTCCACCTGGGCAGGCTCAAAAGCGATAAAGTCGGCAACCACGTCGAAGGTCAGGCCTTCCAGGCCTTTTACAACTTCGGCCTCATTGTTGATGTCGGCCCTGATGATTTTTGCGTTTTCCGGTACAAAAGCCGTTTTGGTCCCCCGGTTCAACAAATATAAATCCATTCCTTCTTCTACTGCCAGGGCGGAAATGGCAGAACTGATCGTTCCCGTCCCCCCGATAAATAAAACTCTCATGCTTTGCCCTCCTGTAAAAGTGTATTGAATTACAATATTTTCTATTGTACAATAAAATTATAAATCTTAAAGTTAACTTTAAGTCAATAGGGAAGTAAAATGGAAGAAGTAAAATGAAAAGGTAACTTCTTGTTTGCAATAGTAAATTCACCATTCAAGATTTTAGTATTGCACAAATTCTGAATCAATTGAGGGGATGGTTTTTGTGGATTATTCAATCAACCAGGTGTCAAAAAAAACTCAGTTACCTCCGTATACCTTGCGCTATTATGAAAAGGAAGGGCTGCTTCCCTTTGTAAAGCGGAGCCAGGGAGGAATACGCCGTTTTTCGGAGGACGACCTGGAATGGCTGGGGCTGATCTGCTGCTTGAAAAGCACGGGCATGTCCATCCGGCAGATCAAGGAATTCGTCGAATTGAGCATGCTGGGGGGAGAAACCCTGAAACAGCGGTGCGAGATGCTGGAGGAACATAAAAAGTGTGTGGAAGAGCAGCTTGAAGTGATGGAAAAGCACCTGCAAAAGGTGACGAAGAAAATAGAATGCTTTACGGCGCAATATGAGGAATATTGCAGGAAATAAGGCTTATAATATGAGTGACTACAAAGCAGACAAAAGGTGAAAAACAAAGATGGCAATCAATCAAGCAGATTGGGAATATGAAAGAAACAGGCTGAATGACGTCTATGAAAAAATTCAGGACCAACTGTCAAAAAGAAGGGAAGAAATAAAATACTTCAAGGGGGAGATCATTGCATCAAGGCGGGAAATGTGGGAAAACACCTCCAGCAGCCCCCAGCAGTTTGAAGAGATGGTGGAGGCCCAGCAGCACATTGACCAGCTAAAAAGGGAGTGGGAAAAATACCAGTTTGCCCAGAAGCTGGTGGAAAGACTGGAGAAGACCTCCCATACCCCTTATTTTGCAAGGGTGGATTTCAAGGAGGAGGGGGAACCCGCTGAAGAGCAGATCTATATCGGAGCCTTATCCTTCATTGACAGCGATACCAGAGAAATATACATCTATGACTGGCGTGCGCCCATCGCGGGTATTTTTTATGATTACGAAACGGGACCTGCCGCCTATCAATGCCTTGACGGCACCATCGGAGGAGAAATATCCTTGAAGCGGCAGTTCAGGATATTCCGGAACAACATTGAATACATGTTTGACAGCAGCATCAAAATCGACGATGAAATTCTTCAGCAGATTTTGAGCAAGAGCGCCGACGATAAAATGCGCAACATCGTTGCCACCATCCAGAGGGAGCAGAACCGGGTCATCCGGAATGAAGAAGACCGGGTGCTAATCGTACAGGGGGCGGCGGGCAGCGGAAAGACCTCCATCGCCCTGCACCGCGCCGCATACCTGCTTTACAGGTACAGGAACGACAACATGGGGGCCAAAAGCATTGTGATATTTTCTCCCAACAGCATATTTAATGATTATATATCCGACGTACTGCCGGAACTGGGGGAGGAGAACATAGGCCAGACTACCTTCCTTGATTTCGCGCGCCAGTATATGGGGCCGGCATACAGGTATGAGGATTCAAGCACACAGATGGAGCTGCTGCTTGACGGCGGTGGAAGGGGAAACAGGGACGCGGCAAGAGCGGGGATTGATTATAAAGCGTCAGAGAGCTTTTTGAACCTGCTGAATAATTATATGCGTTATATTGAGGACAGCTATATCCGGTTTGGGGATATCAATTACAAGGAAAAAAGGATTATTTCCAGGGAGGGCATTGAAGAGCTGTATAAGAAAGATTACCGCCATCTGCCGGTATTTAAAAGGCTTGGAAGGATCAGAGACCGGATATTGTTCCTGCTTGACCCTTATGAGAAGCAGGAGATTGAGGAAATGCAGGAGGAGCTTGAAAGCAGCGGCGACCACAAGGGTGAGGCGAGGGCGGCCGGTAGGCTGGCGGTGGTGAAGAAATTCAAGGTGGTCAGGGATGCCATCGAAGAAATGACAGGGTTTGATGCCTTCAAACTTTACGTCATGCTGTTCCAGGACCGGGAGCTCTTCTACCGCATGGCCCGGGGTACCGGATTGCCCGAAGAAATAGACGCTATACGGGATGCCACCCGGTGGAGGCTGGAAAAGGGAAATATCTCCTATGAGGACCTGGCGCCTCTGATGTTTTTCAGGGCCAGCCTGGAAGGAGTACAGGAAAAGCCCGACATAAAGCATGTCATCGTGGACGAAGCCCAGGACTACAGCCTGGTACAATATGAAGTCTTCAAGCAGTTCTTTCCCCACTGCAGCATGACCATGCTGGGGGATTTGAACCAGTCCATATACTTCGATGCCACCGCAGAGCATTACGAAAAGATTGCCGGTATTTTTTCCGGGGCCAGCCCCCAAATTATAAAGCTTTCAAAAAGCTACAGGCCCACGAGGGAGCTCATGGAATTCTCCGCCGCGCTGCTTGCGGGGGGAGCTGCCATGGAGGCTGTAAACAGAAGCGGAGTAAAGCCGAAAGTCGTACGGGCGGCAAATGAACGTGAGCTTACGGGGAAAATCATCGGCGGCGTGTCCGAAATGAAGGAAGCGGGCATGAACTCCATCGCCGTTATCTGCAAAACGGCGGAGGAAAGCAAAAGGGTCTACGGACATATTGGGAAAAGGCTGCAGGCAAAACTCATAACCAAGGATGACGAAGAGTTCGTGAAGGGTACGGTGGTAATACCCACCTACCTGGCAAAAGGCCTGGAGTTTGACGGGGTAATCCTGTATAACGCCTGTGAAAAAGCCTACCACAGGCAGAATGAGAGAAAACTCCTGTACGTGGCCTGTACAAGGGCACTGCACAGGTTGAATATCTACTATGAGGGAAGCGTAAGTCCTTTCATTGGGGAAATGGATCAAGGGCTTTTTACGGTGTGAAAAAATTAAAAGACCTTACTCCACAGCGAGCGCACAAAAGCCCAACCTGTTCTTTTGTGCGCTTGTGCCTGTCTTAATGCTCATAACGGCAATTCAGCGGCTTTACCTCGGAATATTTCTTCGGAGCCGTGGTGAAGGGTTTCACATGGCCTTTCCTGTAGGAGAATTTCCAGTCGGGTTTTATACGGAGCTCCCGGCTCACACTGTTGTCTTTATACTTTGTGGACTCACAGGGATAAACCAGACAGGAATCTGCCGTGTACCTGTCAAAGATATACTCTGTAAGCTGACAAACCATCAGTTCCTTCACATGGAAATTCCTATCAATGGACTGCACCTTGAAATGCTCGCAATATTCGCATTGCAACATACCTTTCGCCTCCCGGAAAACATTTTGGTTTCACGTACTATTTTATCAGGTATATTGCATATTGTATACAGAATATTTTTAACGGCCTGCGCTGCCGTTCAATGCATCGCTGCGGTGCCGGTTTGAAAAAGGGAGCCGGAAGCCTTTTTCCGCCACATAGACGCCGGACAGGATCAAAGCTCCTCCCAGGCACATGAGCCAGTTAACCTTTTCATGCAGCACCAGCATGGAAGTGACCATGGTGATGAGGGGTACAAGATAGATGTAGTTGTTTGCCTTTACGGTGCCTATAAATCTCACGGTGGTGTTCCACATCACAAAGCACAGGGCGGAAGCGGCGAAGCCAAGGAACAGTACATTTAGCGCCACCGTCAGGGAAAGGGCACCGGCGGTCTTGAGGTCCGCCTTAAAAACAAAGAGCATGGGAGTGATGGCCAGGAGACCATAGAAGAAGGTTTTCCTCACCACAAGGAGGGGGCTGTGGCTGTGATCCACTTTTTTCAGCAGCACCGAGTAGACTGTCCAGGTCAGGGCGGACAGCAGGGCCAGCAAATCTCCTGCCATATTCAGCTTCAAGACAAACCTGCCGTTAAAAACCACAAGAAAAATACCTGAAATTGCCATAAGGAATCCCCAGACAAGGTTGGGCCTGAATTTTTCATCCCTGGTAAAAAGGTGGGCTGCAATGGCCGTGGATATGGGAGACATGGAGACAATCAGCCCCACATTGGAGGCGTAGGTGTAATCCAGCGCCATATTTTCCACAAGAAAATACATCGTTACGCCGGACAGGCCCAGGGATAAGAAAAGTAGCTCTTCCCCGGCGCTTTTTATCTTGTGGAACCTGGGGTAGATTACCCAGAGAATTGCATAGGCGATGATGAACCGGTAAAACAGAATCTCGATGGGAGAGAGGTCCCGCAGCAGGATTTTGGTGGATACAAAGGTAGTACCCCAGATGAATATGGTTATAAAGGCCAGCAGATGGCCAAGCAGTGTTTTGTTTTTCATTTGGTCCGATTCCTTTCTTCCGTGGAATAAAATACGTGAGGCATTTTTATTATAGTGCGGGAAGAAAGGGAGCTATAGTAAAAAATTGCGCTATGCCTGGCCGGCGATATACTCCAGGGGTGTGGTGCCGGAGTACTGCTTGAAGGTTTTGGTGAAATGGCTCTGGTCGAAAAAGCCGGTGTCAACGGCCACCTGGGCGATGGGACACCTGTCTCTCAACCGGGCCTTGGCATAATTTATCCTCAGCATGGTCTGGTAGGCATGGGGAGACAATTTGCAGTGTTTGTTGAACAGCCGGATGATGTGGTATTTGCTGAGGCCCGACACCAATGCCAGGTCGTCCAGGCTGGCCCCGCTGAGGAAATTTGCGTCCAGATGATTCCGCATCCTTTGAATTGCTTTTGTTTCGGTGGTCTTGTTTATTTTGCGGGGGAGGGAGTGGCTTTCCATCGGAAGGAAATAGGCCAGTTCATTGATTAGGCAGGTTTCCTTTTCAAAGCCGGAGAGGTTTTCCTGGAGCAGGGCGGTAAGACCGGTGATTCTTTCGAATTCGCCGGAATCCAGAGTTCTTGAGAAGGTGCTTATTTTTGTTATATCCATGTTAAAGGATTTTTCCACCCAGGAGTTTTTCAGAAACAGCATTTTAAAAGTCCACTGGCTTGCAGCCTCGGGACTGCACATGTGAACGGCCTGGGGAGGGATGTAGATAATATTGCCCCGGGAGACGTTGAAGTTTGTTCCTTCACACACAACGGAACTGGAGCCGCTTTCGATGATACCGATGGACAATTCCTCATGGGAGTGCATTTTGGTGGAATGAACGCCCGAATCGCAAAATTTTATTTCAAGAAAGGGAAGCTTCTCATCCCTGTAATACCGGATACCCGACATCAATACCGCCACCTTGCTGCGTAGTTTCCTTTGCCTGAACCCTATAACAAATTATACTTAAAAGGGAACGGAATGTATATATGATAAATAGGATCATGAGAGCTGCCGGAACAAAAAGCGAATCCTGTTTTTTGTCGCATAAACGAAACTTTTCTGTGTAAATTCCGTCTAATACATTGATGGAAAATTTCAATGGAAAGAATGCTTTACAATATACAATTAATTATCTGAGAGGTCCATACATATGAAAAAAATCACTGCAATACTCCTCCTTGTTCTGTTGACCGCTTCAAGTCTTCCTGTCAACGGGGCCCAGACAAAGTACTTTTATGACGGCAAATGGCATGTTTATACTCCCCAGCCCATTTCCCTGCAAGTGAACGGTGAGAATCTCCAGGGGGATATGCCTCCGATTTTGTTCAACAATTATTCCGTTGTACCTGCCAGGCTCATCTTTGAAAAATTGGGCGCCAAAGTTACCTGGGATGCAAAGAAGGCCCAGGTGGGAGTTGTCCTTGACGATAAAAATATCCTCCTTACAATAAACAAAGTGGACGCTTCGATTAACGGCAAGGCTTTTAAAATGCCCATCGCGCCCAAGATCATCAATGACAGGACGATGATACCCGTGAGGTTTGTAGCGGAGGCCCTCGGCTTTAAAGTGGAGTGGAAGGAGACGGAAAGAATCATCCGGATAGATAGGCCCAGTATGGATATCAATATCAACAATATCCAGGCAAGTGACAGTGACGGCAGCTTCAGGATTGCCATCAGCTCCGACGGGACAATCAAGGACTACAGTGTCCAGGAGTTTAACGATCCTTCAAGGCTGGCGGTGGATATAAAGAATGCGGTGCTCACGTGGAGCAGCGGCGGTTTTCAGACCCAGAGCGATTATATAGCCGGAATACGGGCGGCCCAGAACAATGACAATCCCAACATAACCCGGGTTGTGGCCGATCTGACCCAGTGGACCGGCTACAAGGTCACCCTGTCCGAAGACGGAAAGCAGCTTTTTATGGATTTTGAAAACAAGCCTCTGGACATCGGTGCCGTTAATTTTTCAACAGCAGGGGATACGGAATTCATCGATATCGACATGAAATATCCGAGGAAACCTGTCCTGGCGCCCTCGGATTACAGCGGAAAGATCGTGCTGGACATTCCCATGGCCTCCGCAGGTGCCCTGCAAAAGAGTATCGCCTGCAGCGGCAGCATTGTCAGGAGTATTGAGTGCTCCCAATACGATGCCAAAACCGCCCGGCTGACCATCGCCACTTCGGGCAAAGGCCTGTTCGAAACCGCTGCAAAGGATGGGGGCCTGAGATTGTGCTTCACGCCTCCGGAGAAAAAGAACATCACCTACTCAAACAACGGCTATCCCCAGCTCACCCTGAGCAATTACAGAATCGGGCTGAACTACTTTAACTACAGCTTCAGGACCGAAGGAAACAAATTTATTCTTTCCTCTCCGTCAAATCTTCTGGATGTTTCTTCCGGAAGGCTGCTCATCGGGGATGAAAATATTGATTCCATCGATATTTTCAGGAGCAACGGGTCTTCGGGGACCGGCCTCGTGGTAAATGCCAAAAGGACCTTTGAATTTGGCGTAAGCACCCTTGGCGCCGGAAATGAAATGGTTATCAGCGCCCTTCCCCAGGGAGGTTCAAGCAGGGGAGGAGACAGGGATATGGATCCGAGGATAAAGGATATGCTGGTGGTAATCGATCCGGGGCACGGGGGGAGCGAGAACGGGGCCACTTATCCTGCCAGTGCGGGCAATAATGCAGCGGTGAAGGAAAAGGACCTGAATCTTGACATATCGCTGAAGCTCTATGCCCTCCTTAGAAATGCGGGACTCAACGTCCAGATGACGCGGCAGGATGACAGGGACGTATCCTTATATGACCGGGGGGATTTTGCCAACAAACTGAATGCCTCCCTCTTTGTGAGCGTGCACAACAACAGCGGGGATTCCTGGGAAAACGGCACCATGGCCCTTTATTACCCTGCGCAGTACAGTCCTTCCTTTGGAATAACCGGTGAAAAAGCGGCCCAGATCATGCAGGGTGAACTGCTTAAAAATCTCGGAACCCTTGACAGGGGAGTATGGAAAAGGCCGAAGCTGGCTGTGCTCAACAACACAAAGATGCCCGCTGTGCTGGCGGAAATAGCCTATATATCCGACAACAACGACAGGCAAAGGCTGCTCACCGACTCCTTCAAGGCCAAAGCCGCCGAAGCCCTTTATGCGGGAATCATAAAGACGCTGACGGAAATGGCGGAGAAGGGAAGCAACGATGGTACCGTACAGACCGGAAGCTCTTCGGCCTATACCCAGTCGGGAAACATCAACGGTTTTAGCGTACCTTCCGGTGCAAAATGTGATTATACAGGCTCCAGTGCAGACAAACCCTCGGCCTTTCACCTGTCGATTGTGCTGGATTATGAAAAACAGCTGTCAGGAAAGGCATCCCTTGACGAACAGCGCAGTGAGGCAAAGCAGGTACTGCTTTCCAGGCTTGAAGAGACCGCGGTAAATAAGATCATGGAAGTCCTGGCGCAGTTCAAGGACAGTGACACCCACATCTGGGAAGATGAAATGCAGAGCAGTGAGTACAGCATATGGGTGCGCTGCATCAGGGGTTCAGGTAAGGCTACAATCGACCTCATACATAAATAGAACCAGCTAACGCATTGTGCCGGTTGATATCCAATTTCAACCGGCACAACGCGTTAACTCAAACCTGCAAAAAGGTCCCTCAGCTTCAACGGACCCGACAGGATCTCTTTTTCTACCTTGAGCGTGCTGCCTGCGGAGGGATTGATACGCCATTTGACCAGGGAGACTTCGCCGCAGGAGATTTCGATTCCCGTGATATAGCCCGGGCGTACGCAGCAGCCGGTATTTAAATACCGGGGCTCGCGGCCTGTAGGAAATCTGGGCTGATGGGTGTGGCCTGCCATGAGGGCGCAGTTGTTCACCTGCAGCCAATCAATGAGCTTTCTCTCAATGGAAAGAGTTTTTATGTTGTTTACAGCCGGGCTGCTGGGGTTTCTAAAACCCAAAAGCTCCAGTGGCCGCCAGAAATAACGGACAAGGAACCTGGCCAGCGGCCAGTACCGGTCATTGATCAGGTCACCCTGGTGTCCGTGGACGACGAATATTTTGCCTGAGGTTTCCTTATGGGTGAGGACCAGGCCTTCATGAGGGTGAATGCCGTCAAACAAAGGCTCACCTTTGGAAAAATACCTGTTCTTACATTTACAAAGATTTTTTTCAACAAATCTCCTGTTTTTCTTTATGATGTCATGGTTTCCCCATAGCATATAAAAGCGTCCCTCGTGATGGAACTTCTGCATGAGCAGGAAGGTATCCCTGTGGGCGTTGAAAATGTCCGAAAAGCTTCTGTTCTCCCAGAGTTCGTCGCCGTCACCGATTTCAATATAAGTATAGCCTTCCCGGTAATAGTGCTCCAGGGTATGGCGGAAAAGACTGCGGTTCCTGGCAAAGTTGTCGGCCCAACTGTTGTCCCCCCTGTGGCAGTCACTGAAAAATATCAGCCTGGAAGTATCGTCAAATTCAATATTTTCCGAGACCTTGTAGACCTGGTTCAAGCGAGTAAAAGTCGACATAAACTAAATACCCCCGCGTGAAGATAGTATAATGCGTTGTGCTACAACGCAGCCGGCCAGGTTGCGGCATTATGTAGCCTTTATATATACTATGAACGCGAGGGCATATTTGTGAGGTTAATGAATTTACATTTCCTTATAAAATTTCAAGTTGTGCTCGAAATCCGGGTCCAGGGTTTCCCCGTTCTTTGTGTATTTGCCGTAGCGGTTTTCCAGCTCCTTGACGGTTTTCGCGCGGGTATTCCTGAACTGGGTCGCCGGATCTGCAAAGAGGGGCTGCTTTTCAAGCTGCTCCCTGATGGGTCTGGAAAAGGGACAATGCCTGTACAGAATTCCCCGGACAACTTTGTTCAGCCGGACGACGCCCTTTGACTCATGGTTTATCCAGGTCTCATAGTCGGCAGTGAAAATGTCCCGCATCATATTCCTGTATTTCTGGACCTGTGCCTTTGTCTTTTCCTTGGCCTCTTCCGAGAGTTCCCTGTTTTTCTTGAAGAACTGGATATAGTCGGTGTATTCCGAAGTGAGGGATTTCTGCGTTATGTCGTTCCAGGCAACTCCCATCATTGTGCGGCAAAGCTCCCAGCGGAAATTGCCCACCAGCTTCAGAAGCAGGTCGTACAGATTCTCTGCGGTAAAGGCGGGGAGCATCAAACGGCCGGGGGAGTTCCGGTTTCTTCCCGTGATCTCCTGCCACATGACTCCCCGGCTTCCGAAGACGGGGAGAAGGATGATATCCGGAAGGACCGCCTTCATGACAAATTCCTTTTCAATTCCCTTATCGGCATTTCGATAGGAGATTTCCCTGTGGAAGGCGGAAAAATCCGTCTCCAGAATCCGGTCCAGGCATTCGCTCACCAGTTCGGGCGTGACGATTGATTTCGAGAGTTCCCTTGTGATCATCTCCCGGTGCAGAACGGGAAAATACATGCTTATTTGCCCATGACACAGCTTGTTGTTGGTTCTGAACATGTTGCTTATTTCAAAATCCAGCCGTTTGTTCCTGTCGCCGTCATACTCAAGCTTGTCCTTTTCCGTGACGGCGCCCCGCCTTTTCAGCTCCCTGAAAACATCAAAATAATCCTGACCGAACTCATCAATGGAGGGGTCCTTTTTCATGGAATAAATACTCTGGAGCCATTCGTTTATGCTGTATATGGGAAAGCGGGGAGCGGCCTGCTGCCTGCCGGTGAACTTGTAGAGGGCTGCAAGGCTTTCTTCATCCAAAAGCCTTTCGTCCATATAGCCGTAGGTGAGAAACATCTGATACAGCCGCTCGGAGTTTTTCTCTTCCGCCACCCTTTTAAAAACCGACTGGTATATTTCAAAATAGATTTGTGTGATTGAGTTTTTTATGCTCCGCACCTGTTCATCCTGGGAAAGCTTGTCCTGTAGGCGTACAAAGGCATCCATGCTTCTGCGGAAGAGCAGGAGGCGTTCTTGGGGAAGCTCCGAATAAGCCAGGATTTTTTCCAGGCTGCCTTTCAGCTCTTCGGGGATGCCGCTGCTTTCTTTCTTGAGTTCAATGGAGGGGGAAGCCGCCTTTGCCCTGGAAAGCGCAAAATCCAGGTAACTGCTGTCCAGGCCCATATCGTGGCCGTACTGCTCCTTAAAAAGCAGCGCAAAGTCCTTTGCTTTACCGACGATATACTCCAGGGCTTCGAAAACCGCATCAACGTGCAGATTGTCTTTTTCGTTCATGGCAATGCGGTAATACTCGGCAAATATACAGCTATCGCTGTCGGAATACAGTTTTCCCATCAGAAGCTCGATATTCCGCAGAACCTCCTTCAGCTTCGCCTGAAGGTCGTCCAGCACCGATGCAGCATCGCAGCAGTGAAATTCACCGATGTAAGGGTCGGCCCCGAAAAAGCTTTTGCGGACATCGGCAGGAACATTGGACAGGTGCTGGTAATAATCTTTTTTTGAAAGGGGACATAGGTCGCCGGTATCCGGTTCTGTTTCCGTAAGATCGGAATAATCCCGCTCCACGCTGGAAGCTTCATAGCCGGAAGGGAGCAGGATGCCTTTTTCCTTCATGGCTTCATAGATTTCCAGGCCTTCTCTGAAATACGTGCTTGAAGGAATGTGGGAGAAGCCGGCTTTTTCCCTTAAAGCCCAGTAAAACATGACCAGGTTGTTATTTATGACAGAAAGCTCTTTTTCCAGGCTCTCCAGATTTCTCAGCACTTCGGCGCAGCTTCCGGCCATGGCCGAAATTGCAGAAATGATATGCCACAAATAATCTGTTTTATTTTTTAAAAAGGTTCTTACCTGCTCCATCGTGGGCATCAGTACGATTTGAAGGCTGCAGTCCTCGGAAGCCATATAGGTGAAAGAATGGTCCTTGCCGAGAAAGAGGTCGCCGATGCCGATAAAAATATTGGGGTCTATGGAAAACAACCTGTAGCTGCTGCCGGTGATTTCATTTTCAGAGAGGTTGCCGGGATTGTCGGAAGGTGAAATACACACATTTACCTGGCCAAGAGCGAGAATATTCAATGATTGGGCTTTCTGTCCTTCATAAAAAATGCTTTCGTTTCTTTTGACGGAATAGTTACCGCTTTGGTTAAGGATTAGACTCATTTTAATCTCCATTTCCAGAGTGGATAAAATTCACTTTTGCTTGGAATAAGACAATATTTGACAATGTCAATATTTATTCTACAATAAACTTCCTGACATAACAAGTCTTTACCCTTATGTTAACACCACGGGAGAAAGAATGATGCTGTGGCCCTAGAACGAATAGGCACAATGGCCTGAATGAAAAATTACAAGGGCCTGCCACCCGGTCGAGTGACAGGCCCTTGTATGTAGAGTACTACGTATCAGCTTCCGAACTGGGTTTTTACCTGCTGTATATCACTTTGTCCAGCCGGTGCGGCAGGCTTGTAAAAGCCCTTCTGTTCAGCCAGTTTATACAAATCGTACTGGAATGTCTCACTGCTATTGCGGATTTGTGTTATTGCCTGTCTGAACTGAGGATTTGCAGCCTGGGCTATGACGTTTGCATAACCGGTGAGGCTGCTGTTGATGGTTGACAAAATATCATTTACCATATCCTTTTCTTTCATCGTGAATCCCTCCTTAACTTAAGAACGATATTAACTGCTGCTTCACATTCATTGCGTCCTGTGCGGACTTCTGGAACATCTGCTTGACCTGTGGATCCGTGCACTGCTGGGCGTAAGTTGATAATTTTTGATATGCAGTTTCATGGGAACCAATAAGATGCCTTAAATTCTGAAGCTCCAGTTGATTTAACTGTGACATGAAAACAACTCCCTTCTTCGGTTTATTTCACTGTATATTATTTTTATTATGGGGTAAAAATATTCTGCTTCAAGACATCTTCTGAAAATAATTGTACGGGATAAAAATACGTTCCAGTATGTGCCGCCCATCTTGTAGTTTTTTGCAGGGTATAATAAAATTGTTAGTGAAACTTTCCTCATGAGGTGTGCTTATGGCTGAAAAAAGGCAACATGACATTCAAAACTGCGATCAATGCGAAGAGGAACTGAAAAAATGTTCCGACAGCCTTGAGGAAATTGACGGCAGAAGAACCGCTCAACTGGAAAAACTCAACGAGGACCTGCAGCGGGAGGTGGCCGAGCGAAAGAAGACGGAGGCCGAGCTGGAGCAGCGCTCCACATTGCTGTCAACACTCCTTGACGTCTCCAATATGATCTCCTCTACGCTGGAACTGCGGCCTCTTTTGGAAGCAGTCCTGGACAGGCTCAGGACCATTATTGACTACAGGGATGCCCAGATATTTTCAATTGATGAGAATATTGCGGAAGTGATTGCCCAGCGCAGCTCTCTGGCGGGAAAACGGTCCTTCAATCACAGGCTTCCGCTGGAGAAGATTCCCTGGGGCTGTGAGATCGTAAACTCAAAGCGGCCTTTGCTCATTCCGGATTTATGGGAGCAAAGCTCCATGGCGGAGGGATTGAAGGAGTCTTTTGAAGAATATTATCCCGGAACATTTGAAAATATAAGGTCCTGGATGGGAATCCCCCTGATTATGAAGGAGAGGGTTATCGGTGTTCTCACGGTGGACCATGAATTGCCTGATTTTTATAATTCCCAGCACGTATTCCTAGGGATGGCCTTTGCCAATCAGGCGGCAATTGAATATGAAAATGCCAGGCTTTACAATGAGACCATTCAAAAGGCCGATGAGCTGAAAACCATGTTTGCCGTTCAACAGGCAATTACAAGCCGCCTGGATAAGGATGCGGTGCTCCAGCTTATTGCGGATGAGTCCAGAAGGCTGACCAATGCGGGAAGAACCGCCGTTTTTATGGTGGAAAACGAGGAACTGGTTCTCTCGGTTTTCTCCGGCAAGGACAGCAGAAAGTTCCTGGGATACCGCATGCCGATGGACAAGTCCCATCTGGGGAAAACGCTTATGGCAGGGAAAAGTGAAGTTATCAACGACACCGCAAAAGTGGAAGAGTCGGTACAAAAGGGCCTTATCCAGGAAGCGCAGGTGAAGTCCTTTTTAAGCGTACCTTTGATGGCGGGAGAAAGGCCCATCGGTGTCATCGCCGTTGTGGACAAGATAAACGGGGGCTTTGGTGCCGAGGATGAACGCATCCTGAGCCTTCTGGCTTCGGCTGCCGTCATCGGCCTTGAAAACTCAAGACTGTATGAGGAGGAACAGCGACGGCATATGGAGGACCAGCGCAGAAGAAGTGTGGCGGAGGGCCTGAGGGATTTATTGTCTGTATTGAATTCCAACAGGCCCATGAGCGAGGTCTTCGACTATATCATCGATCAGGCTGTCCGAATGATGAATACCGACACCGGGGCACTTTACCGGCTGGAAAAGGACAAAGACCTGCTGACCATTGAGGCCTCAAGGGGATTGACGGGGGAATACACCTCCAGCATGTCCGTACCTCTCGGCATGGGCGTGGTGGGAAGAGCGGTAATACAGCGGCAGCCCGTGGTGGAGGTGGATATGTCCAGAGCTCTGACCCTTACGGGCAGTTTCTACGACGATCCCGGAAGAAAGCCCCTGCTTGACTGGCTTGCGGAACGATGCAAAGGAATGCTGGCGGTTCCTCTGTTTTGCAAGGATGAGGTTTACGGTGGCATTGTACTTTATTATTCGGAGGCCAAGGATTTTACCGGAGAAGAAATAGACCTGGCCATGGCTTTTGCCGACCAGGCGGCCCTGGCCATAGACAACGCAAGACTCCGGGCCCAGTCACAGGAGATAGCCGTGGCGGCGGAAAGGAGCAGGCTTGCCCGTGACCTTCACGACGCCGTGACCCAGACACTTTTTTCTGCGAGCCTTATTGCAGAGGTGCTTCCTAAGATATGGAAGAGAAACCAGGAAGAAGGACTCAAGCGTCTGGATGAGCTGCGGCAGCTCACACGGGGGGCTCTGGCAGAAATGAGGACGCTGCTGCTTGAATTGAGGCCTGCCACCTTGGCCGAATCGGGGCTGAAAGAACTGCTGACCCATCTTACCCAGGCTTTTGGGGGAAGAGCGCGGATTCCGGCAAATTTGGCCATCGAGGGACAGTCCCTTTTGCCCGTTGACGTAAAGATCGCAATTTACCGGATCGCCCAGGAGGCATTAAACAATATAGCGAAACACTCCGGTGCCACGGAGGTTGAGATAAACCTGACGGCAGGCCCGCAGGAGGAAGACGGAACGGGAACGGTGGAACTGAGGATAAAAGACAATGGAAAAGGCTTTGAACCCTGCAACATCCCCGCGGACCATCTGGGTCTGGGAATCATGAGGGAGAGGGCGGAAGCCGCGGGGGCGAAGCTGTGGATTACCAGCAGCACCGGCATGGGAACTGAGGTAAAGGTAATGTGGAAGGGCCGTGAAAAGGAGGAATGGGAATGAGCACGCAGGACACAATACGGATAATGCTTGTAGACGACCATGCGGTGGTGCGCAGTGGTCTTGCCACATTTTTGATGATCAATGACGACTTTGACCTGGTGGGCGAAGCAGCCAACGGGTCGGAGGCCGTGGAGATGTGCGGAAGGACCAGGCCGGATGTGATTCTGATGGATTTGATGATGCCGGTGATGGATGGGGCTGCGGCTACCCGTGAGATAAAAAAGAAATTTTCCGGGGTGCAGGTGATCATCCTGACCAGCTTCAAAGAGCAAAAGCTTGTAGAAGAAGCACTTCAGGCGGGAGCCATCGGATATCTCCTGAAAGACGTGTCGGCAGAGGAGCTTTCTACCGCCATACGATCTGCGAAGCTGGGCAGGCCAACCCTTTCCCCGGAGGCCACGCAAGCCCTTATAAGCGTGGCAAGGCATACCAATGAGCCGCAGTATGACCTGACGGCAAGAGAACTGGAAATATTGAAGTTGATGACGGAGGGACTCAGCAACCCTGAGATAGCGGAACAGTTGGTAGTAAGCCGCTCCACCGTCAAATTCCATGTGAGCAGCATCCTGTCCAAGCTGGGGGTCGACAGCCGTACCGAGGCTGTGGCTTTGGCCCTTCAAAGTAAAATCGTGGAATGAATTGATTTTCAACCTGGCCAGATGGCCAGGTCAAATATTAGCCTGTAGGCCAATAAAAATCCCCCCTGGTGACTGATGTACCAGGGGGGATTTTTATTTACAATAGTATCATAGAGAAAAAAATTGAAACTGAACTTTAAAAATAGTGTAAATATGATAGAGGTGAAGGAATGCGCATTTTACTGGCAGATGACCAAAGAGATGTAAGGTCCGGACTGAAAATCCTCCTGGAGCAGCAGGCTCATATGGATATCGTGGGAGAGGCAGCCGGAACCGTAGAACTTCTGGATAGGGCGAAGGCGCTGCAGCCTGATCTGGTGCTTCTGGACTGGGAACTGCCGGGACAGGGAGGAAAAAAAATCATACCCCAATTGCGGGAATGCTGTCCAAAATTGAAAATAGTGGCCTTAAGTGCAAGGCCTGAAGCGGGAAAGGCCGCCATGTCCTCGGGCGCGGACGGCTTTGTCAGCAAAAGTGATCAGCCGGATAGGCTGCTTGAAATAATTAATGAATTTGTGGCAAGAGGTGAAGGGACATGCAATTTACAGACAACGAATTGATCGAAAGATCTCTCAAGGGAGACCAGGATTCATTTGCAGAACTGGTTTCGAGGTATAAAAAGCTCATATACAGCGTCGTATACTATTACGTAAAAGACAATGAAGAAATACGTGACATATCGCAGGAGGTATTCCTCAGGATTTACAAATCCCTTGGCAGCTTCAACAGGCAGTATAAATTTTCAACCTGGGCTGTAAAGATTGCCACCAATCTCTGCCTGGATATGATAAGGAAGAAAAAGATCAATTCCATCCCCATTGAAGACATTGAGGTCATGTCCAGAGATGAGGATACGCCCGAAAAGCATTATCTGGGCAAGGAAAGGACGAACGAAATAAAGCGGGCCATCAGCAGGCTGCCGGAAAAGTACAGGACGCTGATCATCCTGTACCATGAAAAAGGCGCAAGCTATAAAGACATGTCGGAAATGCTGGAACAGCCCATGTCCATCATAAAAAACAGGCTGTACAGGGCGAGACTGGCCTTGAGGGACAGTCTGACAGGTCTGGAGTGCAAGGCCTGACAGCAAACATCCTACTTCACAAAAAAGCATTGTCAAAACAGCAGTTTGACTTTATAATAATTTTGTTAAGGAAGCAACATCAAATTGTAGTGAGACAATGGGGAATGGCGGCAGAGCCGGGGCTTGACCGTTGTGCACCGAAGGGTGCCGGCCTTCGGCGGGAGCCGCTGTTCCTAAGAAAGGCGTGAATTTAATGAAGAAGTATGATGTTATTATCGTTGGTGCAGGTGCCAGCGGTATTTTTACGGCTTTTGAGCTGATGCAGATAAACAGGGACATCAAGGTTTTAGTGATAGAGAAGGGACACGCTCTTGACAGGAGGAAATGTCCCATTGACGGAAAGAAGATAAAAGCCTGCTGCAACTGCAGCATATGCAATATCGTCAACGGCTTCGGAGGAAGCGGAAGCATGTCCGACGGCAAATACAACATTACCAACAATTTCGGCGGGGAACTGTACAAGTATGTGGGCTGGAATGAAGCCATCGACCTGATGCAGTATGTGGATGAGGTGAACTGCAGGATGGGCGGCGAGGGCGCCAAGCTTTATTCCACTGCCGATTCCCAGTTGAAGACCCAGGCCCTGCGGCACGACCTGCACCTCCTGGACGCACAGGTGAGGCATTTCGGCACCGACAGAAACCTGGTGATACTTTCCAATCTATATGAGTACCTGAAGGATAAGGTTGAGATCCTTTTCAACACGGAAGTGTGCGAAGTTGCAACGAGTGAGGAGGGGTACTCCGTCAGCACTCCCGGGGAAGAGTACGACTGCCGCTACCTTGTGCTTGCCACGGGCAGGTCCGGCTCAAAATGGATATCCAATGTCTGCAGCAAGCTGGGCATCAAAACCCTGAGCAACAGGGTGGACATCGGTGTGCGTGTGGAGCTTCCGGCGGCGGTTTTCGCCCACATTACCGACGACGTCTATGAGAGCAAGATCGTATACCGTACCGCAAAGTATTCCGATGCGGTCAGGACCTTCTGCATGAACCCCTATGGAGAGGTGGTGACGGAGAACACCAACGGTATTGTGACGGTTAACGGACACAGCTATGCCGACCCCAAGCTCCGTACGGAAAATACAAATTTTGCTCTGCTGGTTTCAAATAATTTTACAGAGCCCTTTAAGGACAGCAATGAATACGGTGAATCTATCGCACGGTTGAGCAACATGCTGGGCGGGGGCGTACTGGTGCAAAGATTCGGCGATCTGGTAAAAGGCAAGAGGACAAATGAGCACAGGCTGGCCCAGAGCTTTACAAGGCCTACCCTCAACGCCACTCCCGGAGACCTGAGCCTTGTAATTCCAAAGAGGCAGCTGGACGACATCATTGAAATGATATACGCCCTGGACAAAATTGCTCCCGGTACGGCAAATGAGAGCACTCTGCTCTACGGTGTAGAGGTGAAATTCTACAACTCAAAGGTTGAGGTGGACAAGAACCTGGAGACAAAGCTGCCGGGACTCTATGTGCTGGGAGACAGCTCCGGAGTGACCCATTCCCTGTCCCAGGCTTCCGCCAGCGGTGTCTATGCCGCAAGGCTCCTTGGAGAAAAGTTCAAAAATTGATTCGTGGCATATGAGGGCTGCCGGCATAATACGCCGCCAGCCCTTTGCTATTTTCCCTTAATTCAGGCCTAATTCCTTCCGCTTCTTTTCAATGTGATCTACATAGATCTGGATGGTTTTCTCCGCATCCATTTCAACCACCACTTTGCCCAGGCCCAGGGTCTCCGTCGTTTCCGTAAGCGTCTTCACCACCAGGTCACTGCCTGTAATGGAGGGAACGGGAGCTACGTGGACCAGCCAGCCCAGGGCCACAGCGGTACAGGCGTCGGCAACGGCCTTCTGTTCCAGGTATTCGGGAGCACCGATAACCAGGGGCAGCTTGTTTGTATCCACTCCCAGGGCGTCAGCCAGTTCTTTTGCCGTGTGCGTCATTTTGCCTATGTCTACGCAGGCCCCGTAGCTGAGTACAGGCGGTATGCCCAACTGCCTGCACATGGCCTTCAGGCCTTCTCCCGCCTCATCCGCCGCTTTCGGATCCGTAAGGCCGGTATATTCCATTACGGAGGAGGTGCAGCCTCCGGAAAGAACCAGGATATTTTTCTCAATCAGGCCCTTGGTGATTTTGAAGATATTGCTTCCACCCTGCCCATACCTGGCGGTGGTACAGCCCACGATGGTTGCAATGCCGCGGATGTTTCCGGCGGCAATCTGGTCGATGAGGGGCTTGAAGCTTCCCCCCAGTGCCGCTTTGATCGGTTCTGTACTAAAGCCCACCATGCAGTCGGAAATATGGGGAGGGATGTAGGTCTTTCTTTTTTCTTCCTTTCTCCGTTTGAAAGCTTCAATTGCCTTATCCAGTGCCTTGGCGGCCTGCTCGGACATTCTTTCAGGTTCGAAGTCGAGGGTTTCCGTTCCCTGGAGCTTTATGACAGGATGGGTGCTGAGAAGCTTTGTCCCGAAGCGTTTGGCGAAAATGGGCAGGGTGGGGACGGTGCAGTTGTAATCAAACATGAAAAGGTCCACCGCTCCCGTCGACAACAGGTATTCTTCCGAAAGCCATTCACCTTCCTGCCCGGTATAACCTTTTTGGTCATGGGTGCCGGAATAATTCATCAACTGCTGCCCTTCACAGACGTGGCCGAGGATCTGTATTCCATCTGCCCCCGCGGCCTTTGCCTTCTGCTGCCATTCATCCCCTGAGGCCAGGTCGATGGCTACATGGGACAGCAGGGGCATATGGCCGTTGGTAACGATGTTGACGGTATTTTCTTTTAAAAGGCCCATGTTTTGCTTTTTCATGGCGATCTTTTGTGTGCCCATCAGGATTTCCTGCAGGATATCCAGCAGGAAAAGCCCCTGGTATTCATTGGCCACGCCCAGCCGCACACTTCTCAGCAAGAACTCCACAGGGTCTGAATTGAAGTTGGTCATACACTGGGTCTGGGCATAGGCCACCTCGCTGTACCCTCCGCCCGGGAATAAACCCAGTTTGCTCCACAGCTCCTTACGCTTTGCGGGGGCAAAGGCTTCTACCGCCTTTGAAGGCAAATGGTAGGGGGAATGAATGTCATTCATCACCCAGTCTCCGAACTCCACCGCCAGCTTTTCCACCGGCTTGCTGCTGTCCAGGCCGGCCATTTCGGCATATTTCTTCAACTTTTCCCCGTCTCTGATCTTAAGACCGCTTTCGGGGGATTGGCCCGCCGCCTTCAAAGTTCTGGCCGCCTGATGGCAGTGGAAGATGTTTGCCGAGGTTCCGATGGTCACGTGCCTGTATACGAAGTTTCTTGCCACCATGGTATGGGCATCCACACCGCAGGTTCCCCGGGGAACTTTACTGCTTATGCGGCAGGGCCCGTTTGCGCAGAGCTGGCATGAGAGCCCTTCAATGCAGAACTTGCACTGGATTGGCTGCTGCTGGCTGAAACGGTCAAAGACATTGGTCATTCCCGCATTGTGAACCACCTGGTACATTTCTCTTGTGGCCGGGTCAAGGATTACATTGAGGGGATAGCCTTCCTTGGACTGATCGTCCTTTTTAATGTGTTCCCTCTGCCATCTGTGGACATCCTCCATGCCGGGGGACTTCTCAATACGGTTGTAATCCACAACCGCCCTGTCATGGATGTCCTGGTGCAGAGCCGGGTCATTGAAGTCCCCATGGGTGAGGGCGGAGCTTAAAGTTTTATTGCTTCCTTCCATTCTTTCAGCGCTTTTTTTGAAAGAATCCTGAACAGCTTTATCAGACATCGAACTGCCTCCTTAAAAATATGTATGGAAACAGTGTTATTTTTTCATTCTTTCCAGCGAATCATTCATCGGAATAAAGTCTTTGTATTGAAATCAGAGAAGGATGCTGCTAAGATTAACAGGAGCGATAGTGACAGATATACAGAGAAAAGAGGTCTTGCAATTGAGTATTGATGTGGAAGCGTTGGAAAAAATACTCAGGCAGGCAGGAGAACTGCTGCTTGACAAAAGCCTTTATAAGGAATATGAGGTCAAGGACGGCACCGCCAACTATGTCACCAAGGTGGATTACATGGTCCAGGCTTTCATGGTGGAACAGCTTGACAGAATCCTGCCGGGCTCCAATATCATTACGGAGGAAGCGAAGGTCAACAGCTTCAATTTTGACAGGCCCACCTGGATATTGGACCCGGTGGACGGCACCACCAACCTCATGTACAGGTATGGCATGTCTGCCATCTCCCTGGGGCTGGCCATAGGAAAAAAGGCGGAGCTGGGGATGGTCTACAACCCCTTTACCAACGAAATGTTCATAGGGACCAGAGGGAAAGGAGCTTCACTGAACGGAGAGAGTGTCCGTGCCAGCGGAAGAAAGTCTATAGGAGAATGCCTTGTGGGCTTTGGAACGACTCCCTATGAGAGGAGCGGTTCCCAGCGGACTTTTGAAATTGTACATCAGGTATTTATGGAGACGAGGGAGATACGAAGGTCGGGAAGTGCGGCCCTTGACCTGGCCTATGTGGCTTGCGGAAGGCTTGACGGCTTCTTTGAAATGACACTCCAGCCCTGGGATTATGCCGCCGGGATTGCCATCCTTGAGGCCGCGGGCGGAAGGATAACGGATTGGGAGAACAAAAACCTGGACATGACAAAGGCCAGCAGTGTCGTTGCCTCCAACGGACATATCCATGAAAAACTGCTGGCGCTCATCAACCAATAATTTTGCGGTTCAATTACTCTTCAACATCTTCGAAAAAGTTGTCACAGCCCGGAAGGGATTCCGGGTTGTGGAATTGGACTCCGGTGAGGGTACAAAAATAGTCGCTGACATTGTTCATGTCAAAAAAGGACAGGTGTTTGCAGAAATAACAATTCTTTTCAAAACACATCATCGTTCCCTCCATTGGGTTGGAATGCACCGGCGCTGGTGCCCGGGCTGCACGGATACTGAGCCCTTTTAATACTTTCCGAGGTACTGGGATAACTCCCAGTCCGTCACAACTTTTCTGTAGTCGTTCCATTCCGAGGTCTTGGCCTCGATAAACTTTTCAAAAATGTGTTCTCCCAGCACTTCCCTGACCATTTCGCTTTTTTGCATTAAAGCCAGGGCTTCATGGAGGCTTTCGGGAAGCTTCTGTATTCCGAGCTCGCACCTCTGGCCTTCGGAAATGGTATACATGTTCTTTTCAAAAGGAGCCGGGGGTTCAAGCTGGTTTTTTATGCCCTCAAGTCCTGCGTTCAATATCAGCGCTAAAGCCAGATAGGGGTTGCAGGTCGAGTCGGGGGAGCGCAGTTCAATCCTTGTGAATTCCCCTTTGGCGGCGGGAATCCTGATCATCGGGCTTCTGTTTTTGGCTGACCAGGCGGCGTAAATGGGGGCTTCATGGCCTGGAACCAGCCTTTTATAGGAGTTTACCACGGGATTGGTAATTGCCGCTATCTCACGCCCGTATTTTATCAGACCGCCAATGAACCAGTAAGCCTCCTGGCTGAGGTTATAGGGGTCGCTTTCATGATAGAAGATGTTTTTACCGTCTTTGAATATGGAAAGATTGGCATGCATACCGGAACCGCTGACCCCCATAATGGGCTTGGGAATAAACGTGGCATACAGGCCGCTCCTGTGGGCCACCGTTTTGACCACCTGCTTGAAGGTCAAAATGCAGTCGGCTACCGACAGGGCATCTTTGTATTTGAAGTCGATTTCATGCTGGCCGGGAGCGTTCTCGTGGTGGGAGGCCTCGATTTCGAAACCCATGTTCTCAAGAATCTGGCATATGTCCCGCCTTGCATTTTCTCCCAGGTCGATGGGACCCAGATCAAAATATCCCCCGTTATCATGGGTGATGGTGGTGGGCTCGCCTTTTTCGTCCGTTGCGAAGAGGAAAAATTCGCATTCGGGTCCTACATTGAAACAGTCATATCCCATGGCAGCCAGCTTGTTGATGGTTTTCTTCAGGACATACCGGGGGTCCCCTTCAAAGGGCGTACCGTTGTGGGTAATCACATCGCAGATCAGTCTTGCGGATTTTCCATTTTGACCACTCCAGGGAAATATGACGAAGGTATCGGGATCGGGATGCAGATACATGTCGGACTCCTCAATCCTCACAAAGCCGTCAATGGAGGAGCCGTCGAACATACAGCCGTCGTCAAAGGCTCTTTCCAACTGGTCGGAGGTGATGGAAAGGTTTTTGGAGATGCCGAAAATATCTGCGAATTGGAGATTGATAAATTTTACTTCGTTTTGATAGGCCAGCCTGATGATATCATCTTTTGAATATTTGCTCAAAATAACACCCCTTATAGATGAGCAAAAGCATACCTGGCACTAAGAACTACAACCTTGCAGGTGAACTTCGTTGCTCACGATTCTTAGTTATTTGTTACACTATCATTCTATCAAAAAAAAAGGTTTTTGGAAACGGTTTTAAGCGTAAAACACAAAATCCTTCCGGCGGGGTGAATGCCGGAAGGATTTTGAAGTGTCAGATTCAAATGCCCTGGGAATACATGGCCTCGGCAACCTTGAGGAAGCCGGCGATGTTTGCGCCTGCCACAAGATTGTCCTCGCTGCCGTATTCTTTGGCGGCGAAGCTGGCATTTCTATATATATTTACCATGATGTCCTGAAGCTTGGAATCAACGTCTTCAAAGGTCCAGGAATATCTCATGCTGTTCTGGCACATCTCCAGGCCCGAGGTGGCAACTCCCCCTGCGTTTGCAGCCTTGGCGGGACCAAAAATGACTTTGTTTTCAATAAATATTTCGATGGCTTCAGGTGTGGAAGGCATGTTGGCGCCCTCTCCCACGGCGAAGCAGCCATTGGAAACAAGGGTCCGGGCAGCCTGGCCGTCAAGCTCATTCTGGGTTGCACTGGGAAGGGCGATGTCACACTTTATGCTCCATATGCCGGAGCAGCCTTCCGTATAGACGGCATTGGGACGGTACCTGACGTACTCGCTGATTCTTTTTCTTTCCACTTCTTTTATCTGCTTTACGATATCCAGGTCGATCCCGTTTTCATCATAGATGTAGCCGTTGGAATCACTGAGCGCTACCACCTTTCCACCCAGCTGGTGCACCTTTTGCGTCGCATAAATGGCCACGTTTCCCGAGCCGGAGATGACGACGGTAGAGTTTTTGAAAGACCTGCCTTTTGCTCTCATGGCTTCCTCCATGAAATAACAGAGGCCGTAACCGGTAGCTTCCGTTCTTGCAAGGCTTCCGCCCCAGGTGAGCCCTTTGCCTGTCAGCACTCCTGTGAAATCGTTTCTTATTTTCCTGTACATGCCGTACATGTAACCTATTTCACGTCCTCCGACACCGATATCTCCCGCAGGTACATCGGTGTTTTCTCCGATATGCCTGTAAAGCTCGGACATGAAGCTCTGACAGAACCGCATGATCTCTCCGTCGGATTTGCCTTTGGGGTCGAAATCGCTTCCGCCCTTTCCGCCTCCCATGGGCAGGCCTGTTAAAGAATTCTTGAAAATCTGTTCGAAGCCAAGGAATTTGATGATTCCCACATATACGGAAGGGTGAAATCTCAAACCGCCCTTATAGGGACCGATGGCGCTGTTGAACTGGACCCTGAAGCCGCGGTTGACGCGCACATTTCCTCCGTCGTCCACCCAGGGTACTCTGAAAATGATTTGTCTTTCCGGTTCTACGATCCGGTCGAATATGCCGGCTTTAACCCATTCAGGATGCTTTTGGGCAACCGGTTCCAGTGATTCGAGGACTTCCCTGACGGCCTGGTGAAATTCCGGCTCGTTCGGATTTCTTTTGATGACTTGTTCCATGACATTGGCAAGTATTTGCATGATTGAACCCCCTACTTTTATTAAATTTTAATAAGACCCGCCCATAAAGGCAGAGCCTAATAATGTACGTCATTGCACATTGTATACGGTATACGCCGTTGTACACCCCAAATTAAAAGTTTGGGGATTTTGAAAGATAGGATAATTTATTATACCGAATTATAACAAATCAAATTCAAAAATGCAAGTGAAAGGTGTCAAACTTTCATTTTTTCCTATTGTTGTTTTTTAACAGCATTTTTTATTTTTTTCCTCTAATAATATAGTAAGGATTGTTTCAGAGAAAAAACGGCGGGAGGAAAAACCATGATAGATACTATAAAAGAGAATTATAACGCCCAGGTTGTCAACGCCATGGACCGGCTTCTGGTCAGTTCCACATTTTGCTTTGACTGCCTTGACAGCGTAAAGTATGAAAAACACAGTGAAATCCTGGGGCTGGCAAGGGACATTTACAGCAACAGGGGAAAATTCAGGGTTTGCAGCATATGCAAGCATACGGAGCTCATCATAGACCAGTGGGCCAGCGAAAGCCTCTGCGTGAACTGCAGCAGGATCCGGAACAACAGGAGCCGGGTGGAGGAGATGTTGAGGAGCGGGCGATAAATCGGTATTGCCAAGGGAATGAATTTAATTTACAATATACTTGTTTTTACTGTGAATGAATTGACATTATCTATAGAAAGGGATTCAAAATTATGGAGAAAATTAAAATGAAGGTTCCGTTGGTCGAGATGGACGGAGATGAAATGACCCGTATCATCTGGAAGCTTATAAAGGATATTCTTTTAGACCCTTACATAGAGCTTAAGACCGAATATTACGACCTTGGGCTTGAACACAGGGATAAAACCGACGACCAGGTCACCATTGACGCCGCAAAGGCGACGCAAAAATACGGGGTGGCGGTCAAATGCGCAACAATCACTCCCAATGCGCAAAGAGTCGAGGAATATAAGCTAAAGCAGATGTGGAAAAGCCCCAACGGGACGGTGAGAGCCATCCTTGACGGAACGGTGTTCCGTGCTCCCATCATCGTGGACAGTGTAAAGCCTTCGGTGAAGACCTGGAAAAAGCCCATCACCATTGCCAGGCACGCATACGGCGACGTTTACAAGGATGTGGAGTACCAGCTTGAAGGGCCGGGCAAGGCAGAGCTGGTGTTCACTTCACAGGATGGGAAGGTCACCAGGCAGACCATCCATGATTTTGACGGAGCCGGAGTCATCCTTGGCATGCACAATACCGACAAATCCATTGCCAGCTTCGCAAGGGCCTGCTTTACCTATGCCCTTGACCAGAAGCAGGACCTGTGGTTTGCCACAAAGGACACCATTTCAAAAAAATATGACCACCGGTTCAAGGATATCTTCCAGGAGATCTTTGATGCGGAGTACGCGAAAAAATTCGAGGATGCGAAAATAGAGTATTTTTATACCCTGATCGATGATGCCGTAGCGCGTATCATCCGGTCTGAAGGCGGAATGATATGGGCTTGCAAAAATTATGACGGAGACGTCATGTCCGACATGGTTGCCACCGCCTTTGGAAGCCTGGCCATGATGACCTCCGTTCTGGTATCCCCCGATGGGAAATATGAATTCGAAGCCGCTCATGGAACGGTAACAAGGCACTACTACAGACACTTAAAGGGCGAGGAGACCTCCACCAATTCCATGGCCACCATCTTTGCCTGGACGGGAGCCCTCAGGAAAAGGGGCGAGCTGGACGGAGTCAGTGAGCTGGTTGAGTTTGCAAATAAGCTTGAGGCCGCCTCAATAAAAACCATTGACGAGGGAACCATGACCAAGGACCTGGCATCCCTTTCGGAAGCACCGGTCAAGAATGTGGTAAACACCGAAAACTTCCTGAAAGAGGTCAACAAGCGCCTTGAGACGATGCTTTAAAAAATCCGCCCATAAATGAAAGCCCAGGGGTATGAATCCCATCGCTTTTGGCCGGATTTGCGACCCAAATGGCCCAAAAACGAGCCCGGTGTGGCGGTATTGCCGCACCGGGCTTGCCTGTGTGCAGGGGGAGCATAAAATTGAATCGTTACAAACTGCGAGGTATGATGGATTCCTTTCCTGGGGAATGATATAATTTTGATGGGAGATAAGTTCCAGAGGTCATAAATCAAGTTTTTGAAAACGGGAGGAATGGAATTTATGCTGGAAAAAACAATCAAGCAAATATATAACGAATCCGGGGACTTAGTAAACCGGACGGTGAAGATTTCCGGATGGGTAAGGACGGTCCGCGATTCCAAAACCTTTGGATTCATTGAACTCAATGACGGTTCCTACTTTAAAAATCTGCAGGTGGTTTTTGAGGAAGGGAAGATAAGCAATTTTGCAGAGGTGACCCGCCTGACCGTAGGGTCCTCCATACAGGTGGCAGGGCTGCTGGTTGAGACCCCGGGTGCAAAGCAGCCCTTTGAAATCAAAGCCGAGGCGATTGAGATAACGGGGCTGTGCACTCCTGATTATCCTCTGCAGAAAAAGAGGCACTCCTTTGAGTTTTTAAGGACCATTGCCCATTTAAGGCCCCGCACCAATACTTTTTCCGCTGTTTTCAGGGTCAGGTCCCTTTTGGCCTACGCCGTCCACAAGTTCTTCAATGAGCGGGGATTTGTATACATACATACGCCCATCATTACAGGGAGCGACTGCGAGGGCGCGGGAGCCATGTTCCGGGTGACGACCCTGGATATGGACAATCCTCCCAGGGATGAGAAGGGAAACATCGACTATTCCAAGGACTTCTTCGGCAAGGAGACCAATCTCACCGTAAGCGGACAGCTGGCTGGAGAGGCTTATTGCCTGGCCTTCAGGAATGTATATACCTTCGGACCCACCTTCAGGGCGGAAAACTCCAATACCGCAAGGCATGCGGCGGAATTCTGGATGATTGAGCCGGAGATTGCCTTTGCGGAGCTGGCGGACGATATGGGGCTGGCGGAGGACATGGTCAAATATATCATTAACTATGTACTGGAGAATGCTCCCGAGGAGATGGAGTTTTTCAACAGCTTTGTCGACAACACCCTGCTGGAGAGGCTTCGCAATGTGGTCAACTCGGATTTTGCCCACGTGACCTATACGGAAGTGGTAGAAATACTCCAAAAGGAAAAGGTCAAATTCGAGTATCCGGTGGAATGGGGGACGGACCTTCAGACAGAGCATGAGCGGTATCTGACGGAACAGGTATTCAAGAAGCCTGTGTTCGTAACGGATTATCCCAAAGAGATAAAAGCTTTTTATATGAGAATGAATGATGACGGAAAAACCGTAGCAGCCATGGACCTTCTTGTTCCCGGAGTGGGAGAGATCATCGGAGGAAGCCAGAGGGAAGAACGGACCGAGGTGCTGGAACAGAGGATGGAAGAATTCGGACTTTGCAAGGAAGACTACTGGTGGTACCTGGAATTGAGAAAATACGGCGGAACAAAGCACGCAGGGTTTGGACTGGGCTTTGAAAGGGCCATCATGTATATTACCGGCATTACAAATATAAGGGATGTAATTCCCTTCCCCAGGACCACAAAGTCTGCAGATTTTTAAGCCGGGGCACCTAGTTTGGAGAGATGTTATGAGCTATACCATTGTAGACCTGCTGGAAAAACTTATAGCCCTGGAACAAGCCGCATGCGGCATGTACAGAGGCCTTGCCCAGCAGGCGGAGAACAGGAATACAAGATTGGGGACTACCGCCAGAGTGCTTGCAAAGGAAGAGGAAAGGCATGTGGAGTTCTACAGGAATCTGCGGCAGGAGGCTTCAAAGTTTGAGGATATCAATATAGGATTTGATATTTATGACAAGGCCTCCTCCCTGATAAACCAGTTCAAAAAGCGGATTGCAGTTCCCAGGCTGGAGGATTCGAAGGCACTTGTAAAGTTTGCCATTGAGTTTGAGAAGGAGAATATAGCGCTTTTGCTGGACATTCAGGGAAGAATGGTAAAAAATGAAGGCGACGTTCTGAATACCGTGTATATGGCCATTTCCGACCTCATCGCCGAAGAGAGCAAGCATGTCAAAAGCCTGGAGGTCTTCTTGAAAAGCTGAATTTATTGTATTGATTTTTATACGGGCATATTATATCATTATAAGGACTGAATTCCACAAAATACAGTAAAAGGCCTGCGTATATTTGAAACAGAGCTATTGGATTTATCCGTATTGTTTTGAAAGAAGATTTAAGTCAAAATGCAAAGAGGCGTAACGGTGGAAAACCTTACGCTATTTTTATGTTTACAAGGAGGAAGCCATAGATGAGAAAGACGAAAATAATCTGTACATTGGGACCGGCCGTAGATAATGAGGAAATACTTACCAGGCTTATGCAAAGTGGTATGAATGTTGCCAGGATAAATTTTTCCCATGGAACCCACGAACAACATAAAGTAAGGGTAGATGCCTTTAAAAGGGTGAGAGACAGGCTGGGACTTCCCATACCGCTGCTGCTGGATACAAAAGGCCCTGAAATAAGGCTTGGGACATTTGAAACGGGAGAGGTAAACCTGAGCCAGGGGGATAAGTTTGTGCTGTCCAATGAGGATGTGCTGGGGGGACAGGACCGGGCAACGGTTACATACAAGGAACTGTTCAAAGATGTGGCCAAGGGAAGCCGGATACTGATAAACGACGGTTTGGTAGAACTGGAAGTTGAAGAAATAAAGAAAAAGGATATACACTGCGTGGTGTTGAACGGCGGCAGCATCGGCAACAACAAGGGAATCAACGTACCGGGAGCGGAGATACACCTGCCCTCTCTCACCCAGAGGGATATCGCCGACATTGTCTTTGGCATTGAAAATGAGTTTGATTTTATCGCCGCCTCTTTTGTGCGAAAGGCCTCAGACGTGGTGGAAATCAGAAAAATACTGGAGAAAAACGGCGGGCAGGATATAAAGGTCATCGCCAAGATTGAAAACCGCCAGGGCGTGGACAATGTGGATGAAATTCTCAAGGTGGCCGACGGAATTATGGTGGCCAGAGGTGACCTTGGCGTTGAGATTCCGGTGGAAGAGGTACCCATCGTCCAGAAAATGCTCATCGAAAAGTGCTACAAAAACGGCAAGCCTGTAATAACCGCCACCCAGATGCTGGATTCCATGATCAGGAATCCAAGGCCCACAAGGGCAGAAGCCAGCGATATTGCCAATGCCATCTATGACGGCACCAGCGTAATCATGCTCTCGGGTGAAACCGCCGCAGGAAAATATCCGGTGGAAAGCCTGGTCACCATGTCAAAGATCGCGGAGAAGGCCGAGGAGTCCATGAATTACTGGAAAAGATTCTACGGCATGCGCTTTGATATGATGGCCAGTGTGACAAATGCCATCAGCCATGCCACCTGTACCACCGCCATGGACCTGAAGGCCGCAGCAATCATCACCGTGACCCAGTCGGGGCACACGGCAAGGATGATTTCCAGGTTCAGGCCCGCATGTCCCATCATTGCCACAACCGTTTCCCCGAGAGTGCAGCGGCAGCTTTCCCTTTCCTGGGGAGTGGTGCCCTACCTCGTTAAGATTGCCTCTTCCACCGACGAGATGTTCGACATGGGCGTTGAGAAGGCCCTGGAGTCAGGACTGGTGAGGAACGGGGACCTGGTTGTCATTACTGCAGGGGTGCCTATCGGCATCAGCGGCACCACCAATATCTTAAAGGTCCACATCGTGGGCAAGGTTCTGGTACAGGGCATGGGAATCGGTACGGGCACGGTAACGGGTGAACTGTGTGTGGCCAGGACCACAAAAGAGGCCCAGGAAAACTTTCAGGACGGAAATATCCTGGTTGCTCCTTTTACCACCAACGAGATGCTGCCCGTTCTCAAGAGAGCTTCGGCCATCATCGTGGAAGAAGGAGGCGTGGGAACACACGCGTCCATCGTAGGCCTGGCCCTGGAGATACCCGTCATCGTGGGGGCGGAAAATGCAACCCAGATTCTCAAGAGCGGTTCGGTGGTGACCATCGATACCGAGCGGGGACTGGTTTACTACGGTGCCACCAACATATGAGGCACCAGCCGGTGAAGCAATGAAACAAGGAAATACCGGATGAAGGATTTGAGGTCTCTATGGCGCACGCCGTAGGGACTTCAATATTTTTTTGGGCCATTTGCACAGCAAATCCGGCCAAAAGCGACGGGGCTCGATGCCCGGTCGCTTTTTTTAGGGCAATTATCGTTAAAAAACCTTCATGGAAACAATGGCAAAAATAAAGGGGATTTTCCCGGGGAAAAGCATTGAGGCGTTGAAAAGGCTTAAATCAAGGGCTGGAGAAAATTTACCGGAACCATGCACCGATTGGATGGTAATTGGAATGGTCCAATTGGTAGTTGAATGAAGGAATGGTTGTGATATAGTAAAATTGGATGGTACCATTTGAATTCGGAGGTTGTTATGCTCATTCATATTGACAGGGACAGCTCCTTACCCATTTATCTGCAGATTACGAAACAAATAAGGGAAATGATACTGGATTCCGTGCTTCCCGCGGGATACAAGCTCCCGCCGGAGAGGAAGCTGGCGGAAATTCTTGAAGTAAACAGGAGTACGGTACTTAACGCTTACAGGGAGTTGAAGGCCGACGGCTTCATCGGGGCCCGCATCGGGCAGGGAACGGTGGTGCTGCCTGTTTCCAGGGACAGGGAAAAAACAGCTCCGGAGGCCGGAGAGCCTCTTTCCTGGAGGCAGCTCTTCGGTGAAGGCTCCCTGAGGTATCATGATCCCATCACAAGGGACTTGATGGAATTGACAAGCCGCAGGGATGTGATTTCCTTCGCGGCGGGCATGGCAGCTCCTGAGTTTTATCCGTTAAAAGACTTTAAGGAGATTCAGGAGGCCATTGAAGGGGAACATGCCAGCAACGCCCTGTCTTATGGACCTACGGAGGGTTACTATTCCCTGAGGGAGAGCATAAGCCAGTTGATGAAATCCAGGGGAGTATTTGCTTCTCCCGACCAGGTGCTCATCCTTTCCGGCTCCCAGCAGGGGCTGGACCTGATCGCAAGATCCTTCATTGATCCCGGTGATGTTGTCATGGTTGAGGAGCCTACTTTTTACTGTGCACTGCAAATATTTAAAGGGGCCGGAGCCAGGGTTCTGGGAATCCCTGTGGACGACAGGGGGATACGGACGGATATCCTGGAATCGCTTTTGATGCGCTATAGGCCCAAATTTATCTATACGCTTCCCACGTTCCAAAATCCTTCCGGCCTGGTAATGGACATGGAACGGAGAAGGAAACTGCTGGACTTGGCCTATAAATTCCAGGTGCCTGTGGTTGAGGATGACCCCTACGGCGAACTGAGGTATGAAGGCAAAAGCCTCCCCACGCTGAAGGCTCTGGATGACAGGGAGCATGTCATTTACCTGAGCACCTTTTCGAAAGTGCTCTTTCCCGGACTGCGGGTCGGCTGGGCTTTAGCCCCCAAAGCCGTGGTATATCAGATGGCCCTGGTCAAGCAGATGACTGACATCCACACGGGAAGCCTTTCCCAGTGCATCATCCACAGCTACCTGAAAAAGGATTTGCTGGGGAAACATATAAAAAAGGTTGCCGGAGAGTATCTGGCCAGGAGGGACGCCATGCTGCAGGCACTTGCCCGGTATGCACCCCCGGAAATGAAATGGAACACGCCCGAGGGAGGATTTTTCATCTGGTGCCGCCTTCCGGAAGGGATGTCCCTTTCCAGGCTGATGACCAGGGCTTTTGAGAAAAAGGTTGCGTTTATTACCGGCACACCGTTCTTTTGGGATGAACAGGCAGATAAGTATATCAGGCTCAACTTCACCTACCATGGCCCCGACATCATAAAGGAAGGGGTAAAGCGTATCATGGAGGCAGTGGAAGAGACGCTGGCGGAAACAAAGAAACTGAAAACGGAAACCAACATAGAAATGAGACCCATTATGTAGAAGGGGATGAATCGAAATGGCTATGACGTTTGCAAAGAGGATGGAGGAGATGAAAGCCTCCGAGATCAGAGAACTCCTTAAATTGACCGAGAAACCCGAAGTGATTTCCTTTGCAGGAGGAGTCCCGGCCCCTGAACTGTTTCCGGTAGAGGAGATGAAGGCGGTATCTGTAAAGGTACTGGAGGAGGCCGGCAGACAGGCGCTGCAATATGCGCCTACGGAGGGTTTCGTCCCTCTCAGGATAAAAATAGCCGAAAGGCTGAACAACAAATATAAAACCAATTTGACCTTTGACAATATATTGATTACCAGCGGATCTCAGCAAGGTCTTGACTTTTCCGGCAAGATATTTTTAAATGAAGGGGATGCGGTGCTCTGTGAAAGCCCTACATACCTGGCGGCCATATCGGCCTTTAAAGCCTATATGCCGCGTTTTATCGAGGTTCCCACCGACAATGGGGGAATGATCCTCGAAGAACTGGAAAAGATTCTGGCTTCCAATGACAGGGTTAAACTGATCTACACAATCCCTGACTTCCAGAATCCTACAGGGCTGACCTGGTCTCTGGAAAGAAGGGCCGGAATGATGGAAATCCTTAAAAAATATAAAATTCCCCTGCTTGAGGATAATCCATATGGGGAACTCCGGTTTGAGGGAGAAATGCTTCCCGCCATAAAATCTTTTGATGATGAAGGCCTGGTAATCTACCTGGGGACTTTTTCAAAGACTTTTTGCCCCGGCCTCAGAATCGGCTGGGTAGCTGCCGAGCAGAAGATTCTTGAGAAATATATCATCGTCAAGCAGGGAGCGGACCTGCATACCGGTTCACTGGCGCAAAGGGAAATCGAAAAGTACATGGAACTGTATGACCTGGATGGAAATATCGAAAAAATCCGGAAGGTATACAAGAAGCGCCGGGATGTAATGCTTGCGGCCATGGAAAAGGAATTCCCGGAGGGGGTCAAGTTCACCTATCCCCTCGGAGGGCTGTTTACCTGGGTGGAGCTGCCCTGCCACATGGATGCCAGGGAGCTCCTGGTGAAAAGCCTGGAAAACAATGTTGCATTTGTGCCGGGCGGCTCCTTCTTCCCCAACGGGGGAAGGGAAAACACCCTGCGGCTGAACTATTCCAATATGCCGGAGGAGAGGATTGTTGAGGGCATCCGGAGGCTCGGGAAGGTTATCCGGGAGTTTATGAATTGATGTGTGGAGGTTGCTATGGAGTGTACATATCCTCAGGAAGAAAAAGAACAGGAAAAATTGAAGCAATTAACTTTCAAGGATGGGGTAACGGCGACCATGCCTATTGTCATAGGCTATCTTCCTGCGGCAATGGCCTTTGGGCTGCTGGCCAAGGCCGTGAATGTTTCCCTGCTGGACACCTTTTTGTTTTCCCTGCTGGTATTTGCGGGGGCCAGCCAGTTCATGGCATTGAATCTCATAAAAGCGGGAGCGGCAATGGGAGAAATCGTCATCGCTACTTTTCTTCTGAACCTCCGCCACTTTCTTATGAGTGCATCCCTTGCCGCCAGGCTGGACACGAAAAATAAGGGTCTTTTGCCCATCCTCGCTTTCGGGGTGACAGACGAGGTGTTTTCAGTGGCTGCCACCCGGAGTGAGAAGCCGACGACGGGATTTGTCCTCGCCCTTCAGGGGATGTCCTACAGCTCCTGGGTGCTGGGTTCCGTGCTGGGCTATGTGGTTGGGTCCGCGCTGCCGGCTTCCGTCCAGAGCAGCATGGGGATAGCGCTGTATGCCATGTTTGTAGCCATTCTGGTGCCGGAAATGAAGAAATCTCTTCCTATTGCCGTGATGGCCCTGGGATCAGGGGCAATCAATGCCCTGCTGTCCCATTTCAAGGTTCTGCCTTCAGGCTGGAACATGGTCGTCTCTACGGTTTTAATCGCCATGGGAGGCGCATTGCTCATCAAAGACAGGGAGGAGGTGTAGGCCATGCAAAGCTATCTCTTATTGATCATCGGCATGATGGGGGTTACCTATATACCCCGGTTGATACCGCTGGTTACCATTTCCAACAAGCCGCTTCCCGTCATTGTAAAAAGGTTTTTACTCTTTATCCCTTATACGGCCCTAGGTGCCCTTATTATTCCGGGAGTGCTGCAGGCGACTCCGGGAGTTCCGGCTGCAGCTCTGGCAGGCGTGGGCATAACGGCGGTGGTCTCCTGGTTCAAAGGCGGCCTGGTGCTTCCCGTGGCAGCCTCCATCGTTGCAACCTTCCTGGTCTTGTACGGTGCAGGCTGAACAAATTTTTATTGTTTTATGTAATACTTCCATGCCAGGGTGGTATAATTTATTGGGGCAGTTATCCCCAATAAACTGAGAGGATGATACGATGGACAAAAAAATAAAATGGGGCGTGCTGGGATATGCCAGAATAGCGAAAAACGAGGTGATTCCGGCCATCGTAAAGGCGGCTAACGCAGAATTCTATGCCATTGCTTCCAGGGATCAGGAAAAACTCAAGCAGTGCCAGAAGGACTTTGATTGCCCTAAAGCCTACAACAGCTACGATGAGCTTTTGGAGGACCCGGAGGTGGATGCGGTTTACATCCCCCTTCCCAACGGCTTTCACAAGGAGTGGACCATAAAGGCCGCCAGAAAAGGAAAGCATGTCCTGTGCGAAAAACCCATTGGCTTAAATACCGGGGAATGCCTTGAAATGGTCAAAGCCTGTGAGCAGAATAATGTCAAGCTCATGGAAGCTTTCATGTACAGGTATACCGACCGCACAAAAAAGGTGAAGGAACTTCTGGACAGTGGAGTAATCGGGGAAGTGAAATACATAAATTCATCCTTCAGATTCTATCTTGAAAACAAGAAGGATGTGCGCATGGACCCCGCCATCGGCGGCGGAGCCCTGTATGATGTGGGCTGTTATCCGCTGAACTTCGTGGGAATGGTGACGGGAAGCTCTCCCGTGTCCATGGCCGCAGAATGTGTAAAGGAAAATGGCGTGGATGTGATCCTGTCGGCGGTACTCAACTATGAAAGCGGGATCATTGCGACCATCAACTGCGGATTTAATGCATTTGGGAGGCTGTTCACGGAAATCATAGGTACAAAAGGCGTTATCGAGGTGCCGGACACCTTCTTTGGGAATGCTGGAACCATCACGGTAACCACGGAAGAAGGCAAAAAGGAAATCCAGGTCCAGGAGAGCGACAGGTATCGGCTTGAGATCGAGGACTTTTCCGATGCGGTGATAAAGGACCGAGAACCCTTTTTCAGCCTTAATGAGACCGTCAGGAATATGCAGTTGATCGACAAACTGCTGGAGATGACAGCCCAAAAATAAGAAGGTCTCCTATGACAAAAGTCATGTGTATAGTGCTATACACATGACTTTTGATTTTTAATCCATTACCTGCGGCATCTTACTTATATTTACATTTAAACTTAAAATATAAATATAGATTACCGAAGCAAATCTGTATAAATTATGTAAACACATACAGCAATTGACAAAATGCGCGATTTATAATAGATTTGTGGTAAATTATGTAGAATATAAAAATAACAGTATAGGGGTGGATTGGTGATGGATTTATTTAAAAAGCACTGGATTACTTTGTTGGGAGCTCTGTTCACTTTCCTGGCCTTCGGATATCTTTTCAAATACGCCGTTGACCAGGGCTGGATATCCAATGAGATTAAAATAGCGTTGGGCCTGCTGTGCGGTGCCGGATTTATCGTAGGGGGCATAACCCTCCAGCAAAAGGGGATAAAGACGGTAGACCAGATACTGAGCGGCCTGGGTGTGGCCCTTCTCTACACCACCTTTACCTTCTCGGGGATCATATTCAACCTGTGGGAGCCTATGACGGTATTTTTCCTTATGATTGCCGTAACGCTGGGCTTGTCCATATATGCCTTCCGCTTTGACCTGAGAGTGTTGATGAACGTGGCCATATTGGGTGCTTTAGTATCTCCGATGCTGATGCAGCCAAAGGGAGACCAGGTTTTTACCCTGTTCCTCTATTTGCTGGTCATAAATTCAATTTATTTCTTCGTAAGCGTATGCAAGCGCTGGACGGAGCTCAGGCTCATCCCATTTATCGGTACGTGGATACTTTACGCGGTATACTATTTATACTATAACCCGTCAATCTGGGAGACACCTTTTACCTATGCGGTAAGCGCATTCCTGTTCTATGTGGCCGGTTTCATACTCTCATCCTGGAAAGAGGAACTCAAATTCAACGGACTCAACCTCTACCTGGGAATATTGAACGGAGGCATCTTTGCGGTATGGGCACTGGTTATACTGAACGGAGTCGTGTCCTTCTCGGCCGTACTTGCGGGAATGGGCGTGGTTTACCTCATTACGGCGTTGATTGTGTATGCCCTGGTGGGGCGCTACTCTGCAGCTTTTTATACGAAATTCTTTGCGGGTCTGTTATTTCTGCTGATCGCCGGTGCACAAATCGGCAGCGACTTTGAAATGAAGCAGGTCATCGCAGTATACCTGTGGACCTTCATCGCCCTTGGTGTACTTGTGATAGGACAGGTCAGGAAGCTGGAGTATCTGAAAATTGTTGCGGCGGTAGTCTGGATCATCACCGGCACTTACTGGTATACAGTGACCTGGGATGCACCTGTGGGAGAATGGTTCGGAACCTTCATACCTTTTCTCAATTGGGCTGGAATGGCATGGCTCCTGTTGGCGGTATTGGGCTTTTATTTCTCCATCAAGGTAAGATTTGACTATATGAAGAAAAATGCAGTTAAGCCCGGAAGCGACCTGGTATCCAATTTCTTTTCCGTATGCAGCCATCTGATCGTAGGAGGACTTCTCACCTTTCAAATAACGGGACTGTGGGATGCTTACGGAGCAACGCTCAAGGATTTCGACATGGGGCTGACTCTTTCCGTGTCCTGGGGATTGTACGCGCTGCTGCTGTTCCTGTGGGGTGCATACAGCAACCAGCCGGTGTTCCGGTGGTTCGGGTCCATCGTACTTGTAGGAGTCGCGGTGAAGACAATATTTGTAAACCTGTATTATTCCGACACCATTTATAAGGTTCTGGTATTGTTCATCCTCGGAATCATAACCTTTGCCATATCCTACATTAACAACAAATGGAATGGCGGCGGCAAAAACAAAGCAGTAAAGGGTGAACCGGCGGAAACGGGCTCAGATGAGCAACTATAAATTCAATGCAATGCGTTCCTCCAAAGGATACAATCGATTGAACCGGAAAACCGGAAGAGATGCAGCTTCAAAAGCCGCATCTCTTTTTAAGTTAACCTGTTGTGCCAGTTGATATCCAATTCCCTCCACCAGGCGGTTCCTATTCAACTGGCACAACGCGTTAAGTTAAGTTTCAAGCATGAGTTCCCTACGATACCATATAAAAGTAATTGAAATGGTTTTTCGTTAAGGTTATAATGAGTAAGATTAACCGAACCCTGACTTGCCGCATTTTAAATCAACACCTTTTAGCATAACCGATAGAGAACAGCTGCCGGTTTCGACTTGTTTCTTAAAGGGTAAATATCTAGTTGAAGAAACAGAATGGGGTTTCAGGGTTTAATGAGAATCAGTATAAAGAATTCATAATATACTTATTTTATGATGTACATTGGATGATTTTAAAATACAAGGGGATGGTCAAATGTCAGAAGCAAAAAAGATAATAAAAAAGCAGGTACTCCCGCTGCTTCCTTTGAGAGGTCTTACCGTATTTCCATACATGATTTTACATTTTGATGTGGGCAGGGCCAAGTCCATTAAGGCGCTGGAAGAGGCAATGATAAACAACCAGCTTATTTTCCTTGTGGCACAGAAGGATGCAAAAAATGATGCGCCGGGAGAAGAAGATATCTATACCGTGGGTACCATATCCAAGGTCAAGCAGCTGCTGAAACTGCCGGGCGACACCATCAGGGTGTTGGTGGAAGGCGTAAGCAGGGCTGAAATCGGCGAATTTACCCAGATAGAGCCATTTTTTATGGCAGAGGTGGTTGAAAAGATATACACCTCCGACGAGGAAGAAATCGTTGAGATGGAGGCGCTTAAGAGGCGCGTATTGGCTACCTTTGACGAGTATGTCAAGCTCAGCAACAAAATAGCGCCTGAAACGGTTCTATCCGTAATGTCCATCGAAGATCCCGCCCAACTGTCGGATGTAATTGCTTCCAATATGGTTCTCAAGACCGAACAGAAGCAGGAGATTCTGGATGAATTTGAACAGGATACAAGGCTTGAAAAGGTTCTGGAAATCCTGATGAAAGAAATAGAAATCCTGGAAATTGAAAAAAATATCAATGCAAAAGTCCGCAAGCAGATTGACAAGATGCAGAAGGAATATTACCTCAGAGAACAGCTTAAAGCCATTCAGAACGAGCTGGGCGACAAGGACGGAATCACAGGCGAAGTGGAAGAATACAAAGAGAAGCTGAAGACGGCGGGATTACCTGAAGAGGCGGAGAAAAAGGTACTCAAGGAACTGGACCGCCTGCTGAAGCTCCAGCCCGGTTCCGCGGAAGGCTCTGTCATAAGGACTTACCTGGACTGGATTTTTGACCTTCCATGGGGCAAGGCGACGGAAGAAATCATTGACCTGAAAAGGGCGGAAGAGGTTCTGAATGAAGACCATTACGGCCTTGAAAAGGTGAAGGACAGAATATTGGAATACCTGGCGATCAGGAAGCTGAAAAACAGCCTCAAAGGTCCTATCCTCTGCCTTGTGGGACCTCCGGGGGTGGGAAAAACCTCCATTGCCAGGTCCATCGCCAAAGCCTTGAACAGAAACTATGTGAGAATGTCCCTGGGCGGTGTGAGGGATGAAGCCGAGATCAGGGGCCACAGGAGGACTTACGTAGGAGCAATGCCCGGCAGAATCATAACGGCACTGAAACAGGCGGGTTCAAAAAACCCTTTGATCCTGCTGGATGAAATAGACAAGATGAACAGTGATTTCAGGGGAGATCCTGCTTCCGCCATGCTGGAAGTGCTGGACGGAGAACAGAACTTTTCCTTCCGGGATCACTATATGGAACTGCCCTTTGATTTGTCCGACGTGCTGTTCCTCACAACGGCCAACAACCTTGACACAGTTCCCAGGCCGCTGCTGGACAGGATGGAAATAATCCACCTGAGCAGCTATACGGAAGAGGAAAAAATGAATATTGCCGTCAAATACCTTTTCCCCAAACAGGTACAGGCCCATGGCCTGAAAAAGAGCAGTGTGAAAATTGACGAGCAGGCCGTAAGGGACATCATCAACTCTTATACACGGGAAGCCGGCGTCAGAACCCTTGAAAGGGAAATCGCCACGGTTTGCCGCAGGGCTGCCAGGCAGCTGGTGTCAACAGGCAAAAAGTCCATGAAGGTGACTTCCGGCAACCTTGAAAAGCTTCTGGGCACCAAGCGGTTCAGGTACGACATGGCCAACGAAAAGGATGAAGTGGGCATAGCCACAGGTCTTGCATGGACCCCGGTGGGAGGCGATACCCTGTCCATTGAAGTCACCATCATGGAAGGGAACGGCAGGCTTGAACTGACAGGACACCTTGGAGAGGTAATGAAGGAATCCGCCAGGGCCGGAATGAGCTTTATAAGGTCGAAGGCCCAGCAGTTCGGAATTGACAAGGATTTTCACAATAAATACGATATTCACATCCATGTGCCTGAGGGAGCCATTCCGAAAGACGGCCCGTCAGCGGGGATAACCATTGCGACGGCGATGATTTCCGCACTTTCCGGAATTCCCATAAGAAAGAATGTGGCCATGACCGGTGAAATAACCCTCAGAGGAAGGGTGCTGCCCATCGGCGGTTTGAAGGAGAAGGTGCTTGCGGCTCACCGGGCGGGGATTGACACCATCATCCTTCCCCTGGATAATAAAAAGGACATTGAGGAAATACCTGAGAATGTCAGGAAGAAGCTCAGATTTGTACCGGCCACCAACATGGACATCGTGTTGAATACGGCACTTTCGGGTTACAAGGTCAAGCGGCTGACCGGTAAGGTGAAGGAAGAGGAAATTGTCATTCCCGAGGCCCAGCCGATGATGGAGAATATAAATCCGGGAGTCGTCACCGTGGAACAATAAGGCAGAAATACAAAAGGAATATGCGGGAAAGCATATTCCTTTTTTTGTGCATGCTGCGTCAATATTTCTGGTTTATATAGTCGTCAATGAGGGATTTGCGCTCTTCCTGCTGAAAAACCCTTTCGTACTCCAGCAGGTTTTTGACGGTTTCGCTGGTGCAGTGCAGGATGATGTTGTCATAATCCTTGAGAATGATTTCAAATAGCCTTTTCTTGAGGTTTGGGGATTTGACCTTTACATAATATGCTTCGACTCCCACAAAATCGATAAGCCGCAGGAGCTTTTCGGTAACCCTGTCCTTTTTGGAGTAGTAGTAGTTGGAAAGCTCCAGGAAATCCTCCTTGGACTCATGCTTTTTCCCGATGTCGTGGGCGCGCTTTTGATAATACTTTGCCAGGACATTATAATACTGGTAATTATAAATGGCCTTTTTAACATTGTCGATCTTTTGAAAAGGCTTTATATCGAGAGCTTTTATGCATCTGTAGTTTTCTTCGATGAACTCTTCCTTTGTAAGGTCGCCTTTTACATAGTGGTCAATAAGGCTTTGGCGGTTCCGAAGAAATTGTTCAAATTTATTTGCAGCCATTTAACCTCCATGCCGTTTCTACTTTTAACATTCATATTAATGCATCGGAGATGAAAAGTAAAGTGGGTTGGAGCCGGGTTGAAACTGGCAGATATTACTTAAACCTGGCTGAAAAATGTCGATATTTATTAAAATGAATATATTTTTTTGAAAAATAAGAAGGAATTAAGGCGGAAGACATCGAATAATTCAAATGGGAAATTATAGAGGTTCCGTGGGGGTCCACAATTCTAGCGTTCCCTGTTCAATTCCGCGATAATTGATCATTTTACATAAGAAGAAGGTCAGGAGGGCTTTATGGTCATCGTCGAATACGTCGTCATCGTGATTGCTTTGGTAATTTTATCCTCAATAGCGCTGGGGTTTGTTTTGTATAAAAACAATTTGCTCAATCTGAATTCGATCGTTGCCATCAGTTGCAGCTCCATTATAATAAGCATCGCCTTTCCCTTCATCTTTTCGGCAATATTTAAGCTCACCGGTTCCTTGCCTGTGCTTGCAGCACTGCTGCCGGTGGTGATGCTCATGGTTTATCTGACGCTCATATTCATGTTTACCATCCTGATCTCTTCAATTATTTCGAAAAAGCAGGCAGACGCCCTATCGAAGAAGTTCCTGGAAAGCAATTTTACAAAGTTTGTGCTGAATCTGAAAGAACGGGTTTCAAAAACAGGTTTGAAAGCTTCAAAATCTTCCGGGATAAATTTAGACTATATAGAAAATTATGTCGGAGCCAATTCAGCGGCGGCAGAAGAATCTGCAAAAAACGCAGCGGTGGAAGAGTCCCTTGCAAGCCGGGATGCGGAGGCCATACAGCCGGCGGATGGACCCGCTGAAGCCGGAGTACTGCCGGAGGCATCTGCTTCCGAGGCGGAACCCGGGACCCTGGAAGCCGGGGAGGATAATGGAGAGGAGAAAAATATCTTAGAAAAATCTGTTGACAGTGAACAAATTATTGATACAATGTGTATAGAAACTTTTATCAGTGAAACCATAAATAATGGCGAAATTGACGAAAATACCGACATAATTGCCGAAATTGGCGAATTTGATTCTGAAACGGATTCCAATCCGGATTCGGATGATGTCGAAAGTCCTATGCCTGCGGAAGACAGTGCCCAGGGGATTGAACAATATATTGACACTGCATTCAGGTTAAAAGCAAACGGTGACCTTGAAGGTGCCATACTCCATTATATGTATGCCCTTGACAGTTCCCCGGACAGGGAGCTGGTCTTCTGGATCATATTGGATATCTGTGTTCTGTATAAGTCACTGGGCCAGACAGAGCTGGCCAGGGACATTCTTGAAAGTTACATCGCCGGCTATGGTGATGTTATGGATATTGCAGTAAAAAATGAAATCGTAAACAATTTATAAGTTTTATGAATATACTCACGCTATAAGGCTTACTTGTGCGCAAAATTCATAAGGGGGTACGGCTTGTTATGAAAAAAACTCAGGAAATCTTAGGTTTACCTATTATAAGTATTTCCGACGGTATGGAAGTAGGAAGGGTAAAAAGTATCATTGTTAATGCTGACAAAGGTGCCATCGATTATATTGTTGTGGACAGTGGCATTCAGATTCTCAATGCACGTGTTATTCCGACTGAAAATGTACTTGGGATAGGAGAATATGCCTTAACCATAGAAAATGAGGAGTCAATTAATGAAATAAGCAAAATACCTGCTGCCATCAATTTACTCCAAAAGAATGTAGCGGTTAAGGGCACGAAGGTCCTCACCAAAAAGGGAAGGCTCATCGGTGAAATCGGAGATTTCTTTGTGGATGAAGATGAATGCTGCGCTATAAAAGGATTGGAATACATAGCCGATATTACCCAGAAAAGAATACGCATCATACCGAGGGAGAGTGTGATAACTTTCGGTAAAAACCTCATCGTAGTGGCGGAGGACGTTGAAAGCAAATTGCTGGACAGTGCTTCCCAACTGGGCTCAGGAGACAGGCTCCCTGAGTTTGAAAAAAAAAATCTGACGGATACGCATTCAAATGACGGTTACAGGCCGGAACCCTTTTTCTCTCCGGCCGTCGATGAGCCGGTTGCAAAAGCCGACAATATCATTGGAACCGATGGAGCTGCCATTTACAAGGAGATAGATACCGTCGAACCGGAGGACCTTACCTTCAATGCTCAGATTTCCCAACCGGAAGGTGAGGAGGCCCCCTTTCATGGGGGGGTGTTTCGCGATGATGATGCAGCCGATACGGAGGTTCTGCAGGAAGATGCTCCTCCTCAGGAGGAAAGCAGTGCAGCTAGTCTTTTTGAGCAAAGACAGCGGCAGTATCTTAATGGTAGAAGGGCTACAAAAGCGATAACGGACAATACAGGCAATCTGATTGTGAGTGAAGGTGCCGTCATCACCGATGAGGTCATCGATCTGGCCAAACAGTGCGGAAAGCTCATTGAACTGGTTATGAACAACAAAGCTTAATAATATTTTCGATATGTCAAAAAGTATAAAACGCAAGCCGTTTTATACTTTTTAGATTTTATAATCCAGGAAAGCTAGTTCTTTGGATCATTATTATAATTTCCGGAGTGAATTTAAAGTGACAAAGGTTCAGAAGAATCTGATGGTATTTCTCATCATATTGTTCCAAACGCTCGGGGCCATATCTGTAGGTCTTATGGCGCTTTATTTTACAACCCTCGATAACGTTCCGCCGGATGTGTACGTCGGAGGAGCAAATGTGGGCAATCTCACCAGGGCGCAGGCCCAGCAGAAGCTGGAATCCTTCTATGGGGGCAATCTGAAGGGCCAGAGGGTGACTATAAATATCGAAGGCGGGGATAAAAAATTTGAGCTGGACCTTGACCAAGTCGGGGGCCGGGTGGATTATAACGCCACCTTGGACCGGATATGGGATAAAAAAGACAAAAGGTCCTTTCTTAAGGTAATAACCTCCTATTTCACTTCTTCAAAAAAGAATTTCAGTCCGGCAATCACCTTTGACGAGGCCCGGCTTTCGGAAAGGTTTAAGGACCTGGCCGGCGCGGTAAGGGTGGAACCGGTGGATGCAAACATATACCTGAAAGAAAACAAGGTGATAAAGCTGTCCGGCAAAAACGGGCAGAGATTGAATGTGGAAAATGCGGTAAGCAAGCTGAAAAGTGAGCTGGCCTCAGGCTATAAGACGGCGGTGGTATTCAGCCCTTCAAACGGCTTTGAAATTGAAGCGGTGGAACCGGAAATAACTTCAAAGGACCTGGAGGGAGCCGATGAGATCATAGGCACCTATTCCACGGAAATAAAATCGGCGGAGAATCTGGATTCCATCAAAAAGGCCGTGAATGCCATAAACAGAGTGCTGCTCCTGCCGGAAGAAGCCGGTCCCGGAAAAACTGCGGGAGAATTTTCCTTCAACTACTACCTTGGAAAAGCGGATGCCCTGAAAGAACAGAATGACGAGGGCTATAACCAGGTTGCCTCCACTTTGCATGCGGCGGTGCTCTTTGCCGGCATCGACGCTTCCGGCATCACCCGGGTGAGGCACAAATCCGCCGTGGAGTATATAGAGCCCGGCCTTGACGTCAAGGTCTTCGGCAATGTCGAAGACTTCAAGTTCAGGAATTCACTGGAGCATACCGTGGTCATCTTTTCCGAAATAAAAGACAACAAAGTGGCGGTAAGCCTTGTAGGCACCAAAAAGAACAAGGATGTCAGCAATGACATTTCCATCGATGTCGTTAAAAAAACCGAGCCTGCCGTTGTTCCTGTGGAGAATGAGGACTTGAAACCGGGAGAAAAATTAATGGTCAGTCCGGGGGTCAACGGTGTAAAAGTGAATGTGTATAAGGTGGAATTGAGAAACAACGGAGAGACGGATAAAAGGCTCCTTTATTCCGACGAGTACGACCCGGTGGAGGCCATCATGCAAATAGGCCCCAGTACCCTCTGGAATTCCCCTTCCATGAAATAGGAATAAAATAAAGCAGGATGCTTGTAAAAAGCATCCTGCCCGTAACCGCTGTCCCGGTCTTATTTAAAAGTAACTGTATATCACTTCCAAAGCATTGTATTCGGCTATTTTTGTACCGTACTCGCTGAGATAGCCCTCATAGAATCCCACATTGGATACCTTTTTGCCGTATTCACCCAGGACGGTTTCAAACATCTTGAGATTCGTATCGGTAAAGCCATTCCTCGTAATGATAAGATAATAGGCGTCCCTGCATTTGAAAAGGGTGCTGTCACCGGCGTACATGTTTTCGAGCCTTTTTGACAGGGAACATAAGTCTTCAAAATTGTCGAAGCTGTAGATCATGATGGTGGAGCAAACTTTTCTGTTTTTTCTTTTTGATCTGAGCTCGGATTTTTTGAACCTGTTTTTTATATATTTATGGATGGATTCAAAATCTCCGTCTTCATCCAGCTTGGTGATAATTACCACAAAGCCTTCCTCCGAGTCGGGAACAGCTTCAATGCACAACTGCGCATCGGAAGTATTGAAGCCGTACTGAATTTCCGCCTGCTCCATCATATCCCAGAAAAGCTCCTGGGCAGCCGGAGAATTGTAATTCAATGAACTTAAATCGATGTTTCTTTCTTCGAGGTCGTGGGTCGATATAGTTACCCTTATTTTATTTTCACTTAATTTTTCAATTCTCATATAACCATCACCGCAATACATTTAGATTTAGGCCGCCCAATAAAATTGAAATACGGCATTGCTACAAATTTACTCTTCATAAAAACATTTACTTACCTATCATTATACTTCTATTTGAAAGAAAAGAGAAGTATAAAAATAAAGTAACATTGTAGAAACAGTTGAAATAATAGCTATATTATAATGTTGAATTTATTCAAATAATATGATCGATAACAAACTTTAAAGAATAACTATTATAAACTTTTACTCACTATAACAAAATCCAAACAAAAAGTCCAGCACCATATTTTGCAGATATGGATGGCTGGCAGGGGAGGTGCTCAATCATGGAAAACAGCATAGAAACTTACAACGACCTCGAAAATGAGGACAAATCCAACGAAATAGTATATAATTCCGAAAAGGATTTTTATAAAGGGCTGAGCGGGGAACTCCGGTATAAGGCGGAAGGCCTGTTCAAAAAGGCCCGGGAAAAGGGAATTTCCATCGAAGAAATCAGCATCGCCACTTTGCGGGAAAATTCGGTTGAATTTCCGGGCATCGGGGCAACGGAGCTGCCCACGTATATTGTTAAGGTGAAAGGCAGGCACACGGCCAGCGGCCAGGTAATTGTGGACGGAAAACAGATTGACTATTTTAACAGGTATCAGAAGTATGTGGCGGATAAGATTGAGAAAAAGAATGTGGTAAGGGATGAAAAAGGGAAATTGGTGAGAGAAAACGGGAGAGTAAAGCTGAACCAGGAAAAGAACCTGCTCCTCACCGAATGGGAGAGATTTGAAATAGGAAAGGATCTGGTGGAGGACAAGGAATTCGGCATGGAAAAGGCGATTACAGGGGCATGCGACAGGGTCATCAGAAAGCTGATGGGAGAAAATGACTGGCTGTATCCTGAGGAAGCGCGGCTTCTGGACGAAGAATTCAAGAACGTCCAGGACAACATCATCAGAAATCGGGAAGCCGCAGGGCAGGCGCTGAACCCGGCGTCCAAAAAAGCAACCGACAGGCAGATCAACTATTTGAAAGCCCGTATTAAAAACTCCGGAATGGAACCGGATAACGGGGAAGTGATAAAAGAAATCCTCAAACAGATGGGGTATGGCTACACCAGTCTGAATGACCTGAGTACGGCAGAAATGAGCAAGGTTATCGACGGCTTTTTTGATGTTGTGCAAAAGGTTAAGGAGAATCTGGGAGCGGGAAGACCGGTGCAGGGAGTGGAGACGGCAGGCGGACAGCACCAGGGAAGCGGCTTTAAGCAATAGCCGCCGTGAGGCAGGATACCTTACCATAATTTTGTTGAAAACAGTCAGATGTATAGTTATAATGTAAGGTGTACCGGGTGAATTTTAGGAAGTTAAGGCTGAGAGAACAAGAAGCGGCTTGAAGGACCCAGGTCCGGAAAGCATGCGACAGAAGGAGCATTAGATTCAATTAACCCCGTAAAAATGCAATTGCATTGCATTTTGTGCGGCCGATGAGAGAATTCACTCGGCGCATCGGGGGCATGGAGGTTAAAATGCGTAACAGGCGTAGTCCGTGGCTGTTTGTGTTGTTGCTCCTGGCCGGAGCTCTTGTGGGGGGACTGATGGGAGAATATCTTTCCCGCTTTGCCTATTTTTCATGGATGAGCTTTGGCGGTGTAAATGGATATAGAGATCTGTTTGCTTTTTCACTGCATCCCGCTTTGGATGTGAGAGTGCTGAGGCTGGGCTTTGATGTTGCACTGGGTATTAACGGAGGAAGCATATTGGGTATGCTGCTTGCAATTATACTATTTTTCAGACTCTGAGGATGACTTTATGAAGGAAATTATTCTGGCATCCGCATCTCCAAGGCGGTCGGAACTTTTAAGGCAAGTAGGTTTGAATTTTCAGGTGATACCTTCAAACTTTGAGGAAAACTTGAACCTGGAGCTAAGTCCGGGCGAACTTGTACAGGACCTGGCTTACAACAAGGCGCTAAGTGTTGCCGTTAAAGCGAAGCCCGGATTTCTGGTTATTGGAGCGGATACCGTTGTAGTGAAGGACCGGGTGCTGGGCAAGCCGGAAAGCAGGCAGCATGCTTTTGAAATGTTGAAGATGCTTCAGGGAGGCTGGCACGAGGTAATAACGGGAGTTGCCGTTTTAGAGGGAAGCGGGTCAGGCTGCACCAGCGGATTTGAAGTGACCCGGGTCAAGATGCGGAGCCTCTCCGACAGAACCATAGAGGCGTATATCGATACCGGAGAGCCCATGGATAAAGCGGGTGCCTACGGGATACAGGGGATGGGTGCGGTCATCGTTGAAAAAATCGAAGGCTGCTACTTCAATGTTGTGGGTCTTCCCCTGACCAGGCTTTCGGCAATGCTTGAGTCCCATGGTGTGAACCTGCTGTAGTGTATAGATTGGGATGATTTGGAGGTTAGTATGCCGAAGGAGTGCCGGAACCTTAAAATGAAAGATCTGCCCTTGTCGGAAAGGCCCTATGAAAAATTGGAAATACTGGGCGAGGAAATGCTATCAAACGCCGAACTTCTGGCAATAATTATTAAGACGGGGAATAAAAACGAATCTTCGATTGCACTGGCGCAGCGGATCCTCAGCAAGGATGAAAAGGGCGAGGGAATGTCTTTTCTCTATGATTTGTCCCTGGAGCAGCTGATGAGCATCAACGGAATCGGCAGGGTGAAGGCCGTACAGATTAAGGCGCTTATGGAGCTGTCCAAGAGGATTGCAAATACCTTCAACCTGCATAAAAGGATGACACTGAAGTCTCCCGCAGATGTTTGCGGGCTGCTGATGGAAGATATGAGGCATCGGAAAAGAGAGGTATTCAAGGCAATCCTGCTGAACACAAAGAATCAGGTAATAAAGCAGGTGGATATTTCCGTCGGAAGCCTCAATGCATCCATCGTTCATCCCAGGGAAGTGTTTACCGAAGCGGTAAAAAACAGCTGCAGCTCGATTATTTTTGTACATAACCATCCCAGCGGCGATCCGGAGCCAAGTTCCCAGGACATCGAGACAACGAAAAGGCTGGTGGATTCCGGGAATATCCTGGGGATATCGGTTTTGGACCACATCATCATCGGGGACGGCCGGTATGCCAGTTTGAAAGAAAAAGGTTACATATGACAGGGCATTAAATCGAAAACTAACGATATAGAATTTAACAAAGGATAATCAGGAGGAAAAACAAATGGCTTTTTTTGCAAGAGATATCGGTATTGATCTGGGGACTGCCAATACACTGGTGCATGTGAAAGGGAAGGGAATCATCATAAGGGAGCCCTCCGTTGTTGCCATAAATAAGAGAACAAGTGAAATTCTCGCCGTGGGTGACTCCGCCAAAAGCATGATCGGCAGGACCCCCGGCAATATTGTTGCCATAAGGCCCATGAAGGACGGCGTTATCGCCGATTTTGACATAACCCAGAGCATGCTGAAATATTTCATTAAGAAGGCCATGTCAAAAGGCGTTTTTTCCAAGCCCAGGGTTGTTATCTGCGTTCCGTCGGGAGTTACGGAAGTGGAAAAGAGGGCGGTTGAAGAGGCTACGCTGCAGGCGGGAGCAAAGGAAGCCTATCTTATTGAAGAACCCATGGCAGCCGCCATTGGAGCCAATCTACCCGTAGAGGAGCCTTCCGGCAGCATGGTTGTGGATATCGGCGGAGGTACAAGCGAGGTGGCGGTTATTTCCCTGGGAGGAATCGTTACCAGCAAGTCTTTAAGGATTGCCGGAGACGAATTGGATGAGGCTATTGTACATTATGTAAAAAAAGAATATAATTTGATGATAGGGGAAAGGACCGCAGAGGAGATAAAAATGTCCATAGGAGCGGCTTATCCCAAGCCCAAGGAAGAGTCTATCGAGATCAGGGGAAGAGACCTTATTACAGGACTGCCCAAAAATCTCGCCATCACTTCCTCTGAAATTACGGAGGCCTTGAAAGAACCTATTAATGCCATTGTGGACTCAATAAAGTATACCCTTGAAAAAACTCCTCCGGAACTGGCGGCGGATATCATGGACAAAGGGATCATGCTGACGGGCGGAGGGGCCCTTTTAAGCGGTCTGGACAAGCTCATCAAGGAAGAAACAGGCATGCCCGTCTCCATTGCCGAAAGTCCGCTTGACTGTGTTGTCAAGGGAGCGGGAAAGGTCCTTGAAGAGATAGAGACCCTCAAAAAGGTGTTGATTTCGCCCAAAAAGGTCAGATAATACATATTTCAGATAGATGGGTAGAAAGGAGAAAATTCTTTGCTACGCCTTTTTAAGAACAAGCTGTTCATTTTGCTTTTAACGACACTTGTATTGCTAATTTTAATGGGGGTTTCGTCCAATTACAGCAGCAATGTAAATCAATTCGGAAATGTTCTCAGTGTCATATTGTCTCCCGTTCAAAAGCTTTTTTCCTTTTCAGGTTCAAAGGTTGAGGGGAGCTTATCCTTTTTTAGGGATATAAAAGCGGTAAAACAGGAAAATGAAGAATTGAAAGCCAAAATTGACCAACTGGAAAATGAAAGAGACGATTTGCTGGAATTTAAAGCTAAGAATAAAGACTTGAGGGATGCTTTAAATCTCAAGGACCAGTTCAATGATTATGACTTTCTGGGGGCCAATGTCATCGCCAAGGACCCGGGCAACTGGTTCAACATTTTCACCGTGGACAGGGGAAGCAAGGACGGGATCGGTACCGACTACCCCGTCATTACCAGCAAGGGCCTGGTGGGCAAGGTCACTGTTTCCGGTATAAACTCTTCCAAGGTCATCAGTGTGATCGACAGCGACAGTACTGTCAGCGCAAGAGTGGCTAAAACCAGGGATCTGGTAGTGGTGAGGGGAGAGATGTCACTGGCTGAAAAGGGGCTTTGCCGCATGGACTATATTCACGACATCGACCTGGCAATCGGCGATACCATTGAGACGTCCGGAATGGGAGGAATATTTCCCAAGGGTATCGTTGTCGGAAAGGTCAAACAGCTGATGCAGGCCACCGGCGAGCTTACCAGGTATGCCATTATAGAGCCCACCGTGGATTTTCAGAGGCTGGAAGAGGTTTTTGTTCTGAAGGCAAAAGCCCAGACTGCTCCTTGAGCGCACCGGGGCATGGAGGTTAAGTTTGAAGAAGAAGATTTTTTGGATAGGGCTCAGCATTTTGCTGATTGCCCTGCTTCAATCCACGGTTATGGAATATATTGTGATATATGGTGTAAAGCCCAACCTTCTGCTGGTTTTTATTGTTTCAGCGGCACTTTTAAAGGGCAATTTTGAGGGGGCCGTTATCGGCTTTTTTTGTGGTTTGACCCAGGACATCCTGGGAGGCAAGGTCATCGGCTTTTATGCCATGCTGGGGCTTTACACCGGACTGGTGGTGGGATCCCTCAACAAGCGCCTGTACAGGGAGAATATCCTGGTGGTTTTGTTCTTTACCTTTGCATCGACGGTAGTATATGAGTGGCTCGTCTACTTCCTGAATATATTTTATAAAGCGCCCGTGGATTTGGTTTTTGCCTTCAAAAGTGTGATTTTGCCGGAAGCTGTGTACAACAGCGGCATTTCCATTTTTATCTATGTATATGTTATGAAGCTGTATGAAAAATTTACCGACGTGGGAAAAGTGCCACGGAAATACTGAAGATTAAAAGAAAACCATTATTTAAGGCCAAGCGTGGTTGGAAGAAGGTGGTAAGATGCTGGCAAAGCTTAAAGACAGGTATACGGTTGTTTCCATTGTATTTGCACTGATTGGGGTTATTATCATTTACCAGTTGGTAAGCCTCCAGGTGATCAATGGGAAGGAATATGACGACCAGGCCCAGAGAAGGCTGTTGAATGAAAGACGGGTGGTAGCGCCCCGGGGCAACATCATCGACAAAAACGGAGTGCCCATTGCCGTCAACCGGCTGGGTTTCACCGTCCAGATTGCCAAAACCAAGCTTAAAGACAATGAATTGAATGAAATGCTCTTAAAGCTGGTCAATATCTTTGAGAAAAACGGTGACTCCTACTCCAGGAGCATCGGCAAATACCTTACCATAGCCCCTTTTGCCTACGGACCTTCCATAAAGGACTCCCAGGCCAAAATTGACAAGTGGAAAAAGGAAATGGCCCTTCAGGAAGAGGATATAGAAAAAATGTCCACCCCTGAGGCGGTTTTTGAGTATATGCGCTCCAAATTCAATATCGATAAGAAGTATACCGTGGAGGAGGCCTACAGGATCATGACCGTCCGGTATGAAATACTCATCCGGGGCTATACCAAGCTCAACCCCCTGTATATCGCCAAGGATGTAAACAAGCTGTCGGTGGCTGAAATCGAGGAAAAGCACGATCAGTTTCCGGGTGTGACGACCAATGTGGAGCCCATGCGGAGGTATGTGGACGCCCAGATGGAAGCCCATGTGGTGGGCTATGTGGCGGGACTCAGCCCTGAGGAGTACAAAAACCTCAAGGACGAAGGCTACAATATGAACGACATCATCGGGAAAAACGGCATCGAACAGCAGGCGGAGAAGTACCTCAAAGGCAAGGATGGGATAAAGACCGTTGAAGAGGACATCTGGGGAAAGCAAACCGGCGAATTGGGCGGGAAACCCGCAGAGCCGGGAAATGACGTGGTGCTGACGCTGGATACCAAGCTGCAGAAGGTGGCCATGGAATCCCTCCAGCGGCAAATTGACAAGATAAGGCAGGGAGCGGAAAAGGGCAACCTGCATGACGCCAATGCGGGGGCCGCCGTGGCCATCGATGTCAACAGCGGAGAAGTTCTGGCCCTGGCCAGCTATCCCAGCTACGATCCTTCCGTATTTCTGGAAGGAGCAGACAACAAGGATGCCCAGAAATACATCATGGATCTCTTTGATCCCAAAAATGAAGACAAGCCGGCGTACAACAGGGCGATCCAGGGGTTGTACATTCCCGGCTCCACCTACAAACCCCTCACGGCCGTTGCAGGACTGGAGGAGGGAATCATCACGCCTCAGAAGGTTATTTACGACAGTGGCAGGGTCAATATCGGTGGGTGGGACTTCACCTGTCTGGAGTACAGGAATGGCCAGGGGGCCCATGGACCGTTACAACTGGAAAAAGCTCTTGCTACCTCCTGTAATATTTATTTTCATATACTGGGGAGAGACACCACCATTGACAAAATGGACAAGTGGGGCAAGTTGTTCGGATTGGGAGAGCTTACGGGCATTGACCTGCCCAATGAGATGAAGGGAAACAGGGCCAACAAGGAGTTTAAAAAGAAGGCATGGAATGATGACTGGAGGCCTGCCGATACGGCCCAGTCCGCCATCGGACAGCAATTCCATTTCTATACGCCCCTCCAACTGGCAAATTATGTTGCGACTTTGTCCAATGGGGGGAAGAAGTACAAGCCCCACCTGATCAAAAGGGTCATCAAGTATGACGGCTCGGTGGTCATGGAGACCACGCCGGAATATGAGCAGATCCCGGTAAAGCCTGAGACTTTGGCAGCCGTTAAACAGGGGATGGTAGCGGTGGCCAATTCCGTAGAAGGTACTGCGGCTTCGGCGTTCCAGGGTTTTCCCTTCCAGGTGGCGGGCAAGACGGGAACGCCGGAAACGGGAAATGAAGCCAAGCACTCCTCTAATGCCCTCTTTGTCTGCTACGCTCCCGCCGACAATCCTCAGATTGCCGTGGCGGTGGTGGTGGAAAGGGGAGTGTGGGGCTCCAATGCGGCTCCCATTGCCAGGGACATCCTGACAGAATACTTCGGTGTCAACAAAAAGAATGTGCAGGACGACAAAATCAAAGACGATGAAGCCGTGCTCACCCGCTGATTTTGTTGGGCCGGTGCGCAAATTTTTGCTTGCTTTCTCATGCTTCAAATGTGATAATTATAGTGTTTTATACTGACTTGCGGAGGTTGCTTGATGGACGAGAGTTGCGTGGTTTTCAAGGGTTCGGTGAACGGACTGTCGATCATAATGAAAGAAGACGAAGAATTTGAAACAATACTTCAGCAGATGGAGAAAAAGATCGCTGCGGCAGGCAAATTTTTCAAGGGGGCCACGCTGGCTGTCAGGTACAGGGGAAGGAAGCTGTCCAAGGAAGAGGAAAAGAAGGTTTACGACCTGCTGGTTGCCAAAAGCGGGGCGGAAGTGAAGTCTTTTACCGAGGATGTGGAAGAGCCCAAGGCTCCCAGCAATCCTGTCGAACAGCACCGGTTCGAGATCCGGAATTATTTTTTCCGGGGTATCAATGAAGGCATGACCAAGTTCTACCGGGGGACGGTGCGCTCCGGCCAGCTGATCAGCTATGACGGCAACCTTGTGGTGATCGGGGACGTGAATCCCGGAGGCGAAGTGGTTGCCACGGGCAATGTGGTTGTAATGGGGTCTCTCCGGGGGATGGTGCATGCGGGAGCAGACGGGAACAAAGATGCGGTGGTTGTGGCTTTCAGCCTTTATCCCATGCAGCTCCGGATCGCCGATGTCATAACGCGCTCCCCCGACGAGAAGGAGTCAAAAGGCGCAATGGTGCCCGAGCTGGCCTTTGTTAAGGACAATCTCGTTTACATCGAAAAGTTTTTGCCCCAGAGATAAAAATGCAGTTTCTATCTCCATGGCAGGGAATGTAAAGGGGACCCATGATTGACAAAATATCAAAAGAAAGATATATTTTATGTGTCTGTAATTTTTAATCTACGGGTGTCACTTTCAAAATAAATGAAATTTAAATCTTCAATTGACGGTTGAGATCGGTCGATTGGATATAAACGGGGGTACGCATAAATGGGTGAAGTCATAGTAATTACCTCAGGCAAGGGCGGTGTCGGCAAAACCACCACGACGGCCAATATCGGTACCGGATTGTCTATAATGGGTAAAAAAGTTGTTTTGATTGATACGGATATTGGCCTTAGAAATCTTGATGTGGTAATGGGACTTGAAAACAGGATCGTTTATGACCTGGTGGATGTAGTTGAAGGCTCCTGCCGGATTAAACAGGCTCTCATAAAGGACAAGCGTTATGACGGTTTGTTCCTCCTTCCCGCCGCTCAGACCAGGGATAAATCGGCAGTGAGCCCTGAACAGATGATCAAGCTGTGCAATGAGCTGAAGGAAGAATTTGATTACATAATCATCGATTGTCCGGCGGGAATCGAGCAGGGATTTAAAAATGCCATTGCAGGGGCGAACAGAGCCATCGTCGTCACGACTCCCGAAGTTTCCGCCGTAAGAGACGCCGACAGGATCATCGGTTTGCTGGAGGCAAATGAGCTTAGAAATCCCAAGCTTCTGATCAACAGGGTCAGGATTGATATGGTTAAACGCGGCGATATGATGAATATCGACGATATTATCGACATTCTTGCCATCGACCTTATTGGAGTTATTCCCGACGATGAGAAAATCGTGGTTTCCACCAATAAAGGCGAGCCCGCCGTGACGGATGACAAATCCCTGGCAGGGCAGGCATATAACAACGTGGTCAGAAGGATTCTGGGAGAAGATGTCCCCCTGCTGAATCTGGAAGCCGAAGAAGGCTTTGTGCTGAAACTTAAGAAGTTGTTCGGTTTAAAAACAACCTGAAGGAGGTAACGTATGCTGCTGGATTTATCAAAATTATTCGGAAAATCAAAGTCCTCTAAGGACGTTGCCAAAGAAAGACTGAAGCTGGTTCTTATCCATGACAGGGCAAATGTTTCTCCTGAATTTCTGGAAATGGTCAAGGGTGAAATCATCAAGGTAATAACCAATTACATGGATGTGGACGAGAGCGCCCTGGACATTCAGCTTACGAGGACAAAAAGTGAAGACGGCGAGAGGGTGGTACCTGCGCTGGTTGCCAACATACCTATAAGAAACGTTAAAAAATCAGGAAAATAAAATTTAGGGCTATGGATACCATAGCCCTTATTTTGAGCCTTTTTATTCCCACCTTACTCCAGTCTCATCTGAAGCTCATGATAAACCTGCTCGGGCGTCAGCCCCTGGGCATTGATAACCACTGCCTTGGTGCTGGTGTCGCTGATTCCCATGAGATTGGAGTTCATGCCTGTGACAATATATGCGTCGTACTTGCCGTGAATGTTTGAACTGTCGCCATAGGTGCTCATGCTGTCTACCTGGTAGCCTTTTTCCGAAAGGTATTCTTTTATCGGGGTAAGTGCAGGTTCAATCGCCAATTTGTGCTTCATTTTCATCTCCCCTTTCGTTTTCTACACCTATATTATTTGTACGCCGGCTTCAATCTATTCTACTGGGTTTAATACGACTTTTTCTCCAAAAATTTGAATCGATAAAAATTCCAAATCTATTTGCGGCAAATCTTCTGCAAAGTAATAAATCCACGCATCCATAAATATAATTTACTAAAGAACTGAAGTTTAGATGAAGCAGCGATAACTTGAGATAATGCCCTGGTGCATTGAATAGGAACAAAGGATGTGTTTTTATGGATGATGCGGTTTTAAGGCCCAGGTACCCCCGGAGCCGGACATACAGAAGAAGGAGAAAAAATACCCGGGAGGCGCTGACCTTCAAACAGAAATTCGCCTTGCAGGTCATCATTTGCATTGCCGTTCTGGGAGTCATCGTCGGTGCGAAAAATATAGATTCGCCCATTACCAATTTTGTTACTTCAGCGGTCAAAGACACTGTCTCCCAGGACATAGAATTGAAAGCCTTCTATGACAAGCTGGACGGAACCATCAAGGAAATCACGGGTAACCGCCGGGATAACAGCATTGACCAGTCGGATTTTGAAGAGGAGGCTGTTCCCGCAAGTGCACAGCCGGATACGGTTTTGCCCGGGGATTCCGGCGGGACAGGGCTTCAGGAGGAAGTGCTGAGTGGTGAGAGCACCGATAGCCAGGTGAAGGAAGGGGATACCGAAAGCAGTGCGAAAAAAGAGGTCACTGAGCCGAAGGACACCGTAAAGGATAACGTACAAAGCCAGAAAACCTCCAGGTCGGGAGAAGAAGCGGGGAGCGTTAAGAATCCGGCGCCCGGCGTAAAGCTGCTGGTGCCTGTGGCAGGTTTTCTCGGTTCGCCCTATGGAGAAAGGATGCACCCCCTGGAAAAGGTGATGAAATTCCACCGGGGAATCGATATCGAGGCAAACAACGGTGATTCCATAAAAGCAGCTCTGGCCGGCGAAGTAATCGAGTCGGGCACGGAAAAAACCTTTGGGAACTATTTGAAGCTCAAGCATTCAGACGGTCTGGAAACCGTCTATGCACACTGTTCCGTGCTGCTTTCAAAAAAAGGCCAGAAGGTGAAACAGGGAGAAGTAATTGCCAGGGTTGGAAGTACAGGGGCGGCGGTAGGCTCCCATCTTCACTTTGAAGTCTGGAAGGATGGAAAAACCGTAGACCCGCTGGCTTATATAAAGGTTCCTACCAAAAAGTAGATTATTTTTAAAAGGGAGGACCGCTAAATAGTTAAAGAGAAAAGAAGAATCAAACTGGAAATAAATCCACTCTTCTTTATCATAATTGCCGCTGTATATTTTACAGGATATATAACGGAGTATTTAACGGTAAGCCTATCCATGCTGGTGCATGAACTGGGGCATGTTGCCGTTGCGGCTGTGTTGGGGAGGGCCGTATGTACCATCAGGCTGCTGCCTGTGGGCTTCAACGCCGAAATAGCGGAAAATGACCTGAAAGGCTTTAACAATATCCTTGTATACCTGGGAGGACCGGCCGTGAATCTGTCCCTTGCCGCCTCCGGACATTTAATAAGCGCATATTATTTGAACAACTCAAATAATATGACTTTTTTCATCTATGCAAACATATACCTTGCATTATTCAATCTTTTGCCCGTGCTGCCCCTGGACGGAGGAGTCATCCTCAGAGAAATCATCGCAGGACGGGCCGGTATTTTTTCAGCAAGCAGGCATATCAAAAATATAGGCAATATTCTGGCAGCAGGAATGATACTGCTGGGAACTTTGCAATTCATGGGGAATAAGTGGAATTTCAGCATGATTCTTATCGGGATGTATGTTTTTTTTTCATCCGGCAAGGGAGAAACGGAGGCTGCAATAATGAATGTAAAAAGCATCATTTACAGGAGGGCAAGGCTGTTAAAAAAAGGTATCTACCAGGTAAGACACCTGGTGGCAATCAAAACCATGCATATGAGTGAAATATTAAAAAATCTGGATTTCGACAGATTCCACATTGTTTATGTGCTGGACGAAAGCCTGAATGTAATCAAGGTGCTGACGGAACAGCAAATCATCGACGGTATGCTCAAATACAATTCGGAGTTGACCTTCGAGGAATTCATAAATAAAGAAAGCGTTTCCGAAGACCCTCCGGAACAGCAAACAAAGCCCTGAATTTCCCTGCAAAAATAACCATATCAAAAAGGTAAAAAATACATTATAATAGGAGCAGACATAATTCGACGTTTATATACAAAGGATGATAAATTGTGAGATCAAAATTGCTTTTACCTTTATTGATAGGGGCTCTTCTAACCGCCTGCACACCTCAGGCCGCAAAGGTCAGTACCACACCCGTTGTACCCCAGGAGGGGCAGCAATCAAGTGCCGGTATTCCCGGTGAAACAAAAAAACCTCCGGAAGAAAAACCCAGGGAAGAAAAATCCCAGGAGCCGGAAGAAAAAAACACCCCCAGTGAAGCCACTGCACCGGAACCCCAGGTGAATATTCCCGTTCAGCCCCAGCCCCCGGCTGCCGTGGGAGAAAAGCTCGATTTTGAAGCCCTGCAGGGCCTGGACAATACAAAGTACGCCTGGTGGCTTACGCTGAACAACAGGCATGAAACGCCCGGAATACCGGATGTTGCCAAAAAGCTTATAGAGAAGCAGGATGGAATCTATATCGGAGATACTTCAAAAAAGACGGTTTACCTGACTTTTGACGAGGGCTATGAGAATGGCTACACGCCGAAGATCCTTGATACCTTGAAGGCCAATGACGTCAAGGCCCTGTTTTTTGTCACGGGGCCCTATGTAAAGCAGCAGGGCGACCTGATACAAAGAATGCTTGACGAGGGGCATCTGGTGGGCAACCACACCATAAACCACCCCAGCCTTCCGAAACTTGAGGCAAAAGCCCTGGAAAATGAGTTGTACGGTCTTGAAAAACAGTTCGCTGAAAAGTTCAACAAGGGTTTCCGGTATATGAGGCCGCCCATGGGCGAGTACAGTGAAAGAGTTCTTGCCGCGGCAAAACAGCTGGGCTATAAGACTGTTTTCTGGAGCTTTGCCTACAGGGATTTTGAGACAAACAACCAGAAGGGCGCGGATTATGCTTATAAAATGGTGATGAGCAACCTCCACAACGGGGCGGTAATTCTCCTGCACGCCGTATCCAAAGACAATGCGGAGGCTCTGGACAGGATAATAAAGGATATCAGGGCTCAGGGCTATACCATAAGCCCCTTTGACTTATAGTACTCCAGCCTGTTTCAATATTTCTCCGGTAGACTTGGGCCTGTTCATGGTGTAAAGATGGATGCCGTCGGCTCCGTTGTCGATCAAATCGCGTATTTGCCTTCCGGCATACTCGATTCCTGCCTTTATAAGATCCTCCGGATTGCTGCTGTATTTATCCATCATGAGCACCAGCTTGGCAGGAATGGAGCAGCCGCTTTTAGCGGTGATGGATTTAATCTGGTCCGCCTTGAAAATGGGCATGATACCTGCCATTACCGGGCACTTTATGCCCAGGGCCATGGATTTGTCGATAAAATCATAGAAAAGCCTGTTGTCAAAAAAAAGCTGAGTCACAAGAAAGTCCACTCCCGCATCCACCTTTTCCTTCAGGTGCAGCATATCTTCCTTCAGCCTTTTACTGTCCACATGCCCTTCAACATATGCGGCGGCCGAAATGCAGAATTTATCCCTGGCTTTTATGTGCCCTACCAGCTCACTGGCATAGGCATAGACATTTTTGCTGAAGTCGAAGTCCGGCTGGTTCACGGGAGGATCTCCCCTTAATGCCAGGATGTTCTCAAGATTGCAGGTGTGCATGGTGTCCAGCATGGAATCGATCTCTTCCCTGGAATGTCCTATGCAGGTGAAGTGGGCCAGAGTATCGATGCCGAATTCATTTTTCAGCTTGGATGCGATTTCAATGGTTCTGCCCTTCTGGCTTCCGCCGGCCCCGTAGGTTACACTGACAAAATCGGGCCTTAGTGCCTTGAACTGCTCCAATTTATCAAAAAGGGTTTCCAGGGGCGTATCCATTTTTGGAGGAAATATTTCAAAAGATATAACGGGTTTTTTTGATTTCAAAAGGTCGATAATTTTCATGGTAAACCATGCCTCCCTGACAGAACTGATATTAATTATTATAGCATGAAATCAATTACTGTCAAATATATTTATATTATATTTAAGTTCAATTAAATTCATTTATATTTGGACAATATCCTCCGGAACAAACTGCGGTCTGGAATAATGTTCCTTTACATACGCAATTGCCCGCTATATAATGTACTGGAAGGTGATGATATTGTATACATATTATTTGAAAACTCCCTCAAGAACATCAATGATTGATATCACTTCAAAAATTCAGGAATTTGTTTCAAAAAGCGGCATTAAGTCCGGCATTTGCACTATTTTCATACCCCATACGACGGCGGGCATAACAATTAATGAGAATGCTGATCCGGATGTAGTTTCGGACATTCTCAAGCAGGTGAATAGAACAATTCCTTTTGAAGCGGATTATGCGCATACAGAGGGGAATTCCGCGGCTCATATTAAAGCCAGCCTTTTCGGTTTTTCCCAGCAGGTAATTATCAATGAAGGCCGGCTTGTGCTGGGTACCTGGCAGGGAATCTACTTCTGCGAATTTGACGGGCCCCGCAGCAGGCAGGTCATTGTCAAAATCATTGAAGGGTGAGGGACACAGGAGGTTAATTTGGAGACTTTCAAAGCAGGAGACATCATTTCGGTCCGTCACTATTCCGGAATAAGTCCGTTCAAAAGCATTATCCTTGAAGCAAATGAAAATAGCGTTCTGGTCAAGCTGACAAAAGAATTTGCAATTATGAATTTCCTTGAAGGGGACCCTGTGGTCTTTGGTACGGAAAAAGGCGACAGGGTGATTATCGTGGGCTGCAATATTGGGGAGATAAGACCCAAGGAAGACATTATCGAGCTGAAGATCGACAAAGTGGAGGAAGACGCACAGAAGCGCCAGTGGGAGAGGTTTCCGGTATCGCTTTTTGCGGACGTGAGGTCGAGGGATTCCCGGAAAAAGCAGGTGGCAACCATCAAGGACATCAGCCACTATGGAATGCTGATTTATTCCAAGGCAGATTATCCTGTAAATGAACAGGTGGAAGTGGACATTTACATGGATAAGAGCATGGTTTTCCTGAAAGCCAATATTGCCAGGAAGGCAGAGCGGAAACACTACTTTGAATACGGCGTGGGAATACTGTATGAAGACAGCAGTTCCCTCAATTTTATGAAGGAATATATCAAAAGGCTCATGCAGGAGCAGGAAGAGGCAATCAGGAAACTGAAAAACAAATAAATTTATTATAAAGGAATGCAGGCGACAGTGAAATCAAACAAAGGCTATATATTTTCTTCCCTGGCATTGCAGGTGATCGTCCTTCCCCTGGTCCTGACGGCAGGCGTGGTGGGATTGTCCGGTGCCGGGGCTTTCAACGCCCTTTACAATTCAACCCTTGGAAAAGATGCGGTTAAATTGGTTTATATTTTGGTTGCTTTCTTTTTGGCATTGCTTGCCGGTGGAATGATCGGGTTTATTTTCTCCAGACTTTCGAGTGCGAAACCCGAGTCTGCAAAAGCCAGATATCTGCCTATGCTGATTCCCGTCGCTTTTGCCCTTTTCCTCGCGGTTCTCGCATCTCTCCTTTCAAAGGGCAATTACAATTCCGGCTGGTGGGGACTGTACTTTTTCAAGAATCCTTTTTTATTGATATTTGATATAATACTTGCCTTATCCGGGTTGTCCTATGTCATACCTGTCGCTGAAATAGCCGGATATTCGGGCTTTGTGGCAGGAGCCCTCCTTCACGAAAGAGCGGACCGGAGTTCAATAAAAAACAGGCCGGCCCGTAACCTAAGGATAGGCTTTGCAGCCCTGCTTATTGTTTTCGCAGCCTTTATGGCGATGGATTCCAGGGAAATCATCAACAACGGATTGGTTGAGCTGCAATACGGGAAGTCCACCCTTGGCAAGGAGCTGACGGAGTTCGACCTGATGGAGGTGGCTCCCTTCAAAGACAACAACGGCATTGCACAGCTTGATCAAAAGGCGTCACTGCAGTTCACAGACGTTGACGAAATGCCCCGGCTCGATGGTGCGACAGCGGTATATCCCGTCTATTCCGCCTTCGTTCAGGCTGTCTACAAAGGGCTTGGCGACTATTACCGGGCCAACAGGAACAACAACGACAAGGAAATGTTTACGGCCTTCGTTGCCAGTACCAGCTTTCCTCTCAATATCGTCAAATGCTCAAAAACCTCCGAAGCCTATGAAAACCTGATAAATGACAAAACGGACATTATTTTTGCCGCCGAACCCTCCGGCGCGCAAAGGGAGAAGATAAAGGCCAGAGGGGACGAGTTTGTCCTTACACCCATCGGAAGCGAAGCCTTTGTATTTTTCACAAACAGGAGAAATCCCGTGGATAATCTCACGGTGAAGCAGATACAGGACATTTATTCCGGAGGGATAACAAACTGGAAAGCGGTGGGGGGAGAAAACAAAAGCATCCTACCCTACCAGCGTCCCGAAGATTCGGGAAGCCAGACCATCATGCAGAACAGGGTAATGAAGGACATCCCGATGTGCAAGCCCACGAAGGAAACCTATGCGGGAGGCATGGGGGAAGTAATCAGCCAGGTGGCGGGCTACCGGAATGCAAAGAATGCCATCGGCTATTCCTTCATGTATTATTCCTCCGCCATGATAAAAAATAATCAAATAAAATATATATCCATCGACGGCGTCAAACCCACCGCCGATACGGTCCGAAGCGGAGAATATCCCTTTACCGTACCGGTTTATGCCGTGACTTTAAAATCCAACGCCGATAAGAATGTGGCAAGGCTCATTGACTGGATACTTTCCGCCGAGGGGCAGAGCCTGGTTGAAAAGACCGGTTACGTGCCGGCCCGGCGAAATTGAAGGGGAGGGAACCGCCCTTCTTGCTGGCTCGTCTATTGTGGGGTATATCATTCATCGTTTCCTAAAAAAGAATTTCCTAAGAAAGAAATAAAAATTATATTTCCATATCTAAAACGTCCTTGACAAAAACCATTCTACGTTCTATAGTTAATTATATAAGTAATTAACCAATTAACCAAGGAACAACAAATAAAGGGGTGACAGGCTTGCGTCTGGATTTTAACAGTGAAATCCCCATTTACCTTCAAATTGCCCAGTCCACAGAGGACGACATACTGAAAGGCATTTATGAGGAGGAGGTACAGATACCTTCTACCACGGAAATATCCATCAATTACAAAATCAACCCTGCTACGGTTGCCAAGGGCTTTAACCTGCTGGTGGATGACGGAATCATATACAAAAGGCGGGGTGTGGGCATGTTTGTATGCGGGGGTGCAAAAGACAGGCTGATGCAAAAGCGGAAGGAAAGCTTTTACCGGAGCTATATAGAAAGCCTGGTTGAAGAGGCAAAAAAACTTGGCATCGGAATCGATGAAATCATTGAAATGCTGGGAAGGGGGAAATAAAATTGGGAGTCATCCACATTAAAAACATAACAAAATATTATGGAACGGTTTGTGCTTTGAACAATCTGGCCCTGACAATCGAGGAAAATAAGATATACGGGCTGCTGGGCAGGAACGGGGCCGGGAAGACAACGCTGCTGAACCTGATTACAAACCGTTTGTTTCCCACAGAGGGTGAGATTACAGTGGATAATGAAAGTGTATCCGGAAATGACAGCGCCCTGGGGAAAATGTTCTATATGACGGAAAAAAGCCTCTATCCCGAGGGTATGAAGGTGAAGGATATTTTCAAATGGACAAAGGAGTTTTATCCTTCTTTTGACCGGGAATATGCGGAAGTCCTGTGCAATAAATTTGAGCTGAACCTGAACAAAAAGGTCCGGTCCCTTTCAACGGGCTACAGCTCCATCGCGAAGCTGATCACGGCCCTGGCCTCAAACGCGGAAATACTGATCTTTGACGAGCCTGTCCTGGGGCTTGACGCCCACCACCGGGATTTGTTCTATAAAGAACTTCTGGCCAACTATATACAAAAGCCGAAAACAATTATACTGTCCACCCATATCATTGAAGAAATAGCGGATATCCTGGAAAGGGTCATCATTCTTAAGGACCGGCAGGTGACGGTGGATGACACGGTGGAGAATTTGACCGGCAGGGCCTTTTGCGTCTCCGGTCCCTCCGGGAATGTGGAAAGCTACATCAAAGGGAGAAAATGCATCCATGTGGACCATTTGAATTCCTTTGAAGAAGCCACAGTCATGGGGGAAATTACCGGCAGCGACAGGGAGCAGGCCAAAGAGCTCAATCTGGAGCTGTCGAAGGTGAAGCTTCAAAAGCTGTTTGTCTATTTAACCGGGAAAGGGGGAGAAGAACGATGAAATATTTAAAAGTATCCAGGTATATTGTTGCAGATACCATACCCGCCATTAAGGTTTATTATGCAATATTATTGGTAGTAATAACGTTTTTTGCCACTGTAAGCATCAGTTCGGAGGGCAGCCTCCGTTCTTCAGGGCTGGAAATGGCATCTGTCATATTTTTATTGGTTGCGGGCCTGAACTCCTTTAAAAGCAGCTTTAAATTCACCCAGGCCAACAATATTTCACGAACCGCTTTCAGCAAGGGTTTGATCGTCGGGACCTTTCCCATCGCGCTTTTGATGTCGGTGCTGGATTTGATCATCAATAGAGTGTATAACGCTTTTGTACCCTCTCCCACCAATTTTGACATGATTTATGGCTCATACAGGGACCGGGGGATGGGAAGTGCCGGCGGGGAGGGCATTGTATGGGAACAGGCCAACGGCGCCTTGAGCCTGCTGGGCACGGTTCTATGGCAATTCGCGCTATATAGTGCAATTTTTTTGCTGGGTGTTCTTATCACTCTGGTTTTCTACCGGAGCACAAAAGTGATAAAGGCCTTTATTTTCGCATTTCCTGTGATATTGTTTCTTGTGATAAATAACACCTATGGCTTATTGCCGGTTGCGCTGCAGAATGCCTCCGGTCAATTTATCGCCGGCGCCTTTGGCTGGCAGAGCCGCAACCCTTATATGGCCATATTGAGCTTTGGCATTTTGGGGGCCGTGTTTGCCCTGTGCATTTACCTGCTGGTACGAAGGGCCGAAATTAGAGAGTGATTGAAGTGGAGAGACTGGAATAGAAGGATCCGGAGGAGTAATCTGACAGGCTTTGGCCTGTCGGATTTTTATATCCGGGTTTTTCCCTTTTCAGAGATTTTTAAAAGCTTTATGATGACTGCCTTGACACATATGGCCATGACGGAATAGATGGGGAACCCGTAATAGTATTTCCAGGTGAGGGGCTGGTAGATTCCAATAAGAACCAGGACGGGCTCCAGGATGAAACAGAAAATCAGAGCCATGGCCAGGGTAGCGATGATGAATTTCTTCCACTGGCTGAAATACATGTAAATCAGTGAATACACGATGGGCAGGCTTGCCAGGTCGACAGAAAACAACGGAGGGAATATGGGTACAAGGTCAACGGGATAATCCCAGAGGCAAAGCTCTTCTCCCAATTCATCAAGTACCAGCGTTATGATGGTTATCATGGAAGCATACAGGACGATCTCCGCGAGCCTGGACTTGTCCACCAGTTTCCACCAGATGAATATGGAAAATATGAATAAAGCCAGCAGAAACCACCATCTCCAATGGAACAGCTCGGTTTGCAGCCATTCATTGAATCTGGCCATTATCAATTGCCATTGGACTTCCACAGCGTTTAAGGAATGGGTAGCTACTAAATACATATATAATCTCCTCGAATATTATTTTGAAGGCTGCTTTTTCTGCTGCTAAATATCTGCGTTGATAGAGAGTAGCTTAAATTTTATTTGTAAATTTCCCCATAATCGAGTAAAACTTTACAACCATAAACCTGATCCCTGCTGCGGCTGCCACATAGATAGGATAGCTGTAATAAAATTTCCACCGGACCAGTTCATAAAAGCCCGCTGCGGAAAGAAGCGGTTCAATGATAAAGCATAACGCTGCCGTAACGACCAAGGTGGCGGCCATAAAGGTTTTCCAGGTTCCAAAATGCTGATATATCAGAGAATATACCAGGGGAAAACAAAGCAGATTAATTGACGACAAAGGGGGGAACATCGCAATTATATCAACGGGATATTCCCATAAGGCCAATTCCTCTCCATATTCGAATATTCCTAAAAACATGACGATTGACAGTGTCGTGTACACGCAGATTTCAATGATTCTGGCTTTGTCGGACAGCTTCCACCATAGGATGAAGGCAGTCAGAAGCATGACAAGCAAAGCCCACCATTTGAACCGGAATACATCTTCACGTAGCCATTCGTCAATATGCAGGGATGTCAAATATTTCTGGATCTCTACATCCGGAGGTATAACCGCTGCTGTAAATTGCATATTTCACCCTGTATAAAAGTTTTGGATATACTGCCTTTCATGACAGCTTTGAAGCTGTTAATACATATAAAATACGTCACAAAGCGATATTTTATTCAAGCATGCCTTGTTTTATTTACGGTAAACAGAATTGTTTGAACAATGGAGCTGTGGTAAGATAAGGGAAAGAAAAGGGATTCCTAAAAATATTATGGGGAGGGGATCGGAGTTTTGCAGATGCTGTTTTCCAAGTACAGGCATACGATCATATGTACGGGTATTCTTCTGGCACTGTCCATATCGGGCTGCGTGATGATTGCTTTACGGTGGGCTTATACCGGAAGGCACAGCTTCCTGTTTTTAATATGGAATCTGTTTCTGGCATGGATACCTTTTGGCATTTCAATCCTGATAAGCTATATCTATTCTTCCGCAAAGATGAAGGCCAAATCCCTCATGCTTTTGCTGCTGGGCCTGGTGTGGCTGTTGTTTTACCCCAATGCGCCCTATATGATCACTGATTTTATCCACTTCAGGGCCAACAATACTTTTCTCATATGGTTCGACCTGGTCATCTACTCTATTTTTATTTTTACAGGCCTGCTGCTTGGTTTTGTGTCCATATACCTGATGAACAGGGTGGTGGAGAAACTGTCAAATAAGCTTGCCGGGTGGGTATTTGTGCTGACCATATTGTTTTTAAGCAGCTACGGCATTTATCTGGGAAGGTTTATACGGTGGAACAGCTGGGATATGCTGATGAATCCGATGGCATTACTTCACAGTGTCCTTGACAATATAAGCATCTGGTCCTTTGCCTTTTCCCTGGCCTATGGCGCCATGCTGACATTGATTTACGCCTTCTTATACGGACTGACCTATCTGAAGCTGGAAAAGATCGACTAGGCGCAAGGGTGCACAACGCCGGCTGCCGGAAAGGGCATTTATTTTGAATGCATAAAAAAGGATATGGACTTACAGGCGGTCCATATCCTTTATATTTATACCTGCCCGTCATCATGGCTGAACTGCCATGAGATTCCGAACTTGTCCGTAAGATAACCGTAGCACTTGCTCCAGAAGGTCTCCTGAAGCTCCATGTGTACATTGCCGCCCTCTTTCATTTTATTGAACAGGGATTTGACTTCGTCCATGTCTTTACTGCTTATCACAAGGCTTATGTTGTTGCCTGCCACAAAGGGCATGCCGGGAGGAACATCGGAAAACATCACGGTGGTTCCTTTGATAGGAAGGTATGTATGCATTACAAGTTTTTGTGCCTCTTCGGAAAGCTGAAAGTTAGGGTCGGGGGGTGCATCGCCAAATAGCATGAACTGCTGCTTCTCCAGTCCGAAAACCTGGGCGTAAAACTCCACCGCCTCACGGCAGTTACCGTTAAAATTGATATATACGTCGACAGCCATCGGTATCACTCCTTTTTTGATTTGAGCTTTCATTGCGTATTTTATATACCTCGTTGCAGGACAGGTTAAACGGGAATTGAAATAAATCGCAGATACCCGTTGACAACGCGCCTCTACAGATGTAGAATGGTTATGGATTCTACAACTGTAGAGGAGGTGCCGCAATGAAAAAAATACCCAAAATATCCGATGCCGAATGGCAGGTTATGAAGGTCCTGTGGGAGCATGCCCCCGTTACCTCCAGTGAGATTGTGGAAAGGCTGAAGCCTCTGACCCATTGGAGTACCACCACAATCTATACCTTGATTGCAAGGCTGGCGAAAAAAAAGGCCGTAGAAATTGATTCGGGATCGTCTCCCTACCGTTGCTCTCCTTTGATTTCCCGGGAAGAGATCAGGAGAGAGGAAAGCAATTCCTTTCTGAAGAAAGTGTATGACGGCTCCCTTAACCTGATGCTGACAAACATGGTGGACAACGGGAGATTGTCCGACCAGGAGATTGAAGAACTCAAGAAAATCCTGGACGGCAGCAAAGATAGAAGGTGAAGAAATGCAAGCACTTTTAGAGATATTGGGCCGGGTTGTCCTATCCTCTGCCATGGCCAGCTTATTGATTTGTGTGATTCTCCTTGTAAAAATGATTCTCAACCGCAGGTCCGGTCCAGCATGGCACTACTACATATGGTTTTTATTGATATTCAGGCTGGTTGTCCCGTTTTCGCTGGAAAGCTCCATGAGCATATTCAATTTGGTTGAACCTGCGGTAGCCCAGCTAGTGCCCGCCCGGATTCCTGCCTTGCAAATTTCCGGCGGCATGGGGGTTGGGGCGAAAGATAGTGAAGCTCCTGTTGAAACTGCTCAAAACTTCATAGCTTCATCAAAACCCGGGGACATCAACGCCTTCGGGGGACAGGGCACGGATTTTGCTTACTTTGGCAGCTACCGGTATGGAAAACCGGCAATCCTGGTAATCTGGATGATGGGAGCTTTTGCGACCGCTTTTTACGTCATCATGACCAATAGGAAGCTTTCACGTAAAATCAGAAAAGAAGTCCAGGCCCTGGATGAACTTACCGGAGAAGTTCTGGAGGATTGCAAGGCGAGGATGGACATCGGGGGACATATTCCCGTGATCTATTCCGGAGCGGTATGTTCCCCGGCGCTTTACGGGGTCATCAATCCCAGAATATTGCTTCCCCATGCATTAAAAGGCAAAATAAGCCGGGAGGAATTAAAGTTCATGCTTCTCCATGAGCTGGCCCACCTGAAGCGCTGTGACAATGCTGTCAACTGGATCACCGTGCTGATAAAGGCCGTCCACTGGTTCAACCCCCTGATATGGTATGCCTTCTATAAAATGCGGCAGGACTGCGAGGTCGCCTGTGACGCTTTGGTGCTGTCCTGTCTGGAGCCGGAAGAGCGGAAGGAATACGGGTATGCCATCATCAATCTGCTCAAACTCATTTCGGCGTCCCGGTGGATTCCCGGAGCTGCCGGCATGCTGCCGGGGAAATCCCAGATGGAAAGGAGGATTACCATGATTTCACTGTTCAGGAGAGAACCGGTACAATGGATTTTCATAGGGGTGCTGCTTTTTATGGTGGTAGGCCTGGTAGGCCTGACGGACGCCAGGCATGAAAAGGAGATCGACGGGCTGCGCAGGACGATGGAAGAATGGGCTGTGCTGCAGCAGGATTTGAAGGAAAAGGAGAACAAATATAAAGAACTTGACAGCAAGTATAACGAGCTTCAGCAGCAAGCCGCCAGGAATGAAATTCTTTCGGGAATGGCGGATGTTGAGGGAAAAGGGGTGGTGGTAACCATTTCCGACAATGTGTATTCCTACTGCGATGATAAAAACCTGCGGGATGTGGTAAACGAACTGGTAAGCGCAGGAGCGGAGGCCGTTTCCATCAACGAGGAGCGATTTGTTTCCACCAGTGAGATACGAAGAGCCGGCAGCGTAATCATGATTAATACGCGGAGGTACGGTGCTCCTTTTGTAATAAAGGCCATCGGCAATCCGGACCTGATGGAAATATCCCTGAAAATGCGGGGCGGTGTGGCACAAAAGCTGGAGGCATACCAGTTGGAAGTCAAAATTGAGAAGGCTGAAAAGCTGTCTGTTCCCAGGCTCAAGGGAGAAAAGCAGTTCAAATATGCGCAGCCTGTAGAAACAGAGATTAAAGCGCAATAGGGGTCTTAAGGGCTTGTGACGGAAACAGGTTGCAAATACGGTTTCGGCCGGGTTGGGGGTAGGCAGTGTGGCTTGGAGGATTAAGCAAACGGACTTGAAATGGATAGCGGCCTTATTTATAATAATTTCAGCGGTTACTTTTGCCGGTGTCAGGCATATGGGAAGGGAAGCGGACATTAAAACGCTGGCACAGTCCATGGGGGATGCTGAAAGGGTAAAAGAAGAGATCCGCAAAAAAGAGAATAGGTATAAGGAACTGGAAGCCAGGGTCGGTGAAATGAAAACCCGGATGAAAAGCGGGCAAATGCTGGCAGGAATGCTGGATGTGCAGGGGAAAGGCGTGGTCCTGACCCTTGAAGACAACAATGACAAAAATGTTGTGGACATGAGTATCCAGATGTTAACCATTCATGACTCGGATATCCTGAATGTGTTGGAGGAGCTTGCCAATGCGGGAGCGGAAGCCCTTTCGGTAAACGATGAGCGCATTATAACCACAACTTGCATTAAATCGGGAGGGCCGGTAATCCTCATCAACGGCAATAAACTCACGAGCCCGTTTGTCATAAAAGCCATAGGAGAACCCGGAACGCTGCTGGCCGTGCTGGAGAAAGACGACAATATTATCGGTGCTATGAAAAAAGACAGGCTGGGAGTAAAGGCTGAAAAAGCGGAAGGGCTTTTAATTCCGGGTTACAAAGGCAGTACCGACTTCCGGTATTCGAGTCCAGCAGGCCCCGGAGGCCTGGGACGTTAAAGGAATTACGGACTAAATTGATTGGAAGGTATAGAAAGCATGAATCAAACAATAGAAATATTAAAAAACAGAAAATCGGTGCGCGCGTACCAGGATGTACAAATCCCGGAACCGGAGAAGGCGCTGATCCTTGAAGCCGCCATGAGGGCTCCGACGGCGGGCAACCTGATGCTGTACAGCATACTGGACATAACGGATGCCGCCGTAAAGGAGAGATTGGCCGTCACCTGCGACAACCAGCCTTTTATAGCGAGAGCACCCATGGTACTGCTGTTCCTTGCGGACCATCAACGCTGGCATGATTATTTCGTGTATTCCGATGTTTCGGGATACTGCAGGGAGCAGAAGGCGGAAATGAGGAAGCCGGAGGAGGGCGACCTGCTGCTGGCCTGCTGTGATGCGCTCATATCCGCTCAGACCGCCGTTGTAGCTGCTGAGTCCCTGGGGATAGGGTCCTGTTATATTGGAGACATTATGGAAAATTACGAGGCCCACAGGGAGTTGTTCAACCTGCCGGACCTGGTGTTCCCCATTTCGCTGGTCTGCTTCGGCTACCCCACAGAGCAGCAAAAACAGAGAAGGTCTCCCGACAGGTTCCCGAAAGAGTATATTGTATATGAAAACAAGTACAGGAGGCTCAAAGATGCCGACTTTGATTCAATGTTCCAAAATGCGGGCGGTATGGGATATGGGGACAGGGGCAAAGACAATAAAGGCAAAAATATAGGCCAGAGGGTATACGACAAAAAGGTCTCCGCAGAATATGCCATCGAGATGAACCGGTCGGTAAAAGAGATGTTGAAGAACTGGAAATCTTTTTGAAGACAGCTTTTGCACAGGCTTTTTGCTTGAAAAGAAAAGCACCTGGGGAAGAACTCAAATTTTTGCTTCCCGCAGGTGCTTTTGGTTGTACTTTTTTATTCGGTATAGGAGATGGAGGTGTCAATGCCTATGGTGCTTGTTGCAGCGTCCCAGGTCACACCGATATCGAGAACCTTGGCAATATCACGGAGCTTGAAATAGTTGTTTCCGCCGATGGTGTATGCGGTAAGCTCAACTTCTTCACCATCCAGATAGACCTTGGCGGTGGAGAGCAGAGCCTGCTTTGAAGCAGGACTGGAGGATACGGCCAATTCCCCGCCCACCAGGGTATAAGCCTTGTCGGAGGCCAGGCTGATGGCGTTCTTCTCTCCGTCCCAGCCCACTTCGAAATTCTTAACAGTTCCGTTTAATGCGGCGGCAAGGTCACGGAGCTTGAAATAATTGTTTGAATTGATGTTGTACGCCTCAAAAGAAACGTTATTTTTGTTGACCAGAACTTTTGAAGCAGTAGCGCTGGCGGTAGCCGTTGCCGCAGGCTTCGGAGCGGGTGCAGGCTCCTGTGCGGGAGCTGCAGGCTGGGTAACAACGGCGGAGCCTTCCGCAACGACTTCGATTGCAATTCTTGTAGGCATTACAGCTTCAGTTGCGGCATATACATGGTAAATTCCGGGCTTGGTCAATGTGGCGTAGTTGCCGGGCGCGTGAAGGAGTATCTCGTCGATTCCCTCAGGATATTCGTCATACACCTTGGACGGGTCATCAAAAAGGGTATATTTTTTTACGTCGAATTTTACCGAATCGCTCTCCACACCGAATTTCACCGTACCGTTTTCCCGTACGCCGTCGGAGAACATTATTGATTCCAGGGCCAAATTGCTTCCGTAAAAGGTTACCTTGACGGGTGCGGTGGCGGTTAATACCTTGGTAGAATCAACCTCCTGCTCTGCGGTGACATTGGATACCGTCATGTAATTGCTGCCTCCCAGGTCCACACGTTTCTCCGCTGCGGCGAAAGCTGCGTTCGCTGCCAGAAGGACGACTGTTACCACTGCAATTGCGACTTTTAAAAATGCTTTGTTCATTGCTGATTACCTCCATGATAATTTAGTCTGTTTCCCCATAATTATACATATTACGACGTTGTTAATCAATATGGGGATGTGATACCATTACAGCAGGTGCGGTGAGAGCAGGATCAGAGACGCCGGCCTTAAGGAGGAAGGAATGAACATGGGGAGATTATCGCAGTTGCCGAATATAAGCAAGGTAACGGAGAGCAAACTGGCGGAAGTGGGAATAGACAGCCCGGAGCAGTTGATTAAAATGGGAAGCAAGGATGCCTTCCTGAGGATCCGGGCCAAGGATCCGACGGCCTGCCTGCACATGCTGTACGGCCTGGAAGGGGCGGTGGAGGGTATAAAGGATAAGTTTTTACCGGCGGAAGTCAAAGAAGACCTGAAGGCATTTTTTAAAGCTCTCTAAAGTAGTGCATTGTACGGAGTGAAATTTACAATTTAATACATGTTTGGATGGCGAAACCACATTTGACGGCGGTAGTGGGATTAATAATCGCATATTTAGGGATACTATAATGAGCGCAGTTTGAAATTCAAAATTTCCATGAAGCAGACAGCGTGAACTCCATCGATAACTGCCTTGATTTAATCATAAGGTTTGTTGTCGATATAGGGAGCCAAGTTGAAAATTTGTTGCCTATATGCTGTTGGAAACGCCGAATAATATTTGTGGAGGAAGCTATCTATGCAGAATAAAAATACTACTCAATTGACTTCAGCGGAAGTGGGAACTCTCTGGACCACATACATGAATGACAGTATGGCTGCATGCATTCTTGAATGTTTTTTGGAGAAGGTCAAGGACGGCAGCATCCGCCCCATTGTGGATTATGCGTTAAACGTGTCGAAAAGCCATATCAAGACCATCACCGGGATATTTGGAAAGGAAGGCCATCCCATACCCCGGGGATTTAATGAAGAAGACTACGATGTGGACGCCGACCGGTTATACAGGGACAGTTACTATCTTTATTATCTGAGGAATATGGCCAGGATGGGGATGGAAGCCTACGGAGTCGCAATGTCGGTTTCAACACGCCAGGATGTGCTGGACTTTTTTACAGGCTGCCTCAGCACATCCGCCGAACTGTCAAGGCGTGTTACGTCGGTACTGCTGTCACTGGGCATGTATATAAAGCCTCCCGTCATAACGGTGCCTGAACAAACAGACTTTGTAAAAAAGGATAGTTTTCTGGCGGGTTTTTTTGGAAAGCACAGGAAAATGACCGCAATAGAAATCACCCACGTTTTTGAGAACCTGCAGTACAACAATGCCGGCAAGGCCCTATTGACGGGATTTGCCCAGGTTGCAGAGTCCGGCAGGGTAAAGGAACTCATGGGCAGGGGGGCAGGCATGGCTGAAAAACATATAGGAATTTTTGCGGATAAACTCAAGGAGGACGGCATACCGGCCCCAGTCCCCTGGGATACATTTGTTACAAGTTCGACGGACCCGGTATTTTCAGATAAACTGATGCTTTTCCATACCACTATATTGGTCGCTTCAGGTATAGGGGACTATGGTGTTGCCATGGGAACAAGCATGCGGCAGGACATGCAGGCGGATTATGTCCGTCTGACAGCTGAAATAGCCCAATATGCCGCCGACTGCCTGAAGGTGATGATCGATAACGGCTGGATGGAGCAACCTCCCCAGGCGGTTAATCATGAGGCGTTAGCCAGACAATAAGGAGTAAAAATGGACAAAAGCAATGGTATTGAAAGTATTCTTTGGAGTATAGCCTTTCCAGGCTTTGGACAGATATTGAACGGCCATTTTTTAAAAGGTGCATTATTTATGGCGGCGGAATTGATCGTCAATACCCGGTCAAACTTGAACAGTGTCATTATTTCAAGCTTCTACTGGGACATCCCTTCGGCGGTCAGCCAGACCAATTACCAGTGGCTTATGTTCTATCCCTGCATATACGCTTTTGCAGCCTGGGATGCCTATAAGAACTCTTCGGGATATAAACAGCCCTTTACTTTCATGCCATTTGTTCTTGCCGCTTTTCTGGGCACCATAGGAGTTATATATTCTCCCACGGCCAGCATCGGGGGAATCCCCCTCGGGCCCGTCTGGCTGCCCATACTTTGTATCCTCCTGGGCATCAGTGTAGGATCTTTTGTGATGAAAAAGGCCCATTTACAGTGAGCAATTTAAAAGATTTCAGTCTGAAAGCTCCTTACGGAACCGTGGGGAGCTTGTTTTTATGCTCCGGGTAAAAGCTGCGGCAAAGGTGTTGCCCACACGTGAAATATTTTTGTTTTGGGCCTGTCCGCCAGGGTAGGAATGGAATTAGAAACAAGGAGTGACGGACTCTGCCTGTACCCGAACAAACCACATGGAAACCTTCCTTTTGCTGCTTGTTGACAATGGTGGGGTGATGTGTTATTGTTTGCTGAGAAAACTGATTTGCACGGCTCAGAGGATTTTTCTTCCGCCGGCCAGGTAGAGATTGATTGCATAGATGGAGGTAGGTAAGCCATGAATAAAACGGAACTTTTAGGCAGGTGGACAAAAGAAAAATCTGAAGAGCTTTACGGTATTAAAAACTGGGGCGCCGGCTATTTTTCAATCTCCGATAAGGGGGAAGTGCTGGTAAATCCCCACAAGGATAACGATTCTTCTGCAATCAGCCTGATGGATATCATCTCGGGTGTCCGCGAGCGCGGGCTTGACATGCCGGTGCTGCTGCGCTTTGAAAACCTGCTGGATTCACAGATTTCCTTTCTCAACACCTCTTTTGCGGAAGCCATGAAGAAGCTGAGCTATAAAGGGGAATACCGGGGGGTCTACCCTGTGAAGGTCAACCAGCAGCAGCAGGTCGTTGAAGAAGTGACAAAATTCGGACAGCGCTACCACCACGGGCTGGAGGTAGGCAGCAAAGCAGAACTGGTTGCTGCCCTTTCCCTGATGAAGGACAAGGAAGCCTGCCTGATCTGCAACGGATATAAAGATGAAGAATTTATCGACCTGGGGCTCTATGCCGTTAAAATGGGTTTTAAATGTTTCTTTGTCATTGAGATCCCCGGTGAACTGGATATTGTGCTGGAACGCTCACAGGCACTGGGAATCCAACCCAACATAGGAATCCGGATCAAGCTTTCCGCCAAGGCCGGCGGACACTGGACGGAATCGGGAGGAGACCGCAGCATATTCGGCCTCAACGTTTCCCAGGTGATTTCGATTGTGGACATCCTGAAGGAAAAAGGCATGCTGGATTCCCTCAAACTGCTCCATTACCATCTCGGCTCCCAGATACCCAACATACGGGATATCCGTTCGGCGGTGCTGGAGGCCACCCGGGTATATGCGGAGCTGGTAAACGAGGGAGCGCCCATGGGCTATCTGGATTTGGGCGGCGGCCTTGCGGTGGATTACGACGGATCCAATACAAACTATTCCTACAGCCGCAATTACACGGTGGAAGAGTACTGCACCGACATTGTCGAAGCCGTCATGTCCATACTGGACCCCGGCAACATCCAGCATCCCGTCATTGTAACGGAATCGGGCCGTACGACGGTGGCCTATTATTCCGTACTGCTTTTTAACGTGCTGGATGTGGAAAAGTTTGAAGAGTATGAGGTGCCGGACAAGCTTGACGACAATACCTCAGAGCAGATCAAAAACCTTTTTGACGTCAATAAGAATCTTAATTTGAAGAATATACAGGAGTGCTACAACGATGCCCTTTACTACCGCGATGAGATCCGGGACATGTTCAAGCACGGCAGGATAAGCCTTCGTGAACGCGCCTTTTCGGAAAAGATTTTCTGGAACACCATCAACCAGATCGCAAAGGAAAAGCAGAAGCTTAAGAACGCTCCCCCGGACCTGGAAGACATCGAAAGTGCTATTGCAGACATCTATTACTGCAACTTTTCGGTATTCCAATCCATTCCGGACAGTTGGGCCATTGACCAGTTATTCCCCATTATGCCCCTGCACCGCCTGCTGGAACTGCCCAAGCGCAATTCCATTATCGCGGATATTACCTGCGACTGCGACGGAAAAATCGACCGCTTCATCGACCTGCACGATGTGCGCACCACTTTGCCCTTGCACGAAATGAAAAACGGTGACGATTATTATCTCGGAGTTTTCCTGGTAGGAGCGTACCAGGAGACCTTGGGGGACCTGCACAACCTGTTTGGGGATACCAATGTGGTCAGTGTGAGGATCACTTCCGACGGCTATGACCTGGTGAAGGAAATTCATGGGGACAGCGTATCCGACGTATTGTCCTATGTGGAGTTTGACCCCAAGGACATGCTGGTGCGGTTCCGGGAAACGGCGGAAGAAGCCATCCGCAACGGACTCATCAGTGCCATCGACAGGCGGGAAATCATGCGTGCATACGATAACGGCCTCAGGGGATACACCTATTACGAGCGCTGAAGTAAGGATAAGAGAAAGCCATGGAAAAGCAAGGCCCATGGCTTTTTTGTTTTGCGCATTTTCATGTTTTGATATTGAAAATTTCATTCTTTTATGTTACGCTTGGTAGAGAAAAAAATCAACAAATTACACGTGACAATGACGGAAGTACCGAAAAGACGCTTTATCAGCGTCAAAATTCCGATTCCTGAGCCTTATAAACATCATAATTGAAGGGAGAGTTTATATGACTTCGAACAAAAAATTGCAAGAATGGGTAAAAGAAATTGCAGATATGTGTGAGCCAGACGGCATTTACTGGTGTGATGGTTCCCAAGAAGAAAACGACCGCCTTTTACAGGAAATGGTTGACGCCGGAATGGCTACACCCCTGAATCCGGAAAAATGCCCGGGGGGTTATTTGTTCCGCAGCCATCCGTCCGACGTAGCCCGTGTAGAGGACAGGACTTATATTGCATCCATAAAGCAGGAAGATGCCGGGCCTACCAACAACTGGGTTGATCCCGCTGAGCTCAAGGAGACGATGAAGGCATTATACAAGGGCTGCATGAAGGGGAGGACCATGTATGTAATCCCATTTTCCATGGGTCCTATCGGTTCGCCCATTTCCAAGATCGGTGTCGAACTGTCCGACAGCCCTTATGTTGTGGTCAACATGCGCATCATGACCCGTATGGGCAAAGAAGTTCTCGAGGCCCTTGGTGACGGAGAGTTCGTACAATGCCTGCATTCCGTAGGAGCTCCTCTGGCAGAAGGCCAAAAGGATTCCTCCTGGCCCTGTGCGCCCATTGAGCAGAAATACATAAGCCATTTCCCGGAAGAGAGACTGATCTGGTCCTATGGTTCAGGCTACGGCGGAAATGCGCTGCTGGGCAAGAAATGCTTTGCACTCCGAATCGCTTCCGTACAGGCCCGTGACGAAGGCTGGATGGCCGAGCATATGCTTATCCTCCGTCTTACGGATCCCAAGGGGAACAAAAAATATGTGGCAGGGGCCTTTCCCAGTGCATGCGGAAAGACCAACCTGGCAATGCTGGTCCCCACGATTCCCGGCTGGAAGGTGGAAACCATCGGTGACGATATCGCATGGATGAAATTCGGTGCAGACGGACGCCTGTACGCAATAAACCCTGAAGCTGGGTTCTTCGGCGTGGCGCCGGGCACCTCCATGGATTCAAATCCCAATGCAATGCGCAGCATTGAAAAGAATACCATCTTTACCAATGTGGCGTTGACCGATGACGGTGATGTCTGGTGGGAAGGCATCGGCTATGACGCTCCGGAACACCTCATCGACTGGAAGGGCAACGACTGGGCTCCCGGCTCCAAGGAAGTGGCGGCTCATGCCAATGCGCGTTTTACAGCGCCTGCCAGCCAGTGCCCCGTAATTGCTCCCGAGTGGGAAGACCCTGCGGGAGTACCGATTTCTGCAATTTTAATTGGCGGACGCCGCCCCAGCACCATTCCGCTGGTTCATGAAAGCTTTGACTGGAAGCATGGGGTGTTCATGGGCTCCATCATGGGTTCCGAGATAACCGCTGCCGCCATATCCGCAAATATAGGGCAGGTCCGCCGTGATCCTTTTGCCATGCTGCCTTTCATCGGCTACAATGTGTGCGACTACCTCCAGCACTGGCTTGACATCGGAACAAAAACCGGGGCCGACAAATTGCCCAGGATATTCTATGTAAACTGGTTCCGCAAGGATGAAAAGGGCAAGTGGCTGTGGCCCGGGTTCGGTGAAAACAGCCGTGTCCTCAAGTGGGTTGTTGAAAGGGTGTCGGGTGAAGGAAAAGCAGTGGAGACACCTATCGGCTACATGCCTGCGGCCGGTGCCATCGATACGGAAGGGCTTAACGTCAGCGAGGCCGACATGGCGGAACTCCTCAAAGTCAACAGGGATGAGTGGCTGAAAGAGGTTGCTTCGATAAAAGAGCATTATGTGAAGTTCGGCGATAAGCTTCCCAAGGAGCTGAATGCCCAGCTTGAGGCTCTGGAAAAAAGGCTTCAGGCATAAAAAAGGATATATGCCACAGGCATATGAACCGGTTGGCAGGGCTGTGATAGGTAACTCTATCGGCTTGCCGGCCGGTTTTTTTGTTCTTTATTTTAAAGTTTGTTACCGATATAATGGATTTAACTTTAAAATTCAGGCTGGAAAGAGGGGGCTGTATGAACAGGTGTGATTGGTGCAAATCCGAGGAGATCTATGTAAAATACCACGATGAAGAGTGGGGACAGCCGGTCCATGACGACCGGGTGCATTTTGAATTTTTGGTGCTGGAGTCCGCACAATCGGGACTGAGCTGGCTGACCATATTGAGAAAAAGGGAAAACTACCGGAAGGCCTATGACAATTTTGATGCGGCGAAAGTGGCACGGTACGGGGAGGAGAAGATCGCCGAACTGCTTTCAAATCCAGGGATCATAAGAAACAGGAGCAAGATCGAATCCTCCATAAACAACGCCAAAAGGTTTGTGGAAATTCAGAAGGAATATGGCAGCTTTGACCGGTATATCTGGAGCTTTGTGGACAACAAACCGGTGGTCAACAGCTATAAGGACATCTCCGGCGTTCCGGCGGTATCGGCACTGTCCGATCAGGTGAGCAAGGACCTTAAAAAGAGGGGCTTTAAATTCCTTGGGTCCATCACCGTATATTCCTATCTGCAGGCTACCGGCATTGTGGATGACCACATCGACACCTGTTTCAGAAAAACTCCCTTGACGGTGTGGTAGCCGTCAGACCTTTGCCGCATATTCCCGTATCCAATTGTAAGTTGTATCAACCATTTTACTGATTAGGAGGGAACTTGTGAGAAAATTTCTGACACCAAAAGGCTTATCAGAGAAGGAACGGATGGAAATCAAAGCGCTTCTGGAGGCATGCAGCCGGAGAGAACCGCTGAACATGAAGCTCAACTGGAACATGCTTGAGGAGCGTCCTGCCGATGAAGAAAACGACCTGCTGTGTTATGACGAAGGAAAGCTTATCGGCTATATGGGCCTGTACCATATGGAGAAGAGCTCAACGGAAATCGAGGTTACGGGGATGGTCCATCCGGACTACAGGCGCCAGGGCATATTTAAGGAGCTTTACAACACAGCCAGACAAAAGTGTGCGGAGCGGGGAGCGGAGAAAATCCTGTTGATTTCGGAGCGCTGTTCAGAGGCGGGAAGGGCTTTTGCAGAGTCAGCGGGGGGACAACACGTATCCTCCGAATATAAAATGAGGTTTGAAGGACAAACAGTGCCTGATTTCCCCAGCGTGGGAATTGCGCTGCGGACTGCGGAGCCCCGGGACTATTCCCGCCTTGTCGCCCTGGACAGGGTGTGCTTTGGACTTCCGGAAGGTGAAATGGACGAGGACTACTGCCGCCAGGCCTATGAGTCCACCTTTGTTGCGGATCTGGAAGGTGAAATGGTGGGCAAAATAGGGGTACTGGTGGAAGGCCAGGAAGGTTACATATTTGGTGTGGGTGTAAAGCCGGAATACCGGGGAAGGGGATACGGAAGGGAAATTCTGAGCCTGGCCATGCTGGATTTGCTGGCGCGGCGGATAAACTCCACTTTCCTGGAAGTGGCGGTCGCAAATGAAAGGGCATTGACTCTTTATAAATCAAGCGGCTTTAAGGAAAACTCCATATATAATTATTATGAAATAGGACTGTGATGCTCTTCTTCCATTCATGGAACAAATTTTCCGTTTTCAAGTCTAATAAACTGTGAACGCCGGATTGAAGGCAATGCTCCAATCCGGAAGCCGGCTGAAAATTAATTCTATGAATACATGGGAGGATCATTATGAAAAAATTAATCATAGCATCTGTTTTGACACTAAGTATGACATTGACGGCGTCCCTGCCGGTCTTTGTAAAAGCTGCGCCGGATATTCCGGCGGCGGGTACGGGCTTCAACGACATATCGGGGCATTGGGCGGAGGGCGCCATTGAAAAATATGCCGATAGGGCTGTTTTCTCCGGGCAGGATGGAAAATTCCAGCCGGATAAGGCGATCACCAGAAGCGAGTTTGTTTTAATGCTGCACAAGGCACTTGACATTAAGATCAAGTACGCCAAAACGCCGGACATAAAAGAGTTTTTTGAAGATGTGGAGAACCAGGATGCGGGTGCCAGGGAATTGTATGACCTGGTGGTGTCCGATACCATCGACCGCAAGGGGCTTTTCAAACCCAAGGAAGCCCTGCCGAGGGATGAAATGGTGCACTATGTGATCAATGCACTTAAAAATGTAACCGGCGGCAATTATGCCATTATCAAAATGATGCCCGCCCCCTTTGCCGATGATGACAGGATTACTCCTGCCTATAAGAATGACATCGTGGAAGCCGTCTTGCTGAAAATCATCAACGGAAAAGGTGGGAACATGCTGTATCCGCAGAACGGCAGCACCAGGGCCGAGGCGGCGGTGGTGATCGACCGGCTGATGAAGACCATTGCAAGCTTTAAAGAGGATGTAGAGGTAAAGCCCTCGGTAGAAACGGACGGCAGCAGCTTGAAGCTGAAATTGAGCATCACCAACAATTCCGGTGAACAGATTACCATCAACCACAGCTCGGGGCAGAAATATGATTTTGCACTGCTGGACGCCGAAAGGAATTCCCTTTACAGGTGGTCGGCAGATAAGATGTTTATCGCGGCATTGACCACCACCACCATCGGTGCCGGGGAGACGGCGGAATTTACCGAAGAGTTAAGCGGAGACTTCTACAACGGGATCAAAGACCGGGTAGCCTATATGACCGCTTATATTACCGGGGATTCCAGCGCTTTCAACGTCAACCCCGAAGGCTATGAGGTACCGGTAAAGTAAAAAAGCAGGTCCTAAATAGCAAGATTGCGCAGGATGCCATCGATTTCCTCCATCTGTTTTTGTGACAGAGGGCCGAATTCGATGGCTTTTGCATTTTCTTTTACCTGCCATGCTGTTATTTCATTATGCAAGATGTTTTTTGAAATAATGTTAAAATAGAAGAAATATGGGTACAGTTATTAAATAGATGCATAGGGACGACTTCACTGCGTGTTAAAAATTAACAACATTATTCTTGATTAGTTGAAACGTTTTCTGTATAATCAACTTTGTTAAATTGGCGTATTGGGCCGGAGGATATCCACCGGCATAGAAAAAAGTAGACCAGCAGAAGGAATAGGAGGGCATTGATATGGGAAAGGCTTTAATTATCGGGGCTGGTGGTGTCTCCAGCGTTGTAGTACATAAATGCTGCCAGAACCCGGAGGTTTTTGAAGAAATCTGCATAGCCAGCAGGACAATTGAGAAATGCGAAGCTATGAAGAATAAACTGGCAGGCGGGCGGACAAAAATTCATACGGCTCGGGTGGATGCCGATAACACCAAGGAGGTAATCGACCTCATACAGGGCTTCAAGCCGGATGTTGTCATTAATGTGGCCCTCCCTTACCAGGATTTGTCTATTATGGACGCCTGCCTTGCAACGGGAGTACATTATGTTGACACGGCCAATTACGAACCGCCGGACACTCCCAAATTCGAATACAAATGGCAGTGGGCCTACAGGGAAAAGTTTGAAAAAGCCGGTATAACAGCACTGCTGGGGAGTGGTTTCGACCCCGGAGTTACCGGTGTTTTTTGCGCTTATGCCCAAAAGCATCATTTTGATGAGATTCACTCCATCGATATTCTGGATGCAAACGGAGGGGACCACGGTTATCCTTTTGCAACGAATTTCAACCCGGAAATCAACATCCGTGAAATCACCGCCAACGGGCGCTACTATGAAAACGGGCAGTGGCTGGAGACCGACCCCCTTTCCGTGAAAAAGGCCTATGACTTTTCACAAATCGGTCCGAAAAACATCTATCTCCTGTATCATGAAGAATTGGAGTCCCTGGCTGTGAACATCAAGGGTGTAAAAAAGATAAGATTCTGGATGACTTTTTCCGACAATTATCTAAATCATCTGCGTGTGCTTCAAAATGTGGGCATGACCTCCATTGAGCCCATTAACTATGAGGGACAGCAAATCATCCCCCTGCAGTTTTTGAAGGCCGTGCTTCCGGACCCTGCTTCCCTGGGGCCCAGAACAAAGGGAAAAACCAATATCGGCTGTATCATCCAGGGGACAAAAGACGGGAAACCGAAAACCTACTATGTATATAATGTGTGCGATCACCAGGAGTGCTATGCGGAAGTGGGCTCCCAGGCCATTTCCTACACAACGGGGGTTCCTGCAATGATTGGGGCCATGCTGATCTTGAAAGGCATCTGGAAGAAGCCGGGCGTATACAATGTGGAAGAATTCGATCCCGATCCTTTCATGGATGCCCTGAATAAATACGGATTGCCCTGGCAGGAAGATTTCTCGCCGGTTCTTCTGGATTGAGGTAGGATGCGATGAATACGATAAACGATATTGATTTCAACAGCTTGCGGTCACCTTGCTATATTGTTGACGAGAGGCTGCTGGTAAAAAACCTTGAGATCCTGCATTCCGTCCAGCAGCGTACAGGATGCAGCATTCTCCTTGCCCAGAAAGGCTTCTCCATGTACGAGGTCTATCCTTTGATAGGCAAATACTTAAAAGGTGTGACTTCAAGTTCATTGTTTGAGGCCAGGCTGGGCTTTGAAAAAATGGGGAAGGAAGTTCATGTCTATGCTCCCGCCTATATCGACGGGGAATTTGACGAACTTCTGCGCTACTGCGACCACTTTGTCTTCAATTCTTTTGACCAGTGGAACCGGTTTAAGGACAGGGTGAAAAAGGTGCATTCCAAGAAAATAGAATGCGGAATCCGCGTAAATCCGGAATACTCCGAGATTGCCACGCCCATTTACGATCCCTGCTTCAAGCATTCAAGGCTGGGTGTCACTTTGCCCAATTTCAGGCCGGAAGAGCTGGACGGAATCGACGGGCTTCATTTTCACACCCTGTGCGAGCAGAATTCCGATACGCTTGAGCGTACCGTCAAAGTGGTGGACGAAAAGTTCGGCAAATTCATTCAGAGGATGAAGTGGATCAATCTGGGTGGAGGTCATCATATTACCAGGCCGGATTATGATATTGAAACCCTGGTGCGTTCCATTCTGTTTTTTAAAGAGAAGTACGGGGTGGGGGTATACCTGGAGCCGGGAGAAGCCGTTGCTTTGAACACGGGCTTCTTTGTTGCCAGCGTTCTGGACATTGTGGACAACGGCATGAAAATTGCAATTCTGGATACCTCGGCCGCCTGCCACATGCCCGATGTGCTTGAAATGCCTTACAGGCCCAACATCATCGATGCGGGAAACCCGGAGGAATATGCCCATACCTACAGGCTGGGAGGACTTACCTGCCTCGCCGGGGATGTCATCGGAGACTATTCCTTCAAACAGCCGCTAAAACCAGGGGACAGGCTTGTATTCTGCGACATGGCCCACTATACCATGGTTAAAAACAACATGTTCAATGGGGTCAATCTTCCCTCCATCGCGATTTACAGCGAATCGGAAGGCATCAGGGTCATAAAGCGGTTCGGATACGAAGACTACACATCCCGTCTGTCCTGATAAAAATTTGGATGGTTTTGAATTAGGCTTTTTGGGTTATACTACAAAAAAGATAATATATTTGGAGGAATACCAATGAATAAAAAGAGAATTACACTTTTAGTACTTTGTGCTATTTTTGCCATAGCAATCTTGGGCGGATGCGGTGCACAGCAGCCGGCACCCCAGCAGGAAACCCCGAAGACCAACGAACCGGAAAAGCCCAATACCGACGCGGTCACAACGGCTTCCATCGTCAACAATGGGGAGGCGTTTTTGAAGGCGGCGAGCAAGGACGGAACCTGGATCATCGCAACCTTGAACGACCTGACCATCGACAAGGAGATTGTACTGGAAGGGGAATTTAAAAACAAGGATGTGGTGGCGCGCAAAATCGCTCTTTACACCCAGGATGACGACCATAAGGTCACTGCAAGGTTTTCTCTGAAGGCGCCGAAGCTGACCGTCAAAAGTGAAAATGCCAGAATCCAGAGCGGAACCTTTGTAGGGGACGTCTATGTTGAGGCCAAAGGATTTTCCTTGGTCGATGCAAAGGTTGAAGGAAATGTCTATTTTGCCAGCGAGGAAGTAAAAAGTACCTTCAAAATGGATGATAAGAGCAGCGTAACGGGCAAGCAGGAAGTCAAGCAATAAGGCCCCGGTTTTGAACCTTCATCGGAAAACACCTTCAGAAATGGAGGTGTTTTTGTGTTGAATGTGATAAAATGATTTTGTTGATTTTATGGAAATGGGGAGTCAGAATGAGCATAAAGTACCGCTGTCTGGTTTTGGACCATGATGATACGGCCGTGATGAGCACACCCCGGATTCACTATCCTTCCTTTACCGACGCCCTGAACAAGCTGCGGCCGGATATGCAGGCCTTAAGCCTGGAGCAGTTTGTTTTGTACTGCTTTAATCCCGGTTTTTCTTCTTTATGTGATGAAATTTTGAAACTGAGCCGGGAGGAAAAGGAATTCCAGCATGCGGTGTGGAGAATCTATACGGAAGAAAGGATTCCCGATTTTTATCCCGGATTTGTGGACTTTTTAAAAGAATATAAAAGCCGGGGAGGTATCGTCACCGTGGTTTCCCATTCACACAGCGACAGGATCCTGCGGGACTATGACACACACTGCGGCTTTACCCCCGACATGGTCTTCGGATGGGAACAGGAAGCGCACCAGAGGAAGCCCAATCCATATCCGGTTCTGGAGATCATGAAAAATTTCGGTCTGAAGGAACCGGAGCTGCTGGTGGTTGACGACCTGAATCCGGGCCTGGTGATGGCAAAAAATTGCAACGTGGAATTTGCAGGAGCCGGCTGGGCTCATGAGATTCAAGAGATAGAAAATTATTTGCGGATTCACTCGGACCATTACTTTCCTACCGTTGACATGCTGAGGGAATGGGTGATGGGATGAAAAAAATTACCGGAATTATATTAACTGTTTTAGGGACATTTTTTGTAATCGCGGGAATCATCGGCATCTTCCTGCCTCTCCTGCCCACCACGCCCTTTCTTCTGCTGGCTGCAGCCTGCTATATCAGAGGTTCTAAAAGGATGTATGACAAGCTTGTAGGAAACAGGGTGCTGGGTAAATACATATTGAATTACCGGGAGGGCAAAGGCATCCCCTTTTCCACAAAAGTGCTGGCCATCGGCCTGATGTGGCTTACCATGGGCTATTCCGCAATCTTTATCGTGAAGATTCCAGTCATAAAGGTCTTATTGCTGCTGGTTGCCGTTGGGGTCACACTGCACCTGCTGAAGATGAAAACGTTGAAAAAGTGAGGCATGCTGCCGGCTTTTGCCGTTATTTCATTCTTCCCGCGATATAGCCGGCCAGAAATATGGTTGTCATCAGGATGAAATGGTGGATGAACCACCCCAATTTCCCGAATTTGAAAGACTCAACCTCCAGCGGTTTTTTTACTTTTTCAGGAACAATCATGCCGCCGATCCATTCAAACACCAGAAGGAATATCCACCACCAGGTGTACGAATCCCAGAGGTCCCATGCCGGACCGTATTTGATGAGCTGGGTTTTTTCTTCCGCCCAGAATTCGGCTGCCATCCCCAGGTGGACCATCACCCAGTAGAAAGGTATTTTCCATGCCCAGGGCCGGGGGCTGTACCTTACTCCGACCAAAACATACAGGGGGAATATGGTCAATATTGCGGTAAAGGGGATTTTGGAGATTCCGGGAAAAAGCCTGTGGGGGAAGGAGTACAGATCCATGCCGATGAAGATGAAGCACAGGGCCATGCCCACCACCGCACTCAACAAAAAAAGCAAGCCGTATTTTTTCCAATCCAACCGGAAAAACGGTATGGTCAGGGCAATTGAAAGAATCAGTGTCCCGACCGATGCATAAGTTTCTATATCCCAGCCCACATTCATGGTAAAACAGACCCCTCTTCCCGGTTTAATCCCCATTATTTTTCCCAGATAGATTTTTATCATTCCAGTGAAATTGGTAAAATTCTGTTGACAAAAATCGATTACACATGTAATATGTACTTGTTGATTACAAGTGTAATAGGAGTGAACAGCAAATGGAGAATTTACCGCAGATATCCGATTCGGAATGGCAGGTGATGAAGGTCATCTGGTCCCAGACCTCCTGTACTGCCAACCAGGTGGTACAGGCCCTGGCTGAAAGGACGGACTGGCAGCCCAAAACGGTTAAAACCCTTATCAACAGGCTTGTAAACAAAGCTGCCATCGGCTTTGAGATCGACAGAGAGGATAAAAAAACCTACCACTATTTTGCCCTGGTGTCTGAAACGGATTGTGTTAGGGCTGAGAGTCAGTCCTTTCTGAAACGTGTATTTAACGGCTCCCCCAATATCATGCTGGCCAATTTCATAAAAGAGTATAAGCTGACGCCCGAAGATATTGACGAACTGAAACGGATTCTTGACGAGAAGAAAGATTAGGGGGTGGATTTGTGGATATTGTTGTATCGGCTTTTCAATGGGTGTTATATTCTTCTGCCATGGCCAGCATTCTGGCCGTAATCATCCTTCTGATCAAAGGCCTGTTGAAAAACGGATTGGGAGTCCGGTGGAGTTACTGTGTCTGGTTTTTGGTACTGGTAAGACTGCTGCTGCCCTATGCCCCTCAGAGTTCTTTCAGCATATTCAATCTGTTCACGCTGCTGACGGAGGGTTCCCACAGCATGGTTTACAGTATGGCCACAGGACAGCCCGCCATCACGCCGATTTCCGGGACAGAGTACGATGGAATTGAGCCGGATTCCTTCGGGGAGCAGGTGAGGACGGAGGCGCCTTTCCCATACCTCAAGCTGGCAGCCGTTGTGTGGTTGGCGGGAATAGCGATACTGGGACTTCATACCCTGGTGGTCACCCTTGGATTCCGCAAGAAGCTGGGAAAGCAAAAAATATGCACCGATGAAAGCATCGTAAGCATACTGGAACGGTGTAAAGAGCAAATGGGTGTGGAAGAGGAGATCACCGTTCTATATACGCGGCTGGTAAGAACACCGGCGGTTTTCGGGATTATAAACCCCCGGCTGTTGATTCCTGTGGGCTTTGACAGGCAGGTAACCCCGGAACAGCTGCAGTATATCATTTATCATGAACTGGCCCATCTAAAACGGAAGGATATTGCTGTAAATTGCCTGACCAGGACCCTTCAGATCATTCACTGGTTCAATCCCCTCCTGTGGTATTCCTTCCGCTGCATGCGCGCAGAAGGAGAACTGGCCTGCGATGCCCTGGCCATGTCCTACATTGAGCCCTCCGAGTGCAAAAAATACGGGCAAACCATCATACAACTGCTGGAAAATCTTTCGACCGGCAACCGCATCTGGGGGATGGCGGGGATTATGGAAAACAAGTCACAAATGAAAAGGAGAGTCATGATGATTTCCAGATTTAAAAAAGGCGGGTACAGGTGGACCGCGGTCTCAACTGCCGTTTTACTGCTGTTGGGCTGCATATTGCTGACAAACGCCCAGGATTTGAAATTCACGGGAAACAAAGACGGGCTCCAGGCAAATTCCATCAGCGCGGGTGAAAACGGTGCTGACGGCGGAGCAATACCGGCGGCGGAATCTCCAGAGCCGGAAAATGCCACGAAGGGCCGTGTTAAAGACGGGCTGGTGCTTCTTGATCCGGGCCACGGAGGGAAGGATCCGGGAGCCATCTATCCTTCCGGAGATCCGGAGTCGAAGGATGTCAAGGTGAGGGAAAAGGATTTAAACCTGCAGATTGCGCAGCAGGTATACGATATGCTCAAGAAATCGGGAGTGAGGGTCGAACTGACGAGAAAGGAAGACCGCGCCCTGGGACTGGCGGAAAGAGTCGAAATGGCAAACCGGCTTGGCGCTTCGCTGCTGGTAAGTATCCATACCAATGCCGAAGGGGATGCTTCGAAAAACGGTACCCTGACCGTGTTCAATCCCTCCGGGGACTATTCCTCTTACGGAATAACGGGGGAACAGGCAGCCCGGGTCATCCAGGCGGAAGTTGTAAAAGGTCTTCAGACGGCAGATGGGGGAATACACAAGGGAGATAACCTGCTCCTGCTCAAAAATACGAAGATGCCTTCCATTCTTGTGGAAACAGCTTATATCACCAACGAAGCGGACAGGGAAAAGCTTATGACAGAAGCCTTCAGAGCGAAAGCCGCTCAGGCCCTCCATGACGGGATCATAAAGGTTTTGAAGGAAATGCCGTAAACAAAGCTGTTTATTCATATTTCCCTTTGGGTATACCAATTAGGTAAAACTATGGTATAGTAAAAGTGATAAATTATACCAGACAAAGGAGAGAAGCGGCATGACCGAAGGCCAGGAGCTCAGGCTTGCAGTATTGATTGACGCGGAAAATGTTCCGTACAGCAACGTCAAAGGAGTAATGGAGGAAATTGCCAAATACGGCATACCGACAATCAAACGCATTTATGGAGACTGGACCAAACCCAACGTCTCAGGTTGGAAAAGTGTTTTGCTGGAAAATGCAATCACTCCCATTCAGCAGTACAGCTATACAACAGGGAAGAACTCTTCCGATTCCGCAATGATCATCGATGCCATGGACATTTTGTATTCCGAAAAGGTGGAAGGCTTCTGCATCATATCCAGCGACAGCGATTTCACCAGGCTTGCTACCAGACTGCGTGAAGCAGGGATGAAGGTTTATGGCATCGGGGAAAGAAAAACCCCCAATCCTTTCATCGTAGCCTGCGACAAATTCATTTACGTAGAAATCATTAATACGGCGGCCACACAGCAAAACAACTCAAAGGCCGCCAAAGAGGAGAGCACCGTAAAAGAATCCAAGAGTCCCATCATAAAAATCGGGGAAGAGATTATAAGCCTCATTGCCGCATCCGTTACCGATGTGGCCGATGAAAACGGCTGGGCTTTTCTTGGCGACGTGGGGAGCCTCATAATAAAGAAACAGCCTGACTTTGATGCCAGAAACTTTGGATTTCCAAAGCTCACCTCACTGATGAAAGCGCTGAAGCAGTTTGAAATCGATGAAAGGGAGTCCGGCAATTACAGGATCAAGCATATCTACGTCAGAAACAAAAAATAGGCGTTCATGCCAGGGGGGATCGCAAATGGAATATATGCCTGCAGTTTTCATAGGGCACGGTTCACCTATGAATGCAATTGAAAAAAACCGGTTTACGGACAACTGGAGGAAGCTGGCGGATGAAATCCCCAGACCGGAGGCAATCCTTTCCGTATCCGCCCACTGGTACACAAAGGGGACCCGGATCACGGACGAAAAACAGCCTAAAACCATTTATGACATGTACGGTTTTCCCAAAAAGCTCTATGAAATCGAGTATAAGGCCCCGGGTGCACCGGAGCTGGCCCATTATACGAGAGGCTTGATAAGTAAGGAAGTGAGCATTGACAACAGCTGGGGATATGACCATGGAACCTGGTCGGTGCTGCATGTCATGTATCCGGATGCGGATATTCCGGTGTACCAGATGAGTGTTGATCGCAGCGCGGATGCGGGAGTGCATTTTGAGATAGGAAGGCAGATCAGGGAACTGAGAAAAAAGGGTGTGATGATCCTGGGAAGCGGCAATGTGGTTCACAACCTCTCAAGAATAAACTGGGAGATGGAGTCCGGGTATGCGTGGGCCCAGGATTTTGACGAATACATAAAGGACAGCATCCTGAGCAGACAGTACCAGAATGCAGTGGAATATGAAAAGGCCGGCAAGTCGTCCGAACTGGCCTTCCAGATACCCGACCATTTCTATCCCCTGCTGTATGTACTTGGTGCGGCTAACGACGGGGACAGGATTTCCGTTTTAAACGATGATTATGTGCTGGGTTCCCTGTCCATGACCTGTTATATATTTTCCTGATGGTATTTTTTGTTTAAATTCCCTGCTTTGAGGTAAAGATAATATGTATTAAGCATTGCATTGGTAGGGAGGAAATAAAAATGAGTAAAGACTTTTATGCGGCACTAAAAGATAGACGTACAATTTACACCATCAGCAAGGAATCGCCGATTCCCGACGAGAAAATTCTGGAGGTAGTCCAGCAGGCAGTGAAACATGTGCCTTCCGCTTTCAATTCCCAGAGCGCAAGGATCATACTCCTGTTGGGCGAACAGCATAACAGGCTGTGGGATATCACGATGGAGGCTTTAAGGAAGATCGTTCCGCCGGAGTATTTTGCAGATACGGAGTTGAAGATAAATGGCTTTAAGGGTGGTTATGGATCGGTGCTGGTTTTCGAAGACCAGAATGTGGTAGAAGAGCTTCAGAAGAATTTTGAGCTCTATAAGGACAATTTTCCCCTCTGGTCCAACCATTCTTCGGGGATGCTGCAGTTTGTAATCTGGACTTCGCTGGAAATTGAAGGGTTCGGAGCTTCGCTGCAGCACTATGGTGCGTTGATTGAAGAGCAGGTGAAGAAGGAATGGAATGTACCGGACAAGTGGAAGCTGATTGCACAGATTCCCTTTGGAAAGCCGACGGCACCGCCGTCTGAAAAGGAATTCAAGCCAATTGATGAGAGAGTGAAGTTTTATAAATAAATTGGAGAGGGGCAGCAGGTGAATTTTACCTGCTGCCTCTTCTCATCAGCAGCGGGATGGGCTCAGCCAGGCTGAGGCCGTCCGGATGCTCCCGGTCATAGACATCTCTGAATTCATCCAGTTTTTCACTAAATACCGCCACAAGTTCAGGGTCCAGGTGGCTGCCTGCGGACTGGTTTATTATTTCCACGGATTTTTCAAAGCTGTAAGCTTTTTTGTACACTCTGTCGGAAGTAAGGGCGTCGAAGACGTCCGCAATCGCCACGATCCTGGCGGATAAAGGAATATCCTGTCCCGCAAGTCCTGCGGGATAGCCTGTGCCGTCCCACCTCTCATGGTGATGGCGCGCAATATCCTCCGAAACCTTGTAGAAATCCCTGTTGAAAATCTTAAGGCTCCCCTTGAGGGCGGCAAAGATATCTCCGCCGATGGACGCATGGGTCTTCATAACGGCCCATTCTTCCTCCGAAAGCTTTCCAGGCTTTTTGAGGATTTTGTCGGGGATGCCCACCTTGCCGATATCATGAACGGCGGCATTGTTCTGGATGTCTCTTACAAAACGGTTGTCCGCCTGGTAGGCTTTGTCTTTGTGGGTAAGCAGCGCTTTGGCCAGGATGACGGAATATTGAACCATTCTTGCAATATGGCCTCCCGTCTCGTTGTCCCTTTTATCGACCAGGTCGGAAAAAGTATTGGTGATCTTGGAGAAAATCGTTTTCGTCAAGTAGGTCTTGTCCAGGATTGCCGATATTTCCAGAGCAATATTCCGGCCGATCTGGAGACATTTCTCATCATAGTTGTCTTTTTTCAGGGAACTGAAAAACAGGAGTGCAAAAACAGACTCATTCATCACCAGTGGAAAAATGATATTGGATTTTATGCCCTCGGCCATCAACTGCTTTAAGGAGACACTGTGGGGCCTCCGCCTGAATTCCTCCTCAAGGTCGTTGTTGACCAGGGGATGTTTGTCTTCAAGAAGCTTTGAAAGAGTAGTTTCTTCAAATCCAACTTCAAACCCCGGACCCAGAAGGAGGTTGCCGTAGTTGGAAATCCCATGCTCCGCGATGATTTTTTTGTTGTAATAATCCACGAAGGCGATACCCACCCTGTCGGTTTTTAATGTGGCCTGGATGCTGAAAAACAAATCCTCCAGAATATCGTCGATGATATAACCGCTGCTGGATACCGATTTTACTTCGGCGAGGAATTTCTGTTCCCTTAAAACGCTTGTGACCAGGCTTTCAACCTGTACCTCTTCCACAAAGGTTGTTTTCATTTTCGGCAGTTTTTCTTCATTGTAATCATGCAGGCTCATCATGCGGAATCCCTGCAAAATATAGGACAGGTCTTTGTTAAAAACCCTGAAAATCAGCAGAGTCAGCAAAAGTACGCATATGAGCA
>JAFADI010000025.1 GCA_023424965.1 Bacillota bacterium
TCCAGCACCACTATTCCCACTTGCTTCAGTCCGCTTATTATACTTTCCTTATTTTCTTTTATATAGTCTATCAGCTTTTGTACCGTTTCTGCTATTTTTTTATATAATTCTTTTACCCCTTCTTTAAATTTTCCATAGAAGTCAGCCAGCACGTCCCCGGTCTTTTTAAAAAAAGCCCCGGCTTGTTCCGGAAAAGCATTCAGCTTGCTTTTTACATTCTCTGCAAAGCTGACAGCCGTCCTTCTTGTATTTTCTGCGAAATTCCCAATGCTGGTCTTCACTTTCCCGGCTGTGCCTGCTAGGGTATTTCCTATGGATGTATATACTGCATCTACTTTTTTGCCAATTCCACCGATAATGCTGCTTACACTGCTTGAAGCCGCCCCAATACCTTGATTTCGCAGGTTTCCGGCCTTGTCCAGCACGGCATTTATTTTTTCGGGAATGTTGATAGCCGCCCTGCTGTTTACAGCAGCCACACTCAGGTTGCCTATGCTTGTCCTGTACCGGCTTATGAGCTGCTTTTCTTTTTCCTGCTGCTGCCGGTACATGTCCGCCGCATTTTTCAATCCTCTTCCCAGCTCGTCACTTCTATCCCGGAGCTCCCTGACGCTTTGCTCCGTCCTTTTTAATCTGCTTTGTAATTCATACACATTTCTGGTTACACTGCTATAGGAGGAGTATTTTCTTAAAATCGGTTCAAGTTCTCTTTCTATCCGGCTGCTGGCTGTTTTGCATGTGTCATGAACCTCCTGGCCATACCTCCGGTAGTCATTGGACAAGCTATTCAAGACATCTATATTCACCTTGATATTCGTGCCCATTTCGACCCCAATCCCTCTTTAAGTGTTTAACGCCCTGTTATGTATAATTTTACATATAACTCTATTTTCTGTCAAATTTTATAGATCGATGCGAATAAAACAGCTTCGGCCTTGGCCCAACCATGCATGCCACATAGCGGGTGGTTTTTTGTTTCGCACGCCACGCCTGCTCAACAGGCTAAAACCCATAAGAAAAAAAGATAGGTAACTGAATACCTATCTTTTTATATCATGCATCAGACTTTTATTTATTTCTTCAGTTTGATCACTTCTTTTGCCTTCTCTACGATGTTTCCGGCGGTGAGCCCGTACATCGCCAGCAGCTTGTCCGGCTTACCGGACTTGCCGAATTTGTCTTCCACACCCACCATCCTCAATGGCGTGGGGTATTCCTGTGAAAGTACCTCGGCAACAGCGCCGCCCAGGCCTCCGATGATGCTGTGTTCTTCGGCGGTTACAACCGCTCCTGTCTCTTTTGCCGCTTTGATGATGAGTTCCCTGTCAATGGGCTTGATGGTGTGGATATCGATGAGCCTTGCGTCGATTCCCTGTTCCTTCAAAATTGCCCTGGCTTCAATCGCCGCATGTACCATCAATCCGGTGGCAATGATGGTCACGTCCTTGCCTTCCGAAAGCGTAACCCCCTTGCCCACCTCGAATTTATACTCGCTCTCATTGTAAATGACAGGTACGCCAAGGCGCCCCAGCCTCAAATAAACCGGGCCGTCAATCTCGATGGCAGCCTTCACCGCATGCCTCATTTCCACCGCATCGGCAGGGCTGAAGATGGTGATGTTGGGCAGGGCCCTCATGATTGCTATATCTTCAATGGACTGGTGTGACGCACCGTCTTCACCTACTGAAATTCCCGCGTGGCTTGCACCTATTTTTACATTCAGCCTGGGATAGCAAATGGAGTTCCGGATCTGCTCAAAAGCCCTTCCCGACGCAAAAACAGCGAAGGTGCTGGCAAACACAACTTTACCGCAGGATGAAATACCGGCAGCCGTGGTCATCATGTTACCTTCCGCGATTCCCATATTGATAAATCTTTCAGGATATTTCTTTTTAAAGGTATCGGTTTTTGTAGACTTTGAAAGGTCCGCATCCAATACAACGATTCTCGCATCTGCGCCAAATTCCGCCAGAGCGCTTCCGTAGGCTTCTCTTGTAGCTATTTTGTCTGCCATATTATTTCCCCTCCAATTCTGCCAATACCGCATCCAATTCTGCTATCGCCTGGTCCCTCTGCTCCTTGTTGGGCGCCGAGCCGTGCCATCCCGCCTGGTTTTCCATAAAGGACACGCCTTTACCCTTAACGGAGCGGGCTACGATCATGGTGGGCTTGTCTTTTGTTTCCCTGGCTTCCGTCAGAGCCTTTGAAATCTGCTCAAAATTGTCCGCATCGATAATTACGACCTTCCAGCCGAAAGCCGCAAATTTATCCGTTACAGGCTCGGGAGACAGAACGTCGGTTATTTTTCCGTCGATCTGCAAACCGTTATAGTCCAGGAAAGCCGTCAGGTTGTCCAGCTTGTAATGGGCGGCAGCCATTAACGCTTCCCATACCTGGCCTTCCTGCAATTCTCCGTCTCCGAGGACGGAATACACCCTGTAGGCCTTGCCGTCCAGTTTACCCGCAATGGCCATACCCACAGCCGCGGATATTCCCTGTCCCAAAGATCCCGTAGACATGTCCACTCCGGGAACATAGGTCATGTTGGGATGTCCTTCAAGATAGCTCTCAATATTTCTAAAACCATTGAGATCCTCCACGGGGAAGAAGCCTCTTTCCGCCAGGGTGGCGTATAGGGCGGGCGCACAGTGGCCTTTGGACAGTACGAACCTGTCCCGGTCCTCCCATTTGGGATTTTTGGGGTCTACCTTCATTTCAGAAAAGTACAATGCCGTCATTATGTCGGCGCAGGAAAGAGATCCTCCCGGATGTCCCGATGACGCGCTGTATACTTCATCGATAATGTGTTTTCTGATAACAGTGGCCCGCTTTTTCAAATCATTGATGCTATACACACTCATGCTAACAACTCCTTTTATAAAATCTATAGGTAGTACTATTGTTGCCTCCAGTATTGCTAAAATATCTGTACGCCCTGTTTCTTTGCTTCTTCTACAACTGCGGAGGTCAAAGGCCTTTCACACACCCAGATGTCGATATCCTCAAGGTTGGCATAGGTGAAGGGCATGCTCCTGTCCACCTTGGACGTGTCAACCAGCGTAATGACCTTTTTGGCCCGGCTTACCACTTTTCTTTTCAGCTCACACTCATATACATTGGACACGGTAAAGCCGCTGTCCGTTGAGAAACCTGAAGCAGACATGAAGGCAATGTCGATGTTGATGGTGTCAAGAAGCGAGAGGGCATTGGGACCCGAAACCGAAAGGGTGTTCCTGTTCAGCAGTCCTCCCAGGGTTACAATGGATACTCTGGACTTTTTAACCAGTTCAAGTGCAATATTGCTTCCGCTTGTAATAATGGTAAAATTCTCGTCGGGTATCATTTTTGCGAGGCACATTATGGTGCTGCCTGCATCAAAATAGATGGAACGGCCTTTTTCAACCAGCGGTACGGCCTTCTCGGCAAGCTTGAGTTTTGCCTCGATATTTTCCCCCGCCCGCCTTGAATATGCGTCCTCTTCCCCATTGATTGCGGATAGTTTTTTTGCACTTACAGCACCCCCATGAGTCCTGATAAGCTGGCCTTCTCCCTCAAGGCTTATCAAATCCCTCCTGAGGGTCATTACCGAAACCTCGGGAAAAACCTCTTTAAGCTGTTGAAGCTGAACCTCACCCTTCTGCTCAAGTATCTGGAGAATCTGTAATTGTCTCTCGTTGTTCACGAAATCACACTCCATCGGGATGGTAAGCACGGAATGCAGCACCGGCTGCACCGTACAGTTATCCATCTGACATTTTAGCACACTGAATATATTTTAACATACTTTAGGAAGCTAGTTCACAAAATTTTGTTCGTTTTATCAAAAGAAGCGTAAAATTTAACAGCATCGATTTTACGCTTCTTTGATATTGGAACTCAAATTAAGGAGGAATTTTTAAATCTCTGTATACAAATCATCATATTCCCAATTTGTTGATTCTTATTTGCTCGTTGCCGGTGAAGTTATTCTTCACAACGTGGCCCTTTAAAGGCATGATCTTTTCATGAACGGCGTCTACAATCCAATCGGGCTGCGGGAAAAAATGCTCTTCCAGTTCGTATGCGGGCGTGATCCAGTTCTTGGCACCCACGACGACCGGAGGTGCGTCCAGGTGGTCAAAGGCCAGTTCACTGATGGTATGGGCCATATCCTTCAGGTGTGAGCCGCGCTCGCAGGCATCGCTGGCCAGCACGATCTTCCCTGTTTTCTTGACGGACTCCAGCACCTTTTCATAGTTAAAGGGCACGATGGACCGGGCATCGATGACTTCCACCGACAGGCCGTATTTTTCTTCCAGGATTTTTGCCGCATCCAGCGCACGGTACAGGGTAGCTCCGATGGTGAGTATCGTCAGGTCCTTACCTTCCTTTTTCACATCGGGCTCACCGATGGGCACTTCATAGTAGCCTTCGGGAACGCCTTCCAGGTGGAACATTTCTCCGATATCATAAAGCCTCTGGCTTTCAAAGAATATCACCGGGTCGGTTCCCATGAGGGCGCTGTTCATCAGACCTTTTGCATCGTATGGTGTTGCGGGGAACACCACCTTCAAACCGGGGATGTGGGCGCAAAGGGAAGTCCAGTCCTGGGAGTGCTGGGCACCATATTTTGAACCCACGGAAACCCTCACAACAACAGGCATCTTCAGGATTCCTGCGCTCATGGACTGCCACTTGGACAACTGGTTGAATATTTCGTCTCCCGCTCTTCCCAGGAAGTCACAGTACATCAATTCAACAATGACTCTTCCTCCGCTGAGGCCATAACCTACGGCGGATCCTACGATGGCGCCTTCGGAGATGGGGGAATTGAATAGTCTGTGGTAAGGGAGGGCTTCCGTAAGACCGCGGTAAACCGCAAAGGCGCCGCCCCAATCCCTGTTTTCTTCTCCATAGGCAATCAATGTAGGATCTGTATAGAATTTATCGATGACGGATTCAAAGATGGCATCCCTGAACTGGTACATTTTGTTCTTTGAAACGGGCTTGCCGTCCTGAATGCCCACTCTTACCTTTTTAGCAATCTGCTGAACCCTGAAGTTTTCTTCCTTGGGCGTGAGGGCTTCACATTCCCTGTCTTCCATCTTCTCTATCCTCTGGTTGGAGAACATGAGCTCACCGATCTGGTTTACATTCACCGAGAGGTTCATTCTGGGGGAGACGGTATCATCCACCGCCAGCTTGCAGATCTTGGTGATGAGTTCTTTTGTATCGTTCAGTATTCCGTCAAAGCTATCTTCTTTTGCCACTCCTGAGGAAACCAGGTTGCTCCTGTAGGTGAGCAGTGAGTCATGCTGCATCCACAGCTCAATTTCTTCCTTGGACCTGTAGCTGGAGGCATCGGAAGGGGAATGTCCCGTAAACCTGTAGGTTATGGTATCCAAAAGGACCGGGCCTTCCTTTTCTTCAAGCAGCTTTTTCTTTCTCTTCATTGCATCGATGACCGCCAACGGATTGTAGCCGTCGATTCTTTCCGCATGCATCTGTTCCGGATTGACGCCTGCACCTATCCTGGCCAGCAGGTCGTAGCCCATGGTTTCGCCGCGGGTCTGTCCGCCCATGCCGTACTGGT
>JAFADI010000099.1 GCA_023424965.1 Bacillota bacterium
GGCAGGTACAGTGCTTCGGAATGGGACAGGCTCATCACCGGATGCGGCGATAAAGAAGGCGTGAAATTTTTCGGAAATCTGGAAAGCCTTTAACGGCAGTTTAAATCGCCGGGATTTTTTGATATAATATGGGCTAAAGCAGATGAGATATTATATCGCTCCGCGGGAAGTTATGCCCGTGCGAAATTTTCGGCTGGGGCCGAAACGCACATGGGCGATTATATCATGAATTCTTGAAAATTCATGATATAATATCTGCTGAAATAGGATAAACAAAAAAATGTTTATGTTATAGAACAAACTCAAAACAGGGGGTGCATGATTCAGATGGTAGAAGTTTATTATTACCTTCCTGCAGATAAGGCCAATGATATCATAGAATGCGGGATGAAGCTGTCCGAGTGGTATGACAAGGAAGTCGAGATCGAGGGCAGCGTCAAAAAGTGCCTGTCTGCCCTGCTCAACCCCAAAGACGACCTGGAGAAGTACAGGTCCTCCGAATACAGGTGCGTAAAGCTTCAGACGTATCAGAACTACTGCTTTGCGGCGGACAAGTATCTTTACCTTGCAGGGGAAAACTCTCCCCGGCTTATGGATTTATACGGAAGGTCGGTAATCCCTGTCAAAGAATACATATTCGGCTCATACAGGCTGCCGGAGTGCCTTGTGACCACCACAATCATTGCCGGGCACATCAGCCCTCTGGACAAAAGACTTGACTCACCCGTGCTGTTTGACAATTCTGAAGACCTTTATATAAATAATATTATGGAAGCATACAGGGAAGAGCACAATGACTTCCATGACTGCCTGCTTTATAATTTTTACTGCAAGCTTGCAGAAATCGGAAAAGTTGATAAAATAGAAGATGTTGAGAACCGTATTGCCGTATTTATAAGCAAACTGTCGGGGGAAGCAGTGACGATAAAAATTCCTGATTTCAGGCTGTATTAAGCAGATGGAACGGCACGCTCCACAGGTTTATCGTTACAGTTCCGTCCCGGATAAACATATATAAAAGAGGTTTTTGTGAAAAAGAGGGTATTGGAGAAACTAAAATCCAATTGCGGGGATTATGTTTCGGGAGAAGCGCTCAGCGTAAACCTGGGCGTATCAAGAACTGCAGTATGGAAATACATTAAGGATTTGAAGGAAGAAGGCTATTCAATTGACGCCGTATCCAGAAAAGGATACAGGCTCATCTCCGATGAGGATATTCTAAACTCCTTTGAAATCACCTATCAGCTCACTACGAAAGTTTTGGGAAAAGAAGCTTCTTACTTCGAGGAAATTGATTCTACAAATAATTATGCAAAAAAGCTGGCCTATGAAGGCTGCCCCGACGGTACTGTAGTTGTAGCGGACAGACAGGTGGCAGGCAAGGGAAGACTGGGCAGGGCGTGGGAATCACCTGCGGGCAAAGGGATATGGATGTCTGTGGTGCTTCGCCCGTCAATTCCGCCGGAGGATGTACAGGTCATCACACTTGGTGCTTCCGTTGCGATGGTAAAAGCGTTGAAGGTATTTGCCGGCGAGGGACTGGGAATCAAGTGGCCCAATGACGTCGTCTTGGGAGGTAAAAAGATCTGCGGCATATTGACGGAAATGAGTTCTGAACAGGATAAAATAAATTTTATCGTCGTAGGAATGGGGATAAACGTAAGCCACCAGGCGGAGGATTTCAGCGAGGACTTGAGAAACAGGGCCACCTCCCTGCTTTTATGCCGCGATTCCAGTGACGGAGGCGGGGAAAAGCGCTCCGGGGAAACTTCTTTGCGGCGAAGTGAAATCCTGCGGAATATTTTGGCTGAACTTGAGGAAGTATATTTCAAAATCAATGAAGGGCATTTTACGGATATTATCGCACAGTGGAAAAGATTTTCTGCAACCCTTGGAAAAGAGGTAAGGGTTGTCATAAAAGGCATTGAATATGCAGGACTTGCAAAAGACATTACAGCGGACGGAAAACTGGTGGTGGAATGTGCCGACGGAGAGCGGCGGGAAGTAATCTCCGGAGAAGTAATGGTCAGAGGAATGCTTGGATACGTATAATCATACAAAGAGGGGTGGAAAACGTTGGTAAGAAAGAATGAATACCAGAAAAGAAACGGCCAGGGCGGATTTCATAATGACCGCGGGGACAGGGGCGAAAGAAACGATAAAGGTGAAAGAAGCGACAGGCCTGAGAGGCCTGAGAGAAACGACCGTGCAGACAGGCCCGAAAGAACGGAACGCACTGAAAAGCCGGAACGCACAGAGAAACCCGAGAGGCCTGAGAGACCGGAAAGGCCTGAACGGAACGACAGGGGAGAGAGGAACGACAAACCGGAAAGAAATGACCGGAACGAGAGAAATGACAGACCCGAAAGGAATGACCGGAGCGAGAGAAACGACAGACCGGAAAGAAATGATCGAAACGACAGAAATGACAGAGGCGACCGGAATGACAGGCATAAGAATTTCGGAGAGCAGTCTTCCGGACGAGAGGGCTACCAGCAGCACAGGAATGCTCCAAGGGACAATTCCTACAGGCATAATTCCTACAACCAGCAGTCCTCCAGGTATAACACAAAAAGCAAGGCGGAAGAGACCCTAGAGGATATCAAAGCCGATGTAGCCAGGATAGAGAAGGAAATCGAGCTGGAAATAAAGGAAATCAAAAGCATGCGGCTTGGCCTGTAGATGAGGCCGTCGGTATCAATGATATAAATGAGGACAGTCGAATGATTCTAGTAATGGATGTTGGAAATACAAATATCGTTCTGGGGGTATATGAAGGGACCAAGCTTCTTTTTCACTGGAGGATGGGGACCGATAAGGAGAAGACCTCCGATGAATTCGGGATGTTTATTGTGAGCCTGTTCAAGCACGAGGGGCTGGACCCGGGAGCCATTGAAGCCATCATCATCGCTTCTGTTGTTCCACCCATCATGTATTCACTGGAGCACGCCATAAGAAAATACTTTAATAAAGAGCCCATCGTGGTGGGCCCCGGTATTAAGACCGGAATAAACATTAAATACGAAAATCCCAGGGAAGTAGGCGCCGACAGAATCGTGAACGCAGTGGCTGCTTATGAGCTGTACGGCGGACCCCTGGTTATCGTCGACTTTGGTACCGCCACCACCTTCTGTGCCATATCTTCCAAAGGCGAATACCTGGGAGGAATCATCTGCCCCGGCATAAAAATATCTGCGGATGCTTTGTTCCAGAAGGCGGCAAAGCTGCCCAGGATTGATCTGGCAAAGCCTGAGTATGTCATAGGACGGAATACGGTAGTGAGCATGCAGGCGGGAATAATTTACGGATATGTGGGACAGGTGGATTATCTGGTAAGAAGAATGAAGAGGGAAATGAAGGAAAGCAATATAAAGGTTATTGCAACAGGGGGACTGGCAAGAATGATTGCCAGCGAGTCGGAAACCATCGATGAGATCAACGGCCTGCTTACCCTTGAGGGCCTCAGATTGATTTACGAAAGAAACAAATAAGAGAAAAGAAGAGGTTAACATGTCTATAAAGGAAGAAGCTTTAAAAGTGCATGGAGAATGGAAAGGAAAAATCGAGGTGATCAGTACCGTTCCGGTGAAAAACAAGCAGGACCTTTCACTGGCGTATACGCCGGGAGTGGCGGAACCCTGTCTCGCCATCCAGAAGGATGTGAACCTTTCCTATGAATACACAAGGAGATGGAATCTTGTCGCCGTCATCACCGATGGGACCGCCGTACTGGGCCTGGGTGACATCGGCCCGGAAGCGGGCATGCCGGTGATGGAGGGAAAATGCGTCCTGTTCAAAACCTTTGGGGATGTTGATGCCTTTCCTCTCTGCATAAGATCAAAGGACACGGATGAAATCGTAAATACGGTAAAGCTGCTTGCGGGAAGCTTCGGAGGAGTGAACCTGGAGGACATTTCCGCTCCAAGGTGTTTTGAGATCGAGAGAAGGCTGAAGGAAGAATGCGATATACCCATCTTTCATGATGACCAGCACGGCACTGCAGTTGTCACCGTGGCGGCCATGATCAATGCGTTAAAAATAGTGAAAAAGGACATTAAAAACATTAAGGTTGTGGTAAATGGGTCCGGAGCCGCGGGAATTGCGGTTACCAAGCTCCTTATGAGCATGGGGCTGAAAAAGGTGATTTTGTGTGATACCAAAGGGGCCATTTATGAAGGAAGAGACCACTTGAACGCAGAGAAGGCTGAAATGGCCAGAATATCCAATCTGGAAAGAAAAAAGGGGACGTTAAAAGAGGTAATTGCAGGAGCCGATGTGTTTATCGGGCTGTCCGCACCCGGAATGGTGACGGGAGAAATGGTAAAGACCATGGCAAAAGACCCGGTTATATTCGCCATGGCAAACCCCGTACCTGAAATAATGCCTGAAGAGGCAAAGGAAGCGGGAGCCAAAGTGGTTGGAACCGGGCGCTCGGATTTTGCCAACCAGATCAATAACGTGCTGGCTTTCCCCGGGATTTTCAGAGGAGCGCTGGACGTAAGAGCCAGGGATATCAATGACGACATGAAAATCGCCGCCGCCGTGGCCATTGCTTCCCTGGTGGCAGGGGAAGAGCTCAGCCCCGAATATGTAATACCGGAACCCTTTGACCCTAGAGTGGGCAAAGCGGTGGCTGAGGCCGTCGCCAGGGCGGCAAGGGATTCGGGAGTGGCAAGAATATAAGCTTGAAGATTACCGGAAGGGAGATGGAAGCCATCTTCCTTTTTTGCTCTTGGAACTAAATTGTGGGATTTACGTCCAATCAATCAACAAGATGTTTTACGAGGAGATGATCTTATGACAAGGATGGTAAAGCTGGCCTCTCTTTTCGGCATTATTGCCCTGGTTGTGGTAATGACCCTGACCTTTGCTCTGGGGCAGCAGAGCCCCACGGCCGCATCCCCCGAAAAAAGCTCCGGCAAGGGGGGGATTGATAGCGCGATCGTGCTCTTTGTGGGGAGTCCTCTGGCGCTGGTGAATAATGCAGAAACCAGGATTGACACGGGCAACCCGGACGTTATGCCCGTCATAAAGAACAACAGAACCCTTGCTCCCGTGAGGTTTGTGGCCGAAAAGCTGGGATTGGACGTGCAGTGGAATTCCGGCACCTCGGAAGTCACTATCTCGCAAAAGGACAAAAATATAAAAATGGTTCTGGGGAGCAGCACCATGCAGGTAGGCGACCGTGCGGTGAAGCTGGAAGCCGCCGCGGAGGCCATCAACGGGAGGACTTTTATACCGCTCAGGGCCTTAGCCGAGGCGGTGGGTAAAAAAGTTTTTTATGACAGGGGCCTGATTATAATCAGTGATGAGGAAAATATTTTTGATGCTGCGGCAGACAAGGCTATCCTGGATGGTATCATTGCATCTGTAAACAAACCGCCGGTGATTGGTTCCGCCGAAGCCTTAAAAAGCCTGTTAAACAGGCTGTATACAGAGGGGGGAGTTTCCTACGACACGGGAAACATACGAACCCTTAGAGGAAATGCTGTCGCCGGGGAGCTGACAGAAGACAAAGCCCAGGCCCCGGCAGCCGCCAATGAAAAGCAAAAGCTGGCGGAAGCCCCTAAGCCTCCCAGCGCCGGTGCCGATTACTCCGGCACCAATGTGCAGGTGCAAGGGGTGGATGAAGCAGACGTGGTGAAAACCGACGGGGAATATATCTATCAGGTGAACAATCAGAAGATCATTGTGGCAAAGGCTTATCCCGCGGAGAATATGGAGATAGCCTCCAGCATCAGCTTTGAAGGGAAAAATTTCATCCCCGCGGAGCTGTATATTGATGCAAAGCGCATGGTTGTCATCGGAAATTCCTATGCAGCCGCTGTAATCACCCCCGCTGTGGAGCCCAAAGTGAAAATTCTCCCGGATAGGTATCCGCCGGTTTTCCAGGAGAATACGGCAAAAGCAATTATTTTTGACATAAGTGACAAAAAGAACATCAAACAGCTTCGAGAGGTTGAACTTGAAGGAAACTACGTTTCTTCAAGAAAAATCGGCGGGACCCTGTACCTGGTGTCCAATAAAAATATATGGCGGTGGGTCGTCCCGCAGAATTTTGAAAAGGAGGGCCTGGAAAAAGCTGTTCCTTCCTACAGGGATACCGCGGAAAGCAGCGAATTCATTCCGCTGGATTACTCCAAAATGTATTTCTTCCCCGACTCCCTCCAGGCAAATTACATGACGGTTGCAGCGGTGAACCTGGATAAAGACGGGGAAAAGGCCAATATATCCTCTTACCTTGGGGCGGGACAGAATATCTATGCCTCTACCCAAAACCTTTATATTGCGGTTGACGCCTATACGGCGAGAAACACCATCATGGAAAAGAAAATTGCCCCCATACCGGCTTCCAGTCCCAATTCCACAGTATACAAGTTTTCTTTGAATGCCGGTTCCTTTACTTACCTTTGCAAGGGTGAAGTGCCGGGAACCATCCTGAACCAGTTCTCGATGGACGAAAACGGCAAAAACTTCAGGATTGCTACGACAAAAGGGGACACCTGGAGAACCGACGAGTTCACATCCAAAAACAATGTCTATATCCTGGATGAACTGTTGAATATCACCGGCAGGCTGGAGAACATTGCCCCGGGTGAAAAAATCTACTCCGTAAGGTTTATGGGGGACCGGGCCTATGTGGTGACCTTCAAAACCATCGATCCGCTCTTTGTGATCGACCTTAAAGACCCTGCCGCTCCAAAAGTTCTGGGGGCACTTAAAATTCCCGGATACAGCGACTACCTGCACCCTTACGATGAAAACCACATTATCGGCTTTGGGAAGGATACGGTAGAGGTCAAAGGGAATGCCTACTATCTGGGAATGAAGCTGGCTTTATTCGATGTTTCGGACGTAGCCAATCCCAAAGAGCTGTTTTCCGAGAAAATCGGTGACAGGGGAACGGATTCGGAGCTGCTGCAAAATCATAAAGCCCTGCTCTTCTCCAGGGAAAAGAATCTCCTTGCCTTCCCCGTGACGCTGATGGAGATTAAGAACAGCTCGGAGAAGCTCAAGGAAGGCTTTCCCCAGTACGGACAGTTTACCTTCCAGGGTGCCTATGTTTACGATATTGATCTGGCAAAAGGCTTTAAGCTCAAAGGCCGGATTTCACATATTTCAAACGAGGAATATGCAAAATCGGGAGAGCAGTGGTATGGCAGCGACAAGAATGTAGAGCGGATCCTCTATATCGACGATACGCTTTACACCCTTTCGAAAGGGATGATCAAGGCAAATGACATGAACAGCCTGAAGGAGAAAAATTCACTGCCGGTCAAATGATGTAAGAGGGGACGGTCCTTCCACCTTAGCGGTGAGGTGGGAGAGCCGTCCCCTTTTTTGAGAAAATTCTTAGAAAAGCTTCCGTATCCGTCAAATCCCCAAAGGCATAGTCGGCCCCGGAATCCATCAGCTCACTTACGGTATAAGGGCCGGTGGCGGTTCCTATGGCCTTCGTTCCGAGCCTTTTGGCACATTCCATGTCCCTTGGGGTATCTCCGATGATAAAGATACGATCATTGGCAAAATCCCTGTTGAACAGGCTGCATGAGTTCTCAACAGCTTTTTGTATTACCTGCCACCGTTCCGTGGGGGTGTTGCCGAAACCTCCTGTAGAAAAATACCTGTTCAGCCCATCCTTTTCCAGCTTGATTCTGGCTCCCCGCTCTATATTTCCCGTCCCCAGAACATTATAAAAGCCCTCTTGCCTGTTCAGGGTTTCAAGTAACTCCATGATTCCCGAAAGGGCGAAGGAGGCCTCCGATTTCTGCACTTCAGCTTCAAGGATTTCGCAGTACCTGCTGAAAAATACGCCGGGATCCTGGTTCTCAAAGCCGTGGTATCGGTATGCTTCGGAGAGTATGACCGCATCCAGCCTGCCGGCCATGTCAATTTGGCTGAAGCCCTCGGGAATGTTGTACAGCTCGGCAAATGCCAGGTCCATGGCACGCCGCCCGACCCCTCTGCTGTGTATTAGCGTTCCGTCGATATCCCAGATTAATAAATAGCACATAGGCAGCTCCTGACGATAGATATTTGTTACAAAGATTATAACCTAACAAATTCATAATTTCTAGAATCGCTGTTTTATGGTACAATTAAAAATATTAAATTATTGGGTCCATATACCCATAAATACCGGAACAGGGGAGGAATTGGAATCCGCATGCTGAATGTGCCCATCTATGACGCCGTAAAGAAATATGTGCATTCGGACCCCTGCGTATTCCATATGCCGGGGCACAAACTGGGAAAGGGCATACCCGGCCGGTTTTTGGAAGACATGGTATCGCTGGATGTGACGGAAATACCGGGTACCGACAATCTCCATGCTCCGGAGGGAGCGATTGCGGAAGCCCAGGAGCTTGCCGCCAGGGCCTTTGGCTCGGATCACACCTTTTTTCTGGTAAATGGTTCCACCTGTGGAATTCATGCCATGATTATGACGGTATGCAAGCCGGGCCAGAAGCTGATTGTCGCCAGGGACTGCCACAAGGCGGTTATAAACGGTATGATGCTGGCCGGGGTGACGCCTGTTTTTATAAAACCCCGGTTTGACAGCCTGTTCGGCATATCCACCGCCGTTACGCCGGAAGAAGTGGGCCATGCGCTTGACATGCATCCCGATGCCCGGGGAGTTTTTGTTACCAGGCCCAATTACTACGGCATTTGTTCTGATATTGAAGCAATTGCCGCTGTCACGCACAGGCATGGTAAAATCCTCATGGTGGATGAAGCCCATGGAGCCCATCTGAGGTTTAGCCCGGAACTTCCGGACTGTGCCATGGATTCCGGGGCCGACATGTGTGTACAAAGTGCCCACAAAACGCTGCCGGCGCTTACCCAGGGGGCATATCTGCAGGTTAAAAGCAAGAATATCGATATGGACAGGCTTAAGTTCAACCTCAGCCTCATTCAGACCTCCAGCCCGTCTTACATTCTTATGGCTTATCTTGACATCGCCAGGGCGATTATGGAGGACGAGGGAAGGAATAAAATAAAAGGACTCCTTGAACAGATAGCAAAGTTCGAAAAAGAGCTGCAGGGTATTGCTGGATTAGCCGTACTTAATGGAAACAATAGGGAGTTCCGCCACGATGGGACCAGGCTGGTGATAAGGGTGTCGGACCTGGGCCTGACCGGATTTGACGCCGAAGAAGTCCTTCGGAGGGAATACGGTATCCAGGTTGAGATGTCGGATTTAAAAAATATTGTGTGTATCACAACCATAGCCGACAGGGCACAGGACCTGGAAAGGCTTTTGAGGGGCCTGCGGGGATTGGCAGCCGGATTCAAGAGAAGGTCTTCATCTGCCGATAATGGAATCAGGGAAATACCGTCTCTGGAGCGGGGAATAGAAATGGGAGAAGCACTGCACGCCGACGGAGAATGGATAGAAATCATCCGTGGTGCGGGAAGGATAAGCCTTCAGATGATAACGCCCTACCCGCCGGGTATCCCCGTTATTTGCCCCGGAGAAATTATAACGGAGGAAATCCTGGAATATATATATACTATAAAAAAGCTTGGAGGGAATATAACCGGACTGGACGGAGAAATACGGGTTTTAAAAAAATAGTAGAATTTTTTGGAGGAACAAATGACCAAGGGTCTTTTTATAACCGTTGAAGGTACCGATGGTTCGGGTAAGACAACCCAGATAGCGCTTCTGGAGCAGTATCTAAATTCAAAAGGCTTCGGCGTGGTGCTCACCAGGGAACCCGGTGGGACATCCATTAGCGAGAGGATCCGTGAAATCATACTGGACCCCCGCAACACGGAAATGGGACACATCCCCGAGATGCTTTTATATGCCTCCTCAAGGGCACAGCATGTTTTTGAAGTGATAAAACCGGCGGTTGCGGCAGGAAAAATTGTAATTTGTGACAGATTTGTAGATTCTAGCTATGTTTATCAGGGCTTTGGCAGGGGAATAGATTTAAGTATAGTGGAAGAAGTAAATCGAATTGCAATGGACGGAAGCTTTCCCGACGTGACTTTCTTTTTCGACCTGAGTCCTGAGATTGCTTTAAGGCGAAGAATCAAAGCTACGGGAGCGGATAGGATCGAGAACGAGAAGATGGAATTTCACATGAAGGTTTATGAAGGCTATAAGAAATTGGCCCTACGTTATCCTGAGAGGATAAAATCCATTGACAGCAACAGAAGCGTGGAAGAAATCTTTGAAGACGTAAAAATGCATGTGGATAAGCTGATAAAAGGCAAAACATTTTAAAAATATTTTAGATTAAGTTGAATGGAGGGTTTGTTATGAAACTGGTTTTTGCGATTGTTCATGACGAAGATGGACACAAGGTGATGGACGAATTAAACAAGAACGGCTTCAGTGTTACAAAGCTTTGCTCTACGGGTGGTTTTCTAAGATCCGGAAACACTACTCTCCTTGTGGGTGTGGAAGAAGAAAAGGTTGACAAGGTCATCGAAATCGTTGAGAAAAAATCAAAAAGCAGAAAGCAGGTAATTAATTCTTCGATGACGCCTAACGGAATGGGTGGCGTGTTTATGCCCTATCCGGTGGAAGTTGTGGTGGGGGGCGCAACGCTTTTTGTAATTGACGTGGAGCGTTTTGAAAAGGTATAAATTCGATGGTTAAATGGAGTGAAGGCCATGAAGGTTAGCGAGAGCCTCAGCAAGACTTCCGGACTTACAGAGCTTGGGAGCAAAGAGGAAAGGAAGGTTTCCGACAGCAAGGAAGCCAATTTCCAGAGCCAGCTCAAACGTGTGGAAACCAGCAACCTGGAGGAAAGAATCAACGGACTTATAAGCAGAATAATGGAGCAGGGTGAAAAATTGGGTAAAAAGGCGGATATCCGTGAACTCAAAGTATACAAGAGCCTGATTTCGGAGTTCATGGATGAGGCTGTGAACAATTCGCACAAGTTCTCTAAAAAGAATTTCCTTGACAGGAGGGGAAGGCACAAGGTGTACGCCATCATCAAAAAGGTGAACGGAGAACTTGAGAACCTGACTCAAGAGGTGCTGAGCTCCCAGAAGGACAATATAAAGATTTTAAAAAGCATTGAAGATATCAGGGGTCTTATTCTGGACCTGTCACTGTAGAGGTGTATAAGTGGATTTTGACGGTATTGTAGGGCAGAAAGAAATAAAAGAGGCTTTAATGGCCGCCGTACAAACGGGAAAAGTGGGACATGCCTATATCCTGAGCGGACCCAGGGGGATCGGTAAGAAGTCTGTTGCCAGAATATTTGCAAAGCAGCTGCTCTGTCAAGAGCTTAAAGATGGGAAGTGCTGCAATGGCTGTATGCCCTGCCGGCTTCTGGCAAACGGAACAAACCCCGATTTTTCTGAAATAAATCCGGAAGAGGGAAGCATCGGGGTTGAAGAAATAAGGAAGATACACAGTGAAATAAATATCAGGCCCCTTTATTCAAACAAAAAAGTATATCTTATCGCGGATGCGGAGAGAATGACGGTACAGGCCCAGAACAGCCTGCTGAAAACCCTGGAGGAGCCCCCCTCCTATGGTGTGATTCTTCTGACGGTGTCCAATTATGGTGCGCTGCTTGAGACCATCCGGTCCAGGGCCGTGAAGTACAGCTTTAGAAAAAATTCCCCCGAGGAAGTGAAGACGCTGCTGAAGGCAAAGTTCGGGCACAGTCCGCAAAACCTGGAATTTATCGCCGCCTATGCGGATGGCATTATAGGAAGTGCCCTGGAACTGGCGGGTTCCGAGGAATTTATACGGCTCAGGCAGGATGTGCTGGATATAGTGCAAAAGCTTGAAAGCTCAAAGCTTTCCGAAATTTTAAAGCTATATGGCTTTTTTGAAGACAATAAAAGTGATGTGGATACGGTCCTTGACATTATGCTCCTGTTCTACCGGGATTTGCTGGCCTTTAAAAATACTGGGGATGAATATGTATTGATTAATTCCGACAAAAAGGATATTATATTAAATAGTGTATCTGCCTATACAACGGCACGTATCACCAGAAATATTGATTTGATTGAGGCAGCGCGCAGGAATATCAAGCAAAATGCAAATTATCAACTTTCTATAGAAGTGATGCTTATGAAGCTTCAGGAGGAAGAAGTTTAATGGTTAAGGTCGTAGGTGTGAGATTCAAAAGCGCCGGCAAGATCTATTATTTCGATCCCGGCGATTTAGATATAGAGCAGAATCTGGATGTAATCGTTGAGACCGCAAGAGGAATAGAATTCGGTCAGGTGGTTATTTCCACCAGGGAAGTTTCCGAGGAGGAAATCGTAGCGCCTCTTAAAAAAGTCATCAGGATAGCTACCGAGGAAGATATCAGGCATGCGAGAGAGAACAGGAAAAAAGAAGAAGAGGCTTTCCAGACCTGCCTTCAGAAAATAAAAAACCATAACCTGGACATGAAGCTGATCGATGTGGAATATACCTTTGACAATAACAAGGTATTATTTTACTTTACGGCGGAAGGAAGGGTGGATTTCAGGGAACTGGTCAAGGATCTGGCGGCCGTTTTTAAAACCCGTATCGAGCTAAGGCAGATCGGCGTCAGGGATGAAGCCAAAATGCTGGGCGGATTAGGGGTCTGCGGACGTGTGCTGTGCTGCAATTCCTTCCTGGGCGAATTCCAGCCTGTTTCGATAAAAATGGCCAAGGAGCAGGGGCTTTCCCTCAATCCCACAAAGATTTCGGGTACCTGCGGCAGGCTCATGTGCTGCCTCAAATACGAGCAGGAAGCCTATGAAGAGATCCTGGGCAGAGTGCCAAAGGCGGGTGCCATTGTGGAAACCCCTGAAGGGCAGGGCGTGGTCATGGGTATAAGCCTTTTGAAGGAAATGGTAAAAGTCAAGCTGGATAAAGGCAATGAAACCGACCTCAAAATCTATAGTGTGGCTGAGGTCAAGGTAATAAAAGACGTTGCTGCTTCGGAGGATGGAGACATCGATATCGAGGCTCTGAAACAGTTGGAGGATTAAAGCCTGTACAACAATTATTTAAAAATATGTTTATTTTCCTCAAGTTTAGTGGTAAAATAAAAACGGTCAACCATAGGGAATAATCCTTATGACGTAGTTTTCGACAATTACTCGGGAGGTGTTTTTGATGGCATATTTTATAACAGACGCTTGCATCAGCTGTGGAGCTTGTGAATCCGAATGTCCAGTATCCTGCATATCTGCAGGGGATAGTGTATATGTGATAGACGCTGACGCTTGCATTGACTGTGGAGCTTGTGCAAATGTTTGTCCTGTTGATGCTCCTCAGCCGAAATAATATGGCAAATCAAAGGTCAAGCTTTTTTTGGAGCTTGACTTTTTGTTTTTAGGCCATTTGTAGGGCAAATCCGGCCAAAAGCGATGGGGTTCGATGGCCCTTGAGCTTTTATTTAGGCCATTTGTGGTTGAGACTGAGGCTAAGGCTGGGGTTGAGAAATTTTTCTCGTCCTTAACCTTAGCCTCAGCTTCTTTATAGTATAGCCGTTAAAAGCTGCATGGAACAGGTGCTGAATGTGGAAATAAAAGTTTTCGACAATGAAAGAATCGACGATTTGCAATTTGAAAATTTGAGGCTTATCCAGAAGCGGGAGGGCTTTTGCTTTGGCGTAGATGCAGTCCTGCTCTCGGATTTTGCAAAAGCGGAAGAGAAGGACCGGGTCATCGACCTTGGTACGGGAACGGGGATCATACCTATCCTCATGGCGGGAAAAACCCGTGCCAGGAGCATAACGGGGCTCGAAATACAGCCTGAAATGGCGGAAATGGCTTTGCGAAGTGTGGCGATGAACCAGCTGGAGGAACGGGTCAGGATCATCTGCGGGGATATCAAGAACAGCGTGGAGCTTTTCGGCCCTTCAAGCTGCGAGGTGGTGGTAACCAATCCTCCATACATGAACCAGGGCGGAGGACTTTTGAATCCTTCAGACACAAAAGCCATATCCAGGCATGAAATCCTGTGCAGTCTTGAGGATGTGATAAAATCTGCCGGCCGCTTGCTGGTTCCCGGAGGGAAGTTTTATATGGTACACAGGCCCGACCGGTTGGCCGACATCATCTTCCTCATGCGGACTTGCAAAATAGAGCCCAAATACATGCGGTTTGTACATCCTTCACCCTATAAGAGGCCCAACCTTCTGCTGGTCAACGGAGCCAGGGGCGGAAACGCTCAGCTTAAAATGATGGATCCCCTGTATGTATACGATGAAAATGGGAATTATTCAGAGGAGATAAACAGGATTTACGGGAGGAAAGAATGGAGTCACGGGATTTAACCCCAACGGTTTATAAAAGCGGAACTCTGTACCTTGTTGCCACCCCCATAGGGAATTTGGAGGATATCACCCTCCGGGCCATCAGAATACTAAAAGAAGTCGACATGATTGCAGCAGAAGACACAAGGCAGACCTTGAAACTTCTTAACCACTTTGACATAAAAAAGCCTATGGTGAGCTATTATGAGCATAATAAGCTTGAAAAGGGCAATTATCTTATCGGGCAGCTGCTGGAGGGCAAGAACCTGGCGCTGGTATCGGATGCCGGGACTCCGGGCATTTCCGATCCCGGAGAGGACCTTGTGGGGCTGGCCGTCAAGAATGGTATCACCGTGACGATGGCGCCCGGACCTGTTGCGGCTGCCATGGGTCTGGTACTGTCGGCTTTGCCGACGGGGAGGTTCTGTTTTGAGGGTTTTCTGCCCATGAACAAGAGGGCTAGAAGGAACAGGATACGGGGGCTGAAAAGCGAGACAAGAACAATGGTCTTTTATGAGGCTCCCCATAAGCTTGAATACACTTTAAAAGACCTGAGAGAAGAACTGGGAAACCGGAGGATCGTACTGGCAAGAGAACTTACAAAGAAATATGAGGAACTGCTACGGTGTACCCTTGAGGAAGCAATTGAAAAATATTCCGGGGAATCGCCCCGCGGCGAATATGTGCTGGTGGTTGAAGGCTTAAGTGAAGAGGCCGTAGTGGAGGAAGAGAAAAGGCAGTGGAGCGAGGTCAGCCTAGAGGAACATGTTCAAAGCTATATAGACCTTGGCATGAGCAAAAAAGATGCCATGAAAAAAGCCGCCGCCGACAGGGGACTGAGTAAAAGGGATGTCTATAACCAGCTCCTTTAACAGCCTAAAATAAAACGGAAGTATCGCAAGGATACTCCCGTTTTTAGTATGAGAAGTTATTTCTTCAATTCTCTCATGCAATCAGGACAGATGTTCTTTCCTTTGTATACACTGACGTCCTTGGCATTTCCGCAAAAAATACAAGCCGGCTCGTACTTCTTAAGTATGATGGTGGCTCCGTCAACGTAGATTTCAAGAGCGTCCTTCTCCGCTATGTCAAGAGTCCTTCTTAACTCGATTGGAAGAACAACCCTTCCTAACTCGTCAACCTTTCTTACAATACCTGTAGATTTCATATACTGTTTCCTCCCTAATGTTACAGTTTTCGACAAAGTTTTCTAACATCATAGTACCATAAATTCCAATAATCGTCAACAATAAATTTAAAAAAATTCAAAAAAATGTAATACCAAGAAAATGGATTTTTTTCTATAATTTAGAAGATATATTTGGAATGCCTGTAAATGGACCCTTTGAAGGGCAAAAAACCGCCGTTTCGGAAATGTTCAAATAAAAGGGCTTGGTTTCTCGAAAAAATCAATTACAGATATATACATATATGTAATGGTAATACTGGGAATTGCTTGCGAGGATTATGTGACATAATTCGACATGCATTCGCCGAATACGCAGTCCATGGATTTCATATAAATTAGTATTGCTGTTAAACGGGAGTTGAAGGCATGCTGAATTATATATGGGTTGGAATGCTGATCATCGGTTTTGTCGTGGGGATGATGAACGGGAGGATAAATGAAGTGACCAAAGCGGCCATCGATTCATCGAAAACAGCAGTTGAACTCAGCATTGGTTTGCTTGGAATCATGTGCCTATGGACGGGATTAATGAATATAGCCGAGAAGAGTGGAATGATCAGGTATTTGTCGAGACTGGCGAGACCCGTGCTGGGATTTCTGTTTCCCGGGATCCCCAAGGGGCACCCCGCAATGGGCGCCGTTGTGATGAACCTGGCCGCAAACTTTCTTGGATTGGGCAATGCGGCAACTCCCCTGGGTATAAAGGCCATGGGAGAGCTTCAGAAGATAAACCCTTCAAAAGATATTGCCACCAATGCCATGTGCATGTTTTTGGTACTCAATACCTCCGCGATACAGCTCATTCCGGCAACCATCATTGCACTAAGGTCTGCGGAAGGTTCTGCCAATCCTGCCGAAATCATAGGAACCATCTGGGTAGCCAGTATTTGTGCCACCATCACAGGAGTTGTTTCGGTAAAAATCCTGTCAACCGCCGGAAAAAGTAAAATAGGGAAGAGGCGATGAACGTGCACATCATCGGGGTTTTGTCCGCTTATGCAATTCCTGCAATATTTCTAGTTATTCTTTCCTTTGGGATGTGGAGAGAGGTAAAGGTCTATGATGTGTTTGTTGAAGGTGCAAAAGAAGGGATAACAACGGTTTTGAGGATTATTCCTTCCCTTGTGGGCCTTCTGGTGGCAGTGGGGGTATTCCGGGCGTCAGGAGCCCTGGACTTGCTGATATACGCTGTTTCACCGGCTACAAATGCTGTGGGAATTCCGGCGGAAGCCCTTCCCCTGGCCTTTTTGAGACCAATCTCAGGGAGTGCTTCCCTGGCACTGGTCTCCGATATAATAAAAAATTACGGCCCTGATTCTTTTATAGGGCGTGTGGTTTCAACGATGATGGGTTCCACGGAAACCATATTTTATACGCTGGCAGTATATTTCGGAGCCGTGGGCATCAAAAATATCAGATATACGCTGGCCGCGGCACTTCTTGCGGATGCTGCGAGCGTGGTGGCCTCCGTGTGGATATGCGGCCTGGTGTTCGGAAGATAGATGGTATTATAAATTCAAAAATATTAGTACATACTAGAGTATGGACAAATGGTAGATTTTTGGAATCATCTGTTTAATTCACAAAAAGAGGTATGTACGTTGAATATAGCCTACAAGCAAAACGATACGGGTTTTCAAAGCGTTAAATTTGATGCGGAACAGATTCCGGGCATTGAAGCGATCGAAATTGAGCTTTATAACTCCCTCTCGGGGAGCCAGGGGACCATGAGGGAAATGTGCAGCCACATTCTGAATGCGGGAGGCAAGAGAATAAGACCGCTGCTGGTGCTGCACAGCGGCCTCGGGTTCGGCACAATGTCAAACCACCTGGTTAAGGCCGCTGTCGCGGCGGAATTGATACATATGGCATCCCTTGTGCATGACGACATCATTGACAATTCTTCTTTAAGAAGGAGCAGGCCCTCCATAAATAAAATCTGGGGCAACCAGTTTGCCGTCCTGTGCGGCGACTATCTTTTCTCCAAAGCCTTTGGAATTATGTCTTCCAACAGATTGATGAGAAGCATGGACCTGATGGTTGAGGCCATACAGAACATGTGCGAGGGAGAGATCGTCCAGGCGGGAGAAAGGTTCAATCCTCTCATAAGCCAGGAAAGGTATTATGAAATCATCGGCATGAAGACTGCAATATTTTTAAGCTGCTGCTGCAAATCCGGGGCGGCCATATCCGGTGCAACCAAGCTTCAGGTCCATATGATGGGGGAATATGGCTTGCATCTGGGATACGCTTTCCAGATTATCGACGATATCCTGGATTTCTGCGGAAAGGTGGAAAACATGGGGAAGCCCAGGTGCGAAGACCTGAGGCAGGGAAATATCACTCTTCCCGCCATCATGCTTTTAAACAATGACCATTATAAAGAAAAGATAGTGGACGTCATAAGCAAAAAGGGATTTACGGAGCAGGAGTGTGACGGTATTGTTTCCGACCTGGAGGCTTCCGGAACCGTTGACAGGTGTTTTGCCCTGGCGGTATACCACATCGAGAAGGCAAAAGAATCTCTGGAGCTGATGCCCCAGTCGGAGCATATGACCTTCCTCAGAAACCTGGCGGATGTGCTGAAGGCAAGGGCAAATTAATGCCACGTACAATTAAATTACCCCTGTGAATCTGAGCAGGCGGCACAGGTTGTAGTATATGGAAGATTCCGTGCCGCAGGTTTTCAAGAGGCTGCCGCTGGACAGCTTATTCATTCCGGAGGAGGCCTTGGGGTCGGAAAGGTACATGGCAAGCAGGCCTCGAATGACGGTTGTGTGGAATTCAGGATACTTCAGACCTGAACAGTGGCTTAAGGACTGCTGTACAAAAAAGGAAAGCCTTTCTTCACATTGCTTGAGGTTTTCATAATAATAAGTGAAGTTCAAGTCTCCGGTTTGCATGTCTTCCTGGGCATCAATATAATAATCCAGCAGGATGTGCAAACCGCAGATCCAGGGGAAGTAGGCCAGCTCAAGCTGAAAAACCTCAGCCTCCGTAAGAGAGGGATCCCAGGCAGCCGCATACAGGACAAAGACTCCCAGGGTGGAACCGGCGGCGGCAGAGAATTCCCAGGTGGAAATACCGGGACAACTTAAAATATATGGAGCTGCCCAGGCGGACAGCTTCTGCTCCCGGGTATCTTTTGCCAGGTGCTTGTAGCATTGGAGGTCGGAGTACAGGCCTACATAATGCTTTATCACATCCTTTACAAGGTGGTAGCCCGGCACGGAGGACACTTGATTTCTGCATTCCTCTACCAGCGTTTGAAGATAACCGTTGTCCTCCCTGTGAGGGTAAAAAAGGTAGTAGTCGCAGGGCTGTCTGGAGGGGTCTACGGCATCCAGCATGGAAAGGTGAAGCTGCCGGAAAGCCTTTTCGTCCTGAACGCCCGCCCTGTCACACAGGTTGTCCAGATAGTCGCTGATGGTCTGGAAGGATACGATGAAGCGGATGGTTTGCGCTATATTGGCATGGGGATATAAAGCATAGGCACAACCGCCCTGGGCGTGAAACTTCTTTAAGCCTATGCTGGATAACGCCAGCCTGCCCAACAGCTCACTCTGGGCTTTTCCGCATAACCGGCGCCAATCCTCCAACTGCTTGTCCACCTGTGGGAAGATACTGCTGACATATTTGTAAATAAGTTTATAACCACTGTCGTAGCTCAGTTCCATATAAAACCTCCTGATCGGTTTATTGCCTCTATATTGTTTCCAAAAAACGGTTTGTTTATAGGCTTTTTGGGGCAGCACCCTTTTCTAACGAAAATTCTTGAAAAAATATTTCCAAATGGGTATAGTATTATAGTGAGCGAAGTTCAAAATAAATATTTCCTTAATATCTACTTCGCGAACTTCCTCGATAACTACGGGGTAGAAGGAAGAGTCTGAAAGGGAAATGGAGATAGGGATGGATAAAAAAACTTTTTATATTACGACGCCCATATATTATCCAAGCGATAAACTGCATATCGGGCACTCGTATACAACGGTTGCCGCGGATGCAATGGCAAGATATAAAAGACTGAAGGGCTATGACGTCATGTTTCTCACCGGGACGGACGAGCATGGACAGAAGATACAGAGAAAGGCCGAAGACAAAGGTATAGCGCCCAAACAGTATGTGGATGAGATTGTGGCGGGCATCAAAGACCTCTGGAAGCTTATGAAGATAACCAACGACAGGTTCATAAGGACAACGGATACCCACCATGAAAAGGCAGTGCAGGGAATATTCAAGAAGCTTTATGACCAGGGGGACATCTATAAGAGCCAGTACGAAGGCTGGTACTGCACGCCCTGTGAATCCTTCTGGACGAAAACCCAGCTGGTGGAGGGAAAATGCCCCGACTGCGGCCGCGAGGTGGAGCTTACCAGGGAAGAAAGCTATTTCTTCCGACTGTCAAAATACCAGGACCGTTTAATAAAACATATCGAAGAGAATCCCGAATTCATCCAGCCCGTATCGAGGCAGAACGAAATGCTGAACAATTTCCTGAGGCCGGGCCTGGAAGACCTTGCCGTGTCAAGGACTACCTTCAACTGGGGGATTCCCGTCTCCTTTGACGACAAGCACGTGGTGTATGTATGGATCGATGCATTGTCGAACTACATAACCGCCATGGGCTATATGTCGGAGGATGACTCGGCATACAGGAACTATTGGCCCGCCGATGTACAGCTTGTGGGAAAGGAGATCGTCCGTTTCCACACCATCATTTGGCCTGCAATGCTCATGGCGCTGGGAGAACCGCTGCCGAAGCAGGTTTTCGGCCATGGCTGGATGCTGCTTGAGGGTGGGAAGATGTCCAAATCCAAAGGGAATGTGGTGGATCCCGTGGTGCTTGTAAACAAATACGGCCTGGATTCCATAAGGTATTTTCTTCTAAGGGAGGTACCCTTCGGTTCAGACGGAATTTTCTCCAATGAAGCCCTGATAAACAGAATAAATTCGGATCTTGCAAACGATCTGGGAAATCTGGTCAGCAGGACCGTTGCCATGATTGACAAATATTTCGGGGGCGTGATACCTTCCGGAAGAGCTGCGGGAGAATTTGACGAGGAACTGAAGAAACTCGTCATGCAAACTCCCGATAAAGTGGAAGAATACATGGACAAGCTCCAATTCAGTGCAGCGCTGACGGAAACCTGGAAGGCCATATCCAGGACCAACAAATATATTGACGAGACCATGCCCTGGGTACTGGCAAAAGACAGCGAAAAGGCTCCAAGACTGGCGGAAGTGATGTACAACCTGGCGGAGAGCCTGAGAATCGTATCCATACTCCTCCAGCCCTTCATGCCTGAAACACCGGCAAAGATCTGGCACCAGTTGGGCTTGACGGATGAAAAATCCGTTGCCTGGGAAAGTGCCAAGACCTGGGGAGGATATCCCGAAGGCACCGCCGTAAATAAAGGGGAGATAATATTCCCCAGGATCGACCTGAAAAAAGAACTGGAAGAGCTGGAAAACATGACTGCCGGCGTTCCCGCGGAAAAACCTCCGGAAGAAAGCTCCAAAACCCAGCCTGCACCGGCGGAGAAAAAACAGGAAGATGTAAACCATATCTCCATTGATGAATTCGCCAAATTGGACCTCCGGGTCGCAAAGGTGCTGGAGGCGGAAAAAGTGGAAGGAGCCGACAAGCTGCTGAAGCTGAAGCTTGAGATGGGCGGCGAGACAAGGCAGGTAGTTTCGGGGATTGCCAGGTATTACAAGCCGGAAGAACTGGTGGGCAAGAAGGTAATCCTTGTAGCCAACCTCAAGCCTGCAAAGCTCAGAGGAATTGAATCCCAGGGAATGATTCTGGCTGCGGCGGATGATGAGAATCTTGTGCTGGCGGGACTGGACAAAGATATGCCCACAGGTACGCAGGTAAGATAAAGCGCAAAGCTTTTGCAAGGAAGCCCCTGGTTTGCATCCGTTGATGTGAGCCGGGGGTTTTATTTTTCATGTGAAATTGATATAATAAAGTAAACCAATACACAGGAGAAATATATGCTTTTCGATTCCCATGCACATTATGACGATACGAAATTTGACGATGACAGATACGAAGTTATTCAGAGGGCCTTTGACAGCGGTGTAAGTTATATACTGAACGCCGCCTCCAATATTTCATCAGCCGTTGACTGCATAGGACTGTCCCAGGAATTCGACTTTATCTATGCCGCTGTGGGCGTTCACCCGCACAATGCGGAAGGGATGAATGAAGGTGCAATTGCCACCCTTGCAGATTTTGCCAGCGATAAAAAGGTGGTGGCAATCGGAGAAATTGGACTGGATTATTATTACGACAACTCCCCCAGGGAGGTGCAGAAGCACTGGTTTTCAAGGCAGATCGACATGGCCAGGAATATTGGACTGCCCGTTGTGGTGCATAACAGGGATGCCCATGAGGATACCTTAAAGATCCTTGTGGCGGAGAATGCCAAAAGTGTGGGAGGAGTTCTGCACTGTTATTCAGGAAGTGTGGAAATGGCCAAAATCCTGCTGGAAAATAATTTTTACATCTCGGTGGGAGGACCTCTTACATTTAAAAATGCGGTGAAAGTTATCGAAGTGGTAAAATATGTTCCTCTGGACAGGCTGCTGATAGAAACGGATTCTCCCTATCTTACCCCTGAACCCCACCGGGGGAAAAGAAATGATTCAAGTTATGTAAGACTTGTGGCGGAAAAGCTTGCAGAGGTCAGAAACATACCCTTTGAAGAGATTGCCCGGATTACGACGGAAAATGCCAAAAGGCTGTTTAGAATAAAGTGAGAAATCGATAGTAAAAATGAAGGTTGGGAGGTGTTTTGTTGAAAAAGCTTGTACTTGTTTTGATTTCGGCCGTTTTACTTACGGTGTTTATTGCTTTTAATTATCTGCTGTGGGATAGGGAAAACAAAATAAAAAGTTTTGAATACCTCACGGACAGCAAAAACTACAGTATCGAAGCGTTGAACAAACAGGTTGAAGAGGTCAACAAGGAGAATAAGGAGTTCAAAGCCACCATTGCCCAACTGAATGAGGATGTCCGGCGGCTGCAGGAAAAGAGTTCACAGCTGGAAACTCTCAATCTGGAGCTTGCCGGTAAGTATGACAAGAGCATGGACATCGCAGGGAGCCTGCTGGAGAAGGCGGATTTGAAGCCCTTTGAGGAGATAATCAAAAAGTGGGCCGACCTCATCGACAAAGGGCAGTACGAAGCTGTATACGACATGGAATACGGACACAACTATTTTATACCCGACAGGGTGGCTCTCAGTCCTTTTTCGGACAGCTACAAAAAAGAGATTAAAAGCGTAAAGCTAAAATCCTTGAAGCCATACCTGGACAAGGTTCCTGACGACAAAAAGGGGAGCATTTTTTTGAAAGCCGTACTGGAAGTAAAAAAACCGGAGAACAGCAAGGGCGGTTTTTTTGTTGACGGTGTAAATGAAAGATATTTTGCCTTTGCTTACGATAAACAGAAGGATACCTGGGTTATTGCGGGGATATTCAATTCACTCTGAGCACAGTTCCTTCAAGTATACATAAAAAACATATCACAAATTATCCTCCGGTTCATATAATGTACTATGAAAAGCCTGAATATCATGATTATCATGGCTTTTCACAATTATATGTGATTTGTGGAGCCAATATAGATCAGGTTTTGGAGGGAATTGTGTATGAGAGAAGAAAAGAAGAACAAATTCGAAATGAATGTGAACTCCAATGGGCAAATGAGCCAACTGCCTCAAATGTCTACCATGCCTCAAAAGCAACCGACGGCAGAGCTTCCCATGACATCTACCATGCCGCAAAAACAGCCCACGGCTGAATTGCCTATGACATCTACCATGCCCCAGAAGCAGCCTACGGCTGAGCTTCCCCAGATGACTGAGATGCCTCAGATGATGCCCCAGATGGATATGATGCCGCAGATGGGAATGATGCCTCAAATGATGCCCCAGATGATGCCTCAAATGGGAATGATGCCGCAGATGATGCCGATGATGTGCTGTCCTATGTTTATGATGCAGTGTATGCCTTATGGGCAGCAGGGTGTGATGGACATGAGCAATCCCATGGCAAGCCCTTACATGATGCAGAATATGTATAATCCAATGGCGGGAATGGGAGGCATGCAGTACTAGACACTGGACTTACGTGCTCCTGGGGCGGAGATAGACCGCCGGAGGGTGCACAGGAAAGTATTGGATACAAAGGAATTAACATATGGCAGTCAGTACACTGTCAACCCTAATTTCATAGGTTGCCGCCGGTTAGATTTCCGCAGGGCGGATAACATAGGGTTTAGGGTTGACAGTGTGCCAGAGAAATCTAACGGCTATTTCTTTTATTTCTCATCGGAAAAGTTTGCTCTCAATTCAAAATTAAGTAATATTTTTTTCAAATCAGGTATATTCTTATAAATATTAGCCAAATAATTTACATAAGGGTAATATCCTGGCAATGAATTTGACAAAATTATCATTTTAGAATAAAATGGGTTCGCGTCCCTTATTAATATTTTAAACAGGAGGTTGATATGGTGATACCGCTTGCGCGAAATATTAAAAGGTATTTTTCATGTAAGGAGATTATAATCGTTGCGGTTGCGATCGTGATTTCCGTTTCTGCTGGAGTTGGGATTTTTCTCAACTTGAAAAGCGACGTCATAATAAACGACAGTGGAAAGCAGATTGTTGTAAAAACAATGAAAACTACCGTTAAAGAAGTGCTTGAGCAAAATGGTATAAAAGTAAGTCCTGACGATTTTATCAGTATATCGCTTGATTCAAAATTACAAAAGATAGGAACCAACGTAATCGAAATAGATAGGGCAGTGCCCGTAAATGTATTTGCAGACGGGCAAAAAAGCGTGGTAATGACTTATAGGGACACGGTAAGAGAAGCCCTTGACAATAGCCCTTTCAAGGTTGGTGAAAAAGACAGGCTTGAAGGAGTGTCCATGGAGGACCCCATTGTCAAGGACATGAGCATTAAAATTGTTAGGATTAAGACAGAGGTACTGACCGAGGATATTTCAATACCCTTTAAAACAGTGAGCAGGGAAAACAACAAGCTGGATAAGGGTACGGAAAGAACCGTAAGAGATGGTAAGGAAGGTACCCGACAAAAATCCTACGAGGTAGTCCTTGAGGACGGTAAGGAAGTTGCAAAAAAGTTTTTACAGGAAGTGGTGCTGTCAACGCCAGTAGACAAAATTATTGAACTGGGTACGGTCTTGAACCACAAGACGGCCAGAGGTGATACCGTCAGGTATAAGAAAGTGCTTGACATGAAGTCTACCGCATATACCGCCTCTTTGGCGGATACCGGAAAGGCTCCCGGAGATCCGGGGTTTGGTATTACCTATACCGGCATGAGGGTAAAGAAGGGTGTTATTGCAGTAGATCCCAGAGTTATCCCTCTAGGTTCAAAAGTGTATGTGGAAGTGGCAGGAAATACTCCTGATTACGGCTATGCCGTAGCAGCGGACATCGGGGGAGCAATAAAGGGAGATATAATCGACCTGTACTTCGATGAGCAGCATACGGCAAATGCATGGGGGCGCAAAAGAGTAAAAGTATACATACTTACAGAGTAAAATGTGTATGAATATACGACCGTTTAAGTAATTAAAAGCAAACCCGATTGCAGCATCCGAATTATTTGATAAGGGACAATACGAGAGCTGGGATAATAATCCCGGCTCTATTTTTTCTAAAATAAAAGAGGTAGAGGCTTATGGCATTGAATACGAAAGAACTGATCAATAAACACAATATACGGCTGACAAAGTCCCTGGGGCAAAATTTTCTTACTGATGAAAACACAGTGCGGCGGATTGTAGATGCTGCAGAGGTAAATGAGCAGGACCTCGTCATCGAAGTGGGACCCGGAATAGGGAGCATGACGGCAGAACTGGCCAGAAGAGCCGGCAGGGTTGTGGCGGTGGAAATCGACAGGCATCTTATCGGGGCGCTGGCGGAAGTTCTTAAGGACTTTGACAATGTACAGGTGTTAAATGAAGATATATTAAAGCTGGATATAAGGGAGCTCATCGCGGCGGAAAATATTTCTCAAGAGGAAGACAAAAAGTTTAAACAGGTGAAGGTTGTCGCAAACCTGCCTTACTACATAACTACGCCGATAATAATGAAATTCCTTGAAGAGGATACGGGCGTGGACAGGATGGTGTTCATGGTTCAGAAGGAGGTGGCGGAGAGGATGGCGGCCGCACCCGGAGGCAAGGATTACGGAGCTCTGTCTGTGGCGGTGCAGTACTATTCGAAGCCGGAAATGGTATTCAATGTTCCGCCGCACTGCTTTATACCCCAGCCGGAGGTTGAGTCCACCATCGTAAGGCTAAAGGTTTACGAAGAACCTCCCGTGAAGCTTTTAAGCAAGGAACTGTTTTTCAGAACCGTTAAAGCCGCATTTGGACAGAGGCGCAAAACGCTGGTGAATGCTTTGTCAAACAGCGGATATTTTACGCAGACAAAAGACCAGCTAAAAAGTATATTGAAAGATATCGGCGTGGGGGAGAACCAAAGGGGAGAGACCCTGTCCATCGCGCAATTTGCCCAGTTATCAAATGCCTTTCACAAATGAAGTTTTGAAAACCTATTAAAAAGTGGTCCGCGTAATATTTATGCGGGCTATTTTTTTTTTCGCCACATATATATAGATTAGAAGTATTCTAGCGGTTTCTCAAACAAAGCCATGTGCCAGACTGTCACAATTTATGGTGTGATGAATAAAATGGTTGAGGGAAAAGTCAGTTTAGGAGGGGAAGTAAGTGGGGGATAGGCTTTTATACCGTAAGATTTTCTGGATGTTCAAACAGGAAGACTTAGGATTCGGGGCTGCCCAGGAGCCCTCTGGGTATATAAGGATTGAGACCAGGGAAGGAAAGGGAAAGGCGTCCGTTTTGGTGCAAAACCTTAAGGATGGCAAAGGGGAAATAAACTATAAGGTATATATTTTAAAGATCGATGAAAACAAGGTAGTTCCTGTTGCGCTGGGGCCCATTACGCTGCAGAAGGGCAAGGGGGAACTCCAATGGGAATTCAAACCCGATGACGTAGGCCTGACAGGGAGCAGCATCGACGGATTCAATACGGCGGTAATACTTGCCGAGTATAAAGAAAAGAAAAATGTGAATATCATGTGTCCCCTTGCAGCATATAAAGACAAAAAGCTGCCGTGGAAAGAAATGCTGAAGGGAATTCTGTACGCAAAGCCCCAGGCAAATGCTCCCAATGAAAATCCGGTCAAAAAGCAGGAGGTAGAGAGCAAGTATCCGGGGAAAATAGAAAGCATCTACCATAAGGAAAAGGCT